>JAYUKX010000142.1:0-34546 GCA_043764095.1 Chitinophagales bacterium
CAGGTTTAAAGCGATTCATTGATGCATTTGTGAAAAAACCAAAGACCCAACCCTTCATCCCATCTTTTGTCTCCACTTCATACCAATAATCTTCTGCAATTCCTTTTTTACCTTTGCTGTTGGTGGTGTGTGTTTTGGCCAATTCTTGTGTGCGATCCCACTGGTCAATCTTATCTTTTTTCTTTATGGTTACCAATATTGGCGCGTCGAATAATGCCTCGGTATGAATATTAACCGTTCCATTATAAATAACTACGAGCGAGCGTACAGGTTTGGGGCGAACACCGTTCAAGGTATCTTGAAGCACAACTGAATAACCTACGGATGCTGCTGCACTGGTATCGCTGCTATTTCTGACTGCTTTGATAAGATTACCAATCAGCAGCAATTCTGGCTGAATAGGGGAATATGTTCTATTGTTTTGGTAATCTGTAACAATCTTTTGCGCCTCGTTGTATTGTTGGTGCGATAAATTATATTCTAAATTAAATCCGGCTGCTTTGCTGAATTGGCTAAAAAGAACAGAATTTGGATCCTTTTGCTGGAAAATCAGCCAGCCAAGCGCCATTCCTACCACAGTTGCCGCAATACCACTTGCAAGAATAGTTTTAAAACCAAATCCACCTTTTTGGATGCGCAGTTGCTCGTAATCGTGTTGCCATTGTTGTACTTCCTGCTCTAAGGTAGCCGTTTTCTGCTGAAAAGCATTGACATAAGCAACGTGTTCTTGACGTATTGCAGTTACATCTCGTATGTTCTGCTGTGCCACTTTTACAGATTGCAGCGCAGAGATAAGTTCGTCCTGTAATTGTTCCACCTCGCGTTCTAATGCTGCATTTTTGGCGGATAATTCTTGGTTTTTAGGGTCAGTTATCTCATTGACTGCGGTATCCAAATGTCCGCTGTTGGGTAGAGCGTTTGTTTGTGGATGTTGGGGGGGATTCAATTTACGAATCTCATCTTGTGCTGCTATGAGCGCGGTTCTTGACACCGATAATTCTTCTTGTAGTTGACCAATATGCTCATCGCGTACTGATAACCATGCTTCCAATTCGGGGGATAAATGTTGGTTGTGCTGATCCATACTAATCGGTTTGAACTTTCTTCATTGACAAAGGTATCGCATTGCACTAGATTATAGTACTTTTGCCTCGAAATTATGAAAATAGATATATTAGCCATCGGTATACACCCCGATGATGTAGAACTTAGCGCTATTGGTACTTTGCTCAAACACGCAGCAACAGGCAAAACTTTTGGTCTGCTCGATCTTAGTGTCGGCGAATTAGGCACCCGCGGTACTGCCGAAATTAGGCGCGCAGAAGCGATGGATGCTGCTCGTATTTCGGGTGCCTCTTTTCGTGTTTTTTCGGATATTCCCGATGGTTTATTCACCCATACGCCCGAACAATGGCTGAAAGTGGTGCATTTTATCCGAAAATACCGCCCCGAAATAGTATTGTGCAATGCCCCACAAGATCGTCATCCAGACCACGGCCGAGCGGCAAAAATGGTAGCGGATGCTTGTTTCTATGCAGGTTTGGAAAAAATTGAAACCCTAGATGATACTGGTAACCAACAATCCAAATGGCGACCTAAGGCAGTATATCATTATATTCAGGATCAACAACTTATACCTGATTTTGTGGTAGACATAACGCCATATTGGGAGAAAAAAATGGAAACAATATTGGCATTTAGATCGCAGTTTTTTGATCCGTCAAATACAACACCTAATACACCCATTTCAGGCAAAGAGTTTTTGTCTTTTATGGAAGCCAAAGCACGGGTGTATGGAAGACCTATTTTGGCCGAATATGCCGAAGGTTTTATAGTGGCGCGTACACCTGGGGTTGAAAATTTATTTGATTTGAGGTAAAAAACGCGTATCTCTTTACGCTATCATTCCTTGTAGTACCGCATTTAAATTTGCGACGGCTTCCATAATTTTCCAATTGTCCCGATTGCGTTTTTCCACGTAATTGGAGATGGCGCGAACCTCTACAAACGACACTTCTGCCAACAGACAGGCGTAAAAAAAAGCAGCCCCTTCCATGCTTTCTACCTGCGCATCGGGGTAGTTGATGCGTAATTGCTCAATGGAGGCCTCATTACCATGTACTTTGTTCACGCTTATGCCATGTACTTTGGGCAAAAATTGGGTATGAGTAGCAAAATTGTCTTTCAATTGTTTGTTGATAAAGGGCGGTTGATTAACCTGTAATAAACCAACCGAAAATAAATCAGTAAAATGCCCATCTGCCTGCTCCACGCCTAAATCGGCAAATTGCTCCTCTACCACGTGTACTACCGCGCCTAGTTGAAGTTGGAGGTCAATAGCACCAGCAATACCTGCATTAATCGCTAAATCAGGTCTGAAACTGGTCAGTACCACTCCCATACTAAATGCGGTGGCGACCCCTCCAATACCGGTTACCAGTACACGTACTATATTTTCACCCTGTTGATAGGTGCTTTCGTCCAATTTTGTACCCGTTTTTTCGAGCCATTCTACTGTGGTAGATATTTCAGCGTGCGTTGCCGCTACTAATAATATAATCATTGTTATAATTTGGTGCGTTCGGCCAATAATTCAGCCCTATTTGGATGATTTTTTGCTTTTGTGGCCTGTATAGCCCTTTGAGCGACTTCAATGTAAATAATAGAAAATGTATATAAGAGTGGCAACAACAAAGCAACGCCAATCCAAGCGGCTTTTTGTGTGCAAAGGGCTAGAATCAACCACAGCAATAGCCACAAAACACCTGTAATGAGTTCAATTCCAAAATAAAAACTTGTTTTAAACTCTCTTTTTTTGATTTTGTTGTCCATCATATTTTGAGCCAATGTAGCAATCGGCCACCGCACAGTATAGCCCAATAGAAAAAATGGAAGTGTAAGCAAAAGGAATATCCAACGGGAGTAACTTGCCCAATGTGGATGGAGCAATGCGTCGTCGGTAAGTCCAGCATCCCGTACTTTGTGTAAATATTTCTTTACTCCTTTTTTGAGTACTGCTTTTTCTTCTTCTGGCAGCGCATTAACCCACTCGGTTACTTTTTTCTCACCTTCAAATTGAGTACCCGAAAAATGAAAAATTGGCCAGTGCCCAATAGGATGTTCGCTGCGGTGCAAGGTAAGCAGGCGCTCTACAAAGGTGTCATCATCGGGGTTATCAATATGCAAACACAGCGGTTTCAGTGCTTCAAAAATGTCTTTGCATAATTTCACTACCGCAGCAGCCGGAGACTTTTGGTAATCTTCCCAATAATCCTTAATATAAATGGGTGTTCCGACATTTATAAATGCCACGTCGCGCGGTCGATCAGTAGCCCAGTAGGCGGCACCAACGGGCAGTATCTGCAAATCATCCTGCCTGAGATTTTCGTATGCCGTAAATGCCAACCTTGCAATACCCTTTTGAATAGGCATTAATCGTTTATCATAATGGTGTACACCCTCTACGAACACACACAACGCTTGTCGATCCTTCATTTGAGCAAGTGTATATTCCGTTACTTCGTCCATCCTATCAGGATCGTTAAATCCATCACGGTTGCGTTTTACTGGAAACATATTGAACTGTTCAAATATTTTTCGGACCGTTGGCTTCACAAAAAGGTCGCCACGCGTCATAAAGTACAATGGCGGATGAGCAAAATCGCCCATGATAATGGGGTCAATAAAAGCCGTAGGGTGGTTGGCTGCAATTAGAACAGGTGTATCCGCCGGAATTTGGTCAATCCTGTTTAAATTAATACGTTTAAACTGGTTGCACATTTGCCAAGGCAGCAAACGTTCAAAAATAACATATAATATTCCCTTACTTTTGTGGCGAAATTTCAGTTTCATAACGCAAAGGAACGAGATTTCTATAAAGGTGCAAATAACCCAACAATTAAAATAATGCCCAAACATCTCATCATAGTAGGCGGGCCTACAGCAAGCGGTAAAACAGCAACCGCAATTCGATTGGCAGAGTATTTTGGAACTGAGATTATCTCTGCCGATAGCCGGCAGTTTTATCGCGAAATGAGCATCGGCACTGCCAAGCCTAGTCAAGAGGAATTGGACACGGTAAAGCATCATTTTATTGACTCTTTATCTGTTACGGATACTTATAGCGTAGGACATTTTGAAAAAGATGCTTTGGAACTACTAAAAAAATTATTTTTGAAGCATGATATAGTTGTTGTGGCTGGCGGTTCTGGATTATTTATCAATGCTTTGTGTAATGGACTCGATCATTTTCCAGAGGTGACAGCGGAAGTGAAAATAAAGGTGGATGAAGGAATCGAACAAGGTGGTTTACCTTGGTTACAATCAACGGTGGCAGCCTTGGATGCTGCATATTTTGCTAAAGTCGATCCACAAAATCCTGCTAGATTGAGAAGGGCATTAGAAGTAATGTGGAGTGGGGGAGCGGCCTATTCAACTTTTACTAAAGGAGAACCCGATCAAAGAGATTTCGAGGTACATCAAATCTTGCTCGATTGGCCAAGACCACAGCTGTATGATCGTATCAATCAACGCGTAGATCAGATGATCTTAGCAGGCTTGGAAGACGAAGCGCGTAATTTGCTGCCTTATCGGCATTACCCTGCACTGCGTACAGTTGGGTACGAAGAATGGTTTCAATATTTTGACGGATTGTGGTCAAAAGAGGCAGCAATTGATAAAATAAAGCAACATTCTCGTAATTATGCAAAGCGTCAAATGACGTGGTTTCGGAAGTATGGGCAGTGGGAAATATTTGATTTTGCTGATTTTACAAAAATTTTACCTTATATATTGCAAAGTACCCAAAAATAGTTATACATTTGTACTACAATATCCACTGTGTTACCATTTCACTACAACGCCCCCCTGCCCCCTGCACGTTGTTATTGAAAGGCGGTGACCATATTTCTTAATCACGTCACATTAGCCGATTTTTATGAGAAAACTTACTCTTTTGCTGGTTACAGCCTATCTTGGCTGTTCACAAGCGTTTGCCCAATCCACGATGCTTCAGCATCCAGGTTCTATTTGTTGCGCACAAGAGATTTGTCACTTCGATCCAATTGAATTGATTGAAGAGAACCTTCAAACCACTCCAACCGAAAGCGAATTGCCTATCGAATATGCGTGGTACGAATTGGTGGACGATACTACTACAGCCACTGGTACTAAATGGGTAAAAATCCCGAATACCAATATGCGCAATTATCAACCACTAGCCATTCACTCTCAGTATGGTGGTTTTTTTATGCGCGCTGCACGCAAAATTGGTACTTTACCTTATCTTTTTTCCAATATTATCAATGTAAAGATATTGAGTTCTTCTAATCCCTTATGTACTTCAGCAAGTGATGAGGTAGTAGAAGGCACTGCTGTGGTGATTGCCCCAAATCCAGCTACGACATCATTACATATTGTGAACCAGCAAGGAGTTTCCCAATTGGAATCTTTTCAAATATTTGATATATCGGGTAAAATATTAGTTACAGGCCAGCAAATACAGTATAATAACCACGATATTGATGTAACATCCTTTGCATCAGGTCTCTATTTCCTCCAACTATTTTATTCTAACGGGAAAACATCTTGCCATAAGTGGGTGAAATCGTAAAAAGCCATACCTTTGCGGCTTATTTTACTAGAACACATCTTTAATGGATAAAATGATTCAACGCTTCCCCGAGCAATTAGAGGAAGCCCTAGCACTTGCTAAACACACCAGTTTGGCCAAACACAACGCGCCTTACCGTTCCATCTTTATTTCTGGTCTCGGAGGTAGCGGAATTGGTGGCACTTTTGTACAAGAATTAGTGCGTTCTGAATGTAAATTACCGATTTTTGTCAGTAAAGGATACGAAACCCCACGCTGGATCAATAAACATACCCTCGCTATTTGTTCTTCGTATTCCGGTAATACAGAGGAAACATTGAGTACATTCGAACATTTACTTACTACAGGCGCAAAAATTGTCTGTATCGCCTCTGGTGGTAAACTCATCGAACTTGCCAAACTCCACAAACTGGATTATGTTCAAGTTACAGGTGGCTGGAGCAGCCCACGTGCTTGTATGGGATTTTCGATTGTCGCCCAACTTTCGGTGCTGCATAGTGCAAAACTGATCAGTGGTAAAATATTCCCACAAATTGCAAAATCTGCGGCTTCATTGCTCAAAGAGCAGTACCAAATCCGTAAAGCAGCCAGTAAGATTGCCACCCAAATTGGCAATCGTTTACCTGTTATTTATGCCGCCGATCACAACGAAGCAGTGGCCATCCGCTGGAGACAGCAGATCAACGAAAATGCTAAATTACTCTGCTGGCACCACGTGCTGCCCGAAATGAATCACAATGAATTGGTAGGTTGGCACGATCAGCACGATGATCTGGCGGTAATATTCCTTCGCAATAAAGATGATTACGATCGGACGGCTATTCGCACCGATATTACAAAGGACGTAGTCGGTAAATATAGTAAAAATAGTATTGAAATATGGTCTAAAGGTAAATCTAGGGTGGAAAAAGCCTTTTATTTGGTGCATTTTGGTGATTGGGTATCATTCGAACTCGCTCAAATCCGTGGAGTAGACCCTATTGAAATTAAAGTAATCGATCATTTAAAGGCCGCTTTGGCCAAAGTTTAATCATGAGTCAGTTAACCCTAGATTTAACATATACCTCTGCCTTTGTTGCACAACATGAAATAGAGGCGCTTACGCCTATGGTCAAATGTGCCGCAGCATTGTTGGATAGCAGAACCGGCCCAGGAAATGAATTTTTAGGTTGGATTGATCTCCCTGAAAACTATGATAAATCGGAATATGCGCGTATCAAAGCTGCCGCCGCCAAGATTAGGAACGACAGTGAAGTATTAGTTGTAATTGGTATTGGTGGTTCTTATTTGGGCGCTAAAGCAGCACTCGAATTTTGTGGTCACTCTTTTCGCAATCAGGTAGAAAAACCAGAAATTTACTTTGCAGGTACGAATATAAGCGGCACTTACCTTACTCATTTAATTCAACTGATAGGCGATCGCGATTTTTCGGTAAATGTAATCTCTAAATCTGGAACAACTACGGAGCCAGCCATTGCTTTCCGCGTTTTTAAAGGATTATTAGAACAAAAATACGGAAAAAAAGGCGCATCAGAACGCATTTATGCTACTACGGATGAGCGAAAGGGCGCATTAAAAACCCTTGCTAACCAGGAAAATTATGAAACATTTGTAGTGCCTGATAATGTAGGTGGCCGATTTTCGGTACTCACTGCCGTTGGACTTTTGCCTATAGCCGCAGCGGGTTTTGATACCGATGCCTTACTCCAAGGCGCAGCAGATGCCCGTCGGCGTTTTTCTAATGATGATTTGGGCAGTAATGATTGCCTTCAGTATGTTGCTGTGCGTAATATTTTGCACCGCAAAGGTAAAGATATTGAAATGCTCATCAATTATGAACCACGCTTGCATTATATCGCAGAGTGGTGGAAACAATTGTTTGGCGAAAGCGAAGGCAAAGACCAAAAAGGTATCTTTACGGCCTCCGCTGATTTTACATCAGATCTGCACTCGATGGGGCAATATATTCAGGACGGAAAACGGCATTTATTTGAGACTTTGGTCGAGATAGAAAAGCCAGAATTGGATATGACGATCATTGCTACCGAAGATGACCTTGATGGTCTGAATTATCTGGCCGGCAAAACACTAGATTATGTAAATAAAAAAGCCGCTCAGGGCACGCTAATGGCGCATAATGATGGGGGAGTACCTAATCTAATTATTAGACTACCGGAAGCAACACCGTACCATTTGGGTGCTTTGTTTTACTTTTTTGAACGCGCTTGCGGGATAAGTGGCTATTTATTAGGCGTAAATCCTTTTGACCAGCCGGGCGTAGAAGCATATAAGAAGAATATGTTTGCCCTATTGGGAAAAAAATAGGGCTTTTTATGGATAAATTTAACGTAGAATACACTGTTTAAGTACTAAATGAAAAAAACAGTTGTATTCTACGTTTTTAAAATGCCAAATTAGGAATACTAAGTACTTTTAATTCCTTATCTTATCCCAAACCTTCCAGTCTTTTACCTTTCTTCGCTCTCGCTTATCAATGATGTAGCGGATAGATAAGGCAATCGGATTCCACTCAAAGGGGTGTACTTGATCACCCGCCAAATGTATTTCAGGTTTTACATCCACCGCAAAATTCAAACGCCCAAAAGATATTTCTGCCCCTGCTATCCCAGAAAGGCCATATACATTTTTAGTAATTACGGTAGGTTCAATTCGATTCTCGTCTTTTCGGGCGTAATAGTGCGCGCCTGCACCATAATATACACCAAAATTACGAACCAATACCTTGTGGTGCTTTTCTGCCAAAACAGAAATACCCGTATTTTTTGACAATAAGTTAGTATGTAATATACCCTCTACCGTCCAGTGATTCTTTATATATTGTTGAAAAGTGAGGTCAAGGCCACCCCCTAATCGCACACCTGCTGCGGTGTTATAAGTTTGGGCTTGCATGGTATATGTGGTGAGTATTGCGAGTAGCAATAAAATACTTTTTGTAGATTTCATAATAAAAATTCGTCGTGAACGATGATTCGGGGGCATAAGGAACGGTGTTGGAATAAAGGTACAGATTGATGCACATCTTTTGCCCCCATATTTCCTCTTTTTCTACTTAAATAGGTAGGCTATTCGCGCAAAAAAACAGAAAATCTGAGACCAAAATCTGAAGCCTGAATTTGTACCTTTATTCCAACACCGTTCTTAAGTAATTAATGCTTCATTTTTATCATTTAGCGTAACTATGCAGATCAACCGCACCGCACTTATTCGTTATAAAACCATTGACCATTGTTTGTGCAATCGGGAGCGGAATTGGACTTTATTGGATTTGATGGAAGCTTGTGGAAAGGCATTACAGGCCGAAGATGACCGCGAAGAGGCCATCGTGAGCCGTCGCGCTATTCAGATGGATCTAGATCTGATGCGCTCGGCTACCAAAGGATATAATGCGCCTATAGTAGTAGTGGACAAAAAGTATTATACTTATGAAGACCCCAACTTTAGTATTGCCAAAGCACCCTTAACCACCCATGATTTGGATCAAATCGGCCAAATTGCACAGTTGTTGGAACATTTTAAAGGATACGAATATTTTAAGGAAGCGGACGAATGGGTGGAACAGTTAAAAAATAAATCTTTGGGTATTGAAAACGCAATCGCATCGCCCAAAACAGCAACAAACACACCAAGTGAAACTACTTTTGTATTGTCAAATACAGGCAATACCAGTACCGTAGAGTTTTATGCGTTAGGGGATTATGCTCCAGAATTGATCGCAAATCCATTACATCCTAGCCAAAAACTACTCAATGTACGCATTGATAAATTGCATCATTTTTCTATTGAGGCTGTTATTGACCTCCAATTGGAACGTCTTTTGCTCAGCTACGGAGAATTTATTGAAATATTAGCACCTAAACCTTTACGCCTCAAACTAGGCACTCGGATATGGAAAGCAGGACGACATTATTAACCCTGCTCCTTAATTCCACAAAACTCAATACAAAAAAACATGGCTAAATCATCAGATCCGGGAGGAACAATCTTCAAAACGGGCCTTTTTGCTATCCTTGCTGGACTTGCATTTTGGATTTTTAATCGTTCATCAGGAACGGGAAACGATACTGCTGAGATGGAAAGACCCAAAGCAACTACCGAAGTACCCGCCTCACCTGCTGAGGTAAAATCGGAGCAAGTACCCGATTACCTGCCTAAGTCTAAAGACGGCGAAGAAGTACAACATACTTGGTTTACTTTATCGTACTCCGAAGACCATGAGCAAGCAGCATGGGTGGCATACGAATTGACCCGCAAACAGCTCGATAATAAATGGGCCGATCGTGCAGGCATGTTATTTCGCCCTGATCCAAGTGTACACACCGAAAGTGCTACGCCCCGCGACTATACCGGCAGTGGTTACGACCGTGGACACCTGTGCCCGGCAGCCGATATGTCATTTGATACCACGGCTTTGCAAGAAACGTTTTTTATGAGTAACATTAGCCCACAGGCAAAAGGGTTTAATACAGGTGTTTGGCGCGAAATGGAAGAATTAGCACGCGATTGGGCACGCAAATACGAACGAATATTTATTGTTACTGGGCCTATATTGTCGCGTAAAGGTATCGCCCAAATCGGTTTTAGCAAAGTAACTGTTCCTGTCGGTTTTTACAAGGCAATTTATGCTCCTAAGCAGAATATTGCGATTGGTTTTGCAGTTCCTAACCAAAAAAGTGATAAACCAGTGATGGAATACGCTTTTAATCTAGATTATGTTGAGCAATTGACCAACATAGATTTCTTTCCCGAATTGATGTCTGGAGCCAACGAAACACCTGAAAAAGAACTGGACAAATCGCTTTGGCCTGTAAATGAAAAAAGGTATAATATGCGGGTACAAGAATGGAATAAGGAGTAAAAAAGCATGTTAGTGGTTTTCAAACAACCACTTCGCCGCTGTTGGGAATTCCTTGCCCCAGCGCGCCTCATTGTGTTTACCTAATGGATCCAATTCCAAATGAAACTGTACTGTATGCGGTGCAAAACCACGCGTTTCAATAATCTCTTTGAACTTACGCGCACCTGCTGCCATACTGGCACTCTCTTGCTCGCCCGCGTAAAAATAAATTTTGGTAGGCGACAAATCATGGAAGCGCAATGGCTCTCGATAAATGCGTTGAGAAATCCATAAGGACGGCGAAAAAATCATAAATTTAGAAAACACATCAGGGAACATTACGCCTGCATAAATACTAATTAACCCACCCATACTGCTACCGCCAATACCTGTAAAAGCGCGTTCGGGTTTGGTACGAAATTTTTTGTCAATATAAGGTTTTAGTGTTTCTGCTAAAAAGCGCGCATAGTCTCGACCAAGCCCTTCGCCCCATTGGGCAGAATCGTAGGGGGAAAATTCGCGAATACGTTCTTTACCGCCGTGATCAATCGCCACTACAATAAAATCGCCATGTCCCTCCTGCGCTAATGCCGCCAATTTTTTATCCACGCCCCAAGTACCATAAGGTGCTCCAGACTCGAACAGGTTTTGGCCATCTTGAAGGTATAAAACAGGATAATGTTGGGTAGAATCCTTATAATTCCAAGGCAATAATACCGCAATACGGCGGCGGCGATTTAGTTGTGGAATTGTAAATTGCTTCGCTACCACACGAATATCGGGGTAAAACTGTGGATCATAGCCTGCGCCATGGTCTTTCCATTGCGGAACCGTATCTTTTATTTCACCGTTGGGTATCACACGTCGGTTAATAGGCGGGAAGCCATCACCATCCAGTTCCTCTCCGTCCCATCCTCCTTTTACATATTTATACTCTAACACATGTGTGGTGATTAATGGCTGCGCAAAGGCATAGCGGTAATGGCCATCCTTTACTTTTTCCATCTTAAACCGCTCATCGCGGGTAACCCAGCCGTTAAAATTGCCTGTAATAAAAACAGGGCGAATATCATCTACCGGCGTAAACAAATCAATCGTTAGCATTTCAAAAAATAAGTGGTGTGACGAAGGGCAGGGGAGCGCAAAGGTACAATGAAAAATGATAAGGAACGCTGAAACAAAAAAGAGCCACCCCAAATAATCGGGATGACTCTCTTTATATCTGAAAAGAAATGCGCGTTGAGTAAGCAAAAAACACTTACCCTAATAACATCTACTATTCTTCGTCTTTACCAAATTGCTCTTTCAATTGAGCCAAAGCAGCGAGATCACCAAGGGTTTCTTTCTCTACTTTGTTTTGAACACTAGCAATAGCTGATTGGGTTTCGCCCGCTTCTTTAGCGCGCTCTGCCTTTACCAAACTGTCTGCTTTTGATTTCAAATCCTCTAAATAACGTGTGTGCGATACCAAGATACGACGCTCGTCTTTGTTAAATTCGATCACCTTAACAGTAACAACTTCATTAGGTTCAACTACTTGGTTGTCGTCTTTGCGGATATGCTTAGAAGGAGCAAATGCTTCCAATCCATGAGGCATTTGGAATGTAGCGCCTTTATCGTCGCGCTTAATTACCGTTGCTTCATGGTAAGAACCAGTTGGGAAAATCGTTTCGAAATTATCCCATGGATTATCTTGCGTTTGCTTGTGTCCAAGGCTGATCTGGCGCTTATCTTTGTCGATGTCTAAAACAACAACATCCAATTCATTACCAGGTTTTGTGAACTCACTTGGGTGTGCGTAACGCTTCGTCCAGCTTAAGTCGCTGATATGCACCATGCCACCAATACCATCTTGAAGTTCTACGAAGATACCGTAGTTAGTGATATTTTTCACTACACCATTAAAGCGCGCACCTACTGGGAAGCGAACATCAATATCGCTCCATGGATCGTCGGTGATTTGCTTAATAGAAAGCGACATTTTGCGTTCGTTGCGATCAAGGCTTACCACGCGTGCTTCCACGTCTTGGTTCATCTTGAAGTATTCCTTCGCATTTACGTTTTGGCTGCCCCAAGAGATTTCGCTGATGTGGATCAAACCTTCTACGCCCGGTTGAATTTCAACAAATGCGCCGTATTCTTCGATATTAACAATTTTGCCGGTAACCAAAGAACCTTCCACCACTTCTGGCGCAAGTACATCCCATGGGTGTGGGGTAAGTTGTTTAAGACCAAGGCTGATACGTTTTTTGTTCTCATCAAAGTCAAGTACCACCACGTTAACACGTTGGTTAAGCGAAAGTGCTTCACTTGGGTGTTGGATACGGCCCCAGCTGATATCAGTGATATACAACAAGCCATCTACGCCACCAAGGTCAAGGAACGCACCAAAATCGGTGATATTCTTAACAATACCTTCCAATACTTGGCCTTTATCAAGGCTAGCAAGGATGTGCTCGCGCTGTTCAGCAAGATCGCTTTCGATCAATGCTTTGTGCGATACAACGGCATTTTTAATGGTTTCGTTCACCTTCACTACTTTGAATTCCATCACCTTGTTGAGGTACTGATCGTAATCAACAACAGGTTTGATGTCAATTTGTGAACCAGGAAGGAATGTTTCGAGACCATTACAGTCAACGATCAAGCCACCTTTAGTTTTGCTGATAACGGTACCACGGATGATAGAACCGTTTTTGAAAGAGTCCACAATGCTTTCCCAAGCGCGGAGGATCTTTGCTTTTTTGCGCGAAAGGCCAAGGTTACCCTGTTTGCCTTCTGGGCTTTCCACATATACTTCCACTTCATCGCCAGGCTTAAGATCTGGAGTGTCGCGGAATTCGTTCATTGGAACAAGACCATCGCTTTTGTAATTGATGTCTAATACTACATCACCACCGCTAATCGCAGAAACCCTACCGCGGATAACGGAGTTCTCTTCGATATTGGTTAGGGTAGCATCGTACTTCGCCAAAAGGTCGTCGTGTTCTGCTTGAGCATAGATCAACGCACCGCGCTTGTCCATGTTCCAGTTAAAATCGTCGTGTGAGCCACCAACTGCTGCTGCTGCTGCTGCCACTAACAATTCGATTTCTTCATCGTCTTCATCTTTGATTGGCTCCACCTCTTTTGCAATAGCAACAGGTTCGTCATCATCATCAGAGATGTCGTCAACTACATCTTCTTCTACCACTTCTTCAACGGCCTCAACAGGTGTTTCTGCAACAACTTCTGCCACTTCTTCAGCAGCAGGTGTTTCTGCAACAACTTCTGCCACTTCTTCAGCAACAGGTGTTTCTGCAACAACTTCTGCTACTTCTTCAGCAGCAGGTGTTTCTGCAACAACTTCTGCTACTTCTTCAGCAGCCGCTTCAACGGGTTCGGGGGTGTTTTCTGTTACTTCTTCAGCAACAGCAGCAGTTTCAGTTACTTCTTCCGCCACTGTTTCGGCAGTTTCAGTTACTTCTTCTTGCTGGTCTAGAATTTCTTCTTTTTCGTCGTTTAACAACATAATAAAATTTGGTGTGTTTCAGTTGATATTGCTTTACAGCAATGGGGTAGTTTGGTAATCATGAAAAGCAACATCACTAGGGCGATGTCTTTGCCCGGCTTTATTTTAGATCGCATCTGAATGGATACCCTCTTCAAAAAAGCCCGCAAAGGTATAAATAATTAGCATGACAATTTCAGTTTTTTGTAAAAAAAATAATAAATTACCTTAGTTCATACGTTTCAACGTTCAGTATGTCTAATTCTCCCTAGAAATTTGCTACGTTTGCGCGTTTTTTGCGTCTATCTGCTTAATCATTTATAGATAATAAGGAACGATAAAAAAATTAAATCATACACAACTAACATTTTTCATAACGATGAATTTTAAATTTAAAATGCTGGCATTGGCACTTATCATAGCTGCCGCTAGCGCTCAGGCTCAACAAAAAGCACCTGAAAACTGGTTTACACTTGATCCTACAACCGACAAGGTACAAGGTACAAGTGCCGATGCTGCCATCAAAATGCTCAAGGAAAAAGGCAAAAAAGGCCAAACTATTATCGTAGCTGTTTTAGACTCCGGTGTGGATTACAACCATGAAGATCTAAAACCTATTATGTGGACCAATCCAAACGAAGTACCTAACAATGGTATCGACGAAGATGGCAATGGTTACATCGATGATATACATGGCTGGAACTTTATTGGCGGCAAAGACGGCAAAAACGTTTCACATGATTCTTATGAGATCACACGCGAGTATGTACGCTTGAAAAACCGTTTTGCCGGCACCGATCCTTCCAAACTGTATGGTGATGCCAAAAAAGAGTATGCTCAATTCGAGGAAATTAAAAAGACTTTTGAAGAGCGTCGTGGCGAATTGGAAGAACAAAAAGCAGGTGTAGCAGCGCAGTTTACCAAAATTAGCGCGGCTTTTGCTACTGCTCAAAAAGAATTGAACAAAACCGAAATAGTAGAAGCCGATCTTGCTACTTTGAAAGCGAGCAGCAATAAAGAAGCCAATACCGCTGCGGCATCTTTAGAAAAAATGTTCAAAAATGGTGTTACTCAAGCAGATTTCGAAGAACAAAAGCAGGAAGCAACCGAGTATTTCGACAATGGTTTAAACTATGGTTACAACCCCGATTTCAACCCACGCACCATTGTAGGTGACAAATACGACGATCTCACCGACCGCTACTATGGCAACAACGATGTTCAAGGCCCCGATGCATTCCACGGTACACACGTAGCAGGTATTATCGCTGCTGTGCGTACCAACGATATTGGTATCCGTGGCGTGGCTGATAATGTTCGCATTATGAGCGTGCGTTGCGTTCCAGATGGTGACGAGCGCGACAAAGACGTAGCCAACGCCATCCGCTATGCGGTGGATAATGGTGCAAGCATTATTAACATGTCTTTTGGTAAAGGTTACAGCCCTAACAAACAATACGTGGATGATGCGATTAAATATGCCGCTGAACACGATGTGTTATTGGTGCACGCAGCTGGTAACGATGCTGAAAATAATGATACAGATCCGAATTTCCCAAACGATGGCTATTTAAAACCAGAGAAAAAAGGGTTATTTGGTAAAGAAAAGAATGCACCTAACTGGATGGAAATTGGTGCTTTAAGTTGGAAAAGCGGCGAAAAAAGCCCTGCAAATTTTTCCAACTACGGTAAAAAGAATGTTGACTTGTTTTCACCTGGCGTAGCGATCTATTCTACCATTCCAGGTAGCAAATATGGCAATGCACAAGGCACCTCTATGGCTGCTCCTGCAGCAGCGGGCGTAGCAGCAGTATTGCGCTCGTACTATCCGAACCTCTCTGCAGAGCAGATTCGCGAGATTATGATGACATCAGTAGTACCACAAACAAGTGGCGAGGTATTCAAGCCAGGTACTACCGAGAAAGTGAAATTCTCCGAACTTTGCGTAAGCGGTGGTGTAGTAAGTACTACCAATGCTGTTGAGTTGGCCGAAAAAACAAAAGCAAAGCGCAATAAAAAGGCGGTTTGGCGCGAGGCTGGTTTGGGTAAAATGGTGAAGATTAAAAAGAAAGACGCGGCAAGCGGAAAAGCTTAATTGCCTTTTTCTCTTAAATATTTAAATAAATGGGGGTATGCTGATGTATTCAGGATACCCCTATTTGTTTAGAGATTATGTAACTTTATTTTTGATGCAGCCCCCCCCATCCCCATCTTCTTTCCTTTTTTCGCCGTAATTGCCCCATTATGGCTGCAAAAAGCGCATTGATGGGGAAGGGGCCCTGCCTATTACAAAAATAAAATTACATAATCTCTATTTTTTAAATATTGCAGTATCTTTGGAACTTACTTTCCATTCATTTTTCTATTTTTTTATGTCAAAATACTACTATTTACTCTTTTTATTAGCCCTTAACGCTACCCTTTCGGCTCAAACGGGCTACCTCAAACCACCTCAAAAAGTGCTAGATGTGGTGGAAGCCGCCCCGACTCCCTCCGTAAGTGTAAGCCCCGAAAAGGATGCAATGATGCTGGTCGATTACAATCCCAACCCAGGGATCGCTACATTGGCGCGGCCATTCTTAAAACTCGGTGGCCTCCGTATTGATGCTGCCCGTAATTCCCGCCAACGCATCACCGAGTTTACGACCATTAGAATCCAGTGGCTGTCCGATGGCAAAACGGTCACCATTGCAGCACCTGTAAATGGCCGTCTTTCCACTATGCCTCAATGGGCACCTAATGGTAAACGGATCGCCTTTAGTGTAGATACCGATCAAGGTGTGGAATTGTGGACCGCCGATACCAAAACGGGCAAATCAGCGCGTTTAGGCCAGTTTTATATTAATGATATATTGGGAAGTGCCTTTTTCTGGCTCGACGATAGTGAACAATTGCTGGTGCGTACCATACCTGCTGGCCGAGGAGCAATGCCCACAACGCCATCGGTACCAACAGGACCTAATATTGACGAAACTTATGGCAAAAAATCGCAGGTAATGACCTATCAGGACTTGCTCAAATCACAAAGCGACGAAGATCAATTTGCATACTTGGCTACGGCACAATTGGCCCTGGTAAATGTACAAAAAGGTAAATCCACCTTGATTGGTGCACCTGGTATGTTTATGCAAACATCCTACTCTCCCGATGAGCAACATATTATAGTGACCCAATTACAGCGCCCTTTCAGTTTCAGGGTTCAATACAGCAATTTTGCTCGAAAGACCGAAATATGGGATAAAACTGGTAAAAAAGAGCATACACTCGTCTCATTAGGCGTTACAGACGAAATTCCACGCCAAGGTGTTATCACAGGCCCTCGTGAAATGGATTGGCAGCCGCTCCATCCTGCGCGATTGGTTTGGGCAGAAGCATTAGATGGTGGCGACCCAAAGAAAAAAGTAGAACGCCGCGACAAATTGATGGTATTAGATGCTCCTTTTTCGGCTGCACCGCGTGAACTGTTACAATTGCGCCAACGGTATTCTGGTTTTGAATGGACCGCCAACAAAGACATAGCACTCCTCTCTGAATACGACCGCGATCGCCGTTGGATTGACGTTTGGAAAATGTATATGAATAAACCCACACAGTTGGATACCATGTTTAGTTTGAGTGTCAATGATGATTATAATAATCCAGGAAATCCTGTATATCAACGTTTGCCGAATGGCGAATACGTAATGGCGCAGGAAGGAGATTGGGTGTATTACCAAACCGAGGGCGCTACCCCAGAAGGTAGTTTTCCTCGTTTAGATAAGGTTAATCTAAAAACGCGCGAAAAAACGACAATTTTCAAGTCAAAACCTAACACTTTTGAAGAGTTCGTTGCTTTTGGCGATAAAACATACACCACTATTATTACCCGTTACCAAAGCCAAAAAGAGCCACCTAATTATTTTGTTCAAAATACCAATAGTGGTAATCGACGAGCATTGACGGCCTTTGCTGATCCTGCGCCACAACTCACTGGCATTCGCCACGAATTGGTAAAATACAAGCGCAAAGATGGGGTTCCGCTGTCGGGAACGCTTTATTTGCCCGAAACCTATAAAAAAGGAGATCGTTTGCCGCTTTTTATGTGGGCTTATCCGCTGGAGTACTCCGATGCGGCTACAGCAGGGCAAGTACGTGCTTCCGATAACCGTTTTACGTTTTATAGGGGTGATTCACCTTTATTTTTTGTGATGATGGGCTATGCCGTATTGATGGATGCAACCGTACCTGTGGTAGGTGATCCAGAAACGATGAACAATACCTTTGTAGAGCAGATTACTTCTGGCGGTCGCGCTGCAATTGACTATTTGGACTCATTGGGTATCATCGACCGTAACCGTGTTGGGGTGGGTGGCCACTCGTATGGAGCATTTATGACGGCCAATTTACTGGCGCACTCCGACGATTACGCTTACGGGATAGCACGTTCGGGTGCGTACAACCGGACGCTTACGCCATTTGGTTTCCAAAGCGAGCGGCGTTCTTTTTGGGAAGCGCAGGATATATACATGAATTTGTCTCCATTTACACACGCTAATAAAATAAACGAGCCATTGTTGATGATTCATGGCGAAGCAGATAATAATCCCGGTACGTTTACCATTCAATCGGAGCGTTTGTTTCAGGCCATTAAAGGCAATGGTGGTACAGCAAGACTGGTATTGCTACCTTACGAAAGCCACGGATACCGAGCGAGGGAGAGTATTGGCCATGTTTTGGCAGAGATGTTTAATTGGGCTGGTAAATACGGAGGAAATTAAGTACTGTGTAATAATTATTGTACCTACTTATTGTTAATACACAGTAAGTAGGTACGATAATTTCCAAAAGTACCTTTTTTTGGTATTTTAAGGCAAAAAAAGGTGCATTTAAGGTGCATTCATCGACTTTAATCGAAAATAATAGTTTTACTATTACTTTCGATTGTTTTGCTTTTTTTTGGCATAAATATTGTAATACGCTGATTAGTAGTTTACTATTAACACCATCACATCATTATTTTATGCAAAAGAATAGTACTTTTAAAGTTATTGCATTTTTACTTCTTCTCATTGGAGGAAGTTTTATTCAAGGTTGCCAAAAAAAGGAAACCTCAACACCACAGCCGGAAGGTAAAGATTTCAGCCTTTATCAAGCCAGCCTTGCGAAAGACTGGATGGATATCGCTTATAATTCCGTAAAACGCCAAGGTTGGTTTGCATTAGATGCTTCTAGGCTCTATGCCTATACGGCTATTACGATGCACGAATCCATGGTGCACGGTATGCCTGATGGCAGATCATTGGTGGGTCAATTGAATGGTTTGGAGTCATTGCCTGCACCTGATGCGGGTGTTGAAATTGACTATGGTATTGTGCTTTGCCATGCTACACCTACTGTAATTAAGGCCATTATGGGAACAATCGCTGAGGATTCTAGGATTCGTATGGAAGAAATTGCTAACCGTCAGGAAGGCGATATGATTGCAGCATTTGGACTTAGCGCACAGGTTGTAAATGATTCTAAGGCCTACGCCGATCGTTTATCGGGTGCCATTTTGGCTTGGGCTGCTACGGACAACCGTATTGGTCTCGAAAACTTGCCTTATTACCCCAGTACCGACAAAAAATGGTATTACAAACCAACTTCGCCTAATACACCTTGGTTTATGCAGCCATTTTGGTGGACACAGCGTTCATTTGTTATTGAAAGCGTACAGATTTGCGAACCAGAACCTCCGTTTCCTTACAGCGAAGAGCCTAATAGCCTATATTATAAGGACGTAGAAGAGGTATATCTTGCGTCTTTCGATCCACAAAAAGTAGATATTGGTCGTTTTTGGGCAAATAATGCTGGAGCGTCGGGTACACCAGCAGGTTCTTGGTTAGCGATTGCTTCGCAATTGGTAGATCAGTATGATCTTGATCTTTCTACCACTTTGCGGATGTACACACGACTTGCTATTGGCACCCGCGATGCATTTTTGGCTTGCTGGTACATGAAATACAAATACAATCTCCAACGCCCAGCAACCTTTATTCGCGAAGTAATGGGTCATCCTGATTGGAGTTCACCGGTACCGACACCACCATATCCTGATTACACTTCTGGTACTTCTACCAATGCAGGTATCTCTTCAGAAATTTTGACCGAAATGTTTGGTGCACGTTCTTTTTCGGATGCACAACATGTTGATAAAGGTCTTGGCATACGTACATTTACTTCGTTTAAAGAGGCGGGTATCCAAGCATATCATTCCCGTATTTACGGCGGAGTACACATGCGTAGGGCTTGTGAATTGGGCTTCCGACATGGCGAATGCATCGGAAGAAGTGTATATGAGTCTTTAAAATTAACCAAATAAGTATTTGGACATAATTAATTGTAGAATTGAACGTAGGTATTTTTCGGCTATGCTTCAAAATGCTAATTAATTGTGTCCAAATACTTAAGATTGGCATATTAAAAGTATCAAAATAGCATCTATCCAGTCAAGGATAGGTGCTATTTTTTTTAAACAGCAAACCACCTATATACAGGTGAATAAAACACCAGCAAAATATGTAGCCAAAACACTGCTGCAAAAACAATCAATTTAGGATACCAAACTGGTTCTAACTGTTTATACTCCAACAAAAATATCAATAGTATGCCCCCAATGATTAGAGGTGCTAGGTTGGGTATGTCTGGGCTATAGAACTGGGAAAGTATCATTAAATAAAAGACCAAAAGCCCTAAAAAAAGCATACAAATTATGCGGTTGGTCTTGGACATTCTAAAAAAAGAAAAAAATAGGAAAACGAGTACCCCTATCGAAAGCACAACGGATAAAACATAGTATAAAACGACAATTTTCACGATACCGAATTCAACGTCACTCATTGGCAGGTTGCTCGCCGTTGTTGTTGCACCATATTGAATGTAAAAATACAAGTATAACGACAAGGCAGTACCCATTAAAATGGTAAAAAACCAAGGGAAAAGGCCTGTAAAAATTTTAATAAATGGAGTGTTGCCCATTGGGATAGTTTTTTTGTTTTGATGCTCCAATATATAATTGGATGGTATTAATCACTACAAATAAAAACAAAACCCATGGAGCGACTTGAATCAACTCCATGGGTTTTATTTATAGATCGAGCGCGCAATTACATTATAATAAAGCAATGACACCCGCTTGCACGCCTACAGCATTTGTCTTGCCTTTTACTGGGCCAATACCTTTTCCTGCAACAAATCGGCGGTATTGGGGCTCTACATAAGCCGACATTCGATTGCTCAACCGACGCTCAAAACGAACACCTGCTTCGGCAGAAACATACACATTATTACTAGATTTGCCGCCTTCAAATAATCCGTTGGATGCTGGAAGACTAGGTTTATCTGCTGATAATGCCGAAGGCCCTGTTGGGTATTCAAGTTCTTTATAGGTATAATTTTTTTCTACTGCTAAATTGGCACTTGTGCCTACAACTGCGTGCATGCTATTTTTTCCAAATTTGGCAATTTGGCGTGTAATTTTTACAGGTACGCTGACCATAGTGGCTTGTATTTGATCATAAGAAGTACCTATTACACGTCCCAAATCTTTATGAAAACCCACAATTTTGGTTTCTGAATTATAGACTTGTGGCGTGTAAGCCAATCCTGTTTCTATCGCCCATTTGCCTTTACGGTTGCCAACTTGCACACCTGCCGTGGCAGTATTGAAATTTGTTTGATAATCATTACCTCCTTTATATTGCTGGCGCGCTGCCCCAACATAAGCCATAATGTATTTCATACTTCGCTTATTTTTAGGAGCAGTACTTTTTTCTTTCTGAAAATAAATACCTGCCATGGGTGCTACTTGATTCCGACGATCAATTTGATCCAAACTAAGTGCAGCCAAAAGGGTCAACGGGCGTAAACCTTGAGGGATACGTTCGCCATCAGCACTAATAATGGATGTATTGATCGTTTTTGGAGTGCTTTGATGCTCCAAATCAGGTATTGTTGCTGCAAATAAGGATGCGTTATTGGTGGTAGTAGGCGCACCCATTAGGTGAGTTGAAACCACTGCTTGCGCCATTGGATAGGTTGGAAGAACACCTATAATTGCTTTTGAGATCGTGCCTTTGCTATTTGGTGATTTCCGAGCGGAATTTCTTGCCATTGGTTCTTCTACTGGTGTTTCCTCTTGTGGAGGCATGTGGAACCAACGGCTACTATTTTCAAAAATAGTTTGGAAATTGACGGCAATCAAAAGAATAATGGCCGCTTCTGCTACTTTATGGCGACGGATCAAATTGACCATACCACTCCGATCAAGGCGTTGCGCCATTTTATCCCAACTGGCAGACTGGTAAGGCATTTCGATACCATCCAAAGCCGAGCGCATCCGCTGGTCAAACGCCTGAAAATCGGGCGACGAATTTGCTATGGGTGTTGTACCGGGTGGAGTTACCTGCTGATCCAGTTTTGTACTTAGGGCATCCCAAGTACTGGGCTCATAAGGCATATCGATACCTTTTAATATTTCTGAAATTTTATTGTCGAAATTATTTTCGCTCATTTTATACGTCAATTCAATGAGTTATGCAGTTGTTTAAAGTACAATATTAGACTTTAAACTATTCAAAATTCATTTTCTTTGTAATGAAATATTCCTGTAATTTGTTACGCGCTTTAACCAAATTACTTCTGGAGGTACTTTCTGTAATTTGTAATGCATCCCCAATTTCTTTGTGGGAAAAGCCTTCCACGACATACAGGTTAAATACCGCACGATACGCTGGTGATAAGGTTTGAACCGCCGTCAATATCTCCTGTTCGGTGAGGTTGCTCAGTACATCTGGGCTATCTTCATCCGATAACGTATAAGCGGTATCAATATCCTCCGTGCGGCGGCGTGCCTGTCTTCTGTAATAATCAATACAAGTATTGACCATTATTGTCCTCATCCACGCATTAAGTGCCGTACCAGGGCGATACTTAGTAATGTTTTGAAAGATTTTGATAAATCCTTCATGGAGCAAATCCAGTGCTTCGTCGCGAGAGCTGGCATAGCGCATACATACGCCAATCATCTTGCCGTAGTGATCTTCGTACAAGCGCTGTTGTGCCCATCGTTCTTCGCGTGCGAGTGCGGCAATAAAATCTTGCTCAACCCGTTCCAAATTTAATACGAAATCCATTTGTTGATTTTCGTTGGAAAATAGTGATAAAATAGGAATGTAAGGAAGGATAAAACAATAAGTTATCGTTCCTTAAGTCTTCCGTAAGTTTTTCTGTATCGGAAAACGTTGAAAGCATGCCTGACGCTGCCTGCCTTCGGTTAAATGACGTATTTTTTTTTGAAAAGGTTGTGTGCACTTGTAACTTAATCTGTTTGAGGTGTTAAGATTGGGACGGTGGCGGTGATTGTTTGCTACCTTTGCGGCACGTTTTTCTAGGGTTGTACCCTAGGCTGGATATGTCGCCCCGTTGGGGCTGGGTTGGTGGGATATTTGTATTTTTTATTTTAATTTATTTTTATTTCCTTTTGAATTTTCGCTTTTATGCGCTATATTTTTTATGTTTTAATTATTTTTTTTCCGATTTCGGGATTTGCTCAAACACCAAAATCATCTAAAGAACCTCATACACTTTCTTTGGAATGGGCCGATACCTTGCATAAAAAACGGATTCGATCGTCTGCTGTTTTTGTGGGCGTGGTGTATCCTACTGCCATGATTAGCCTATGGAATAATTGGTATAAAGATTATCCTATTGGTAGGTTTCATACATTTAATGATAATAGAGAATGGAATCAAATGGACAAAATAGGACATACTTTTTCTGCTTACCATGAAAATCGCTTGGGCTACCACTTAGGCAGGTGGTCGGGCATGCCAAATAACAAAGCCACTTGGACTGGCGTTGGACTGGCACAATTAGTACAAACCTCTTTTGAAATATTTGATGGTTTTTCTACCGAGTGGGGACTTTCTTTTGGCGATATAGGCGCAAACATTTTGGGTTCTACCTTGTTTACTGCTCAACAAATTGCTTGGAAAGAACAGCGTATTACACTAAAAATGAGTACAACCCCTAATAAATATCCTAATACTACAATTCTACCTTATCAGGGTACTGGCCCGGGAATAACCCTTCAGCAACGTGCCGACGAACTCTATGGTACAGGGCTTTCTAGTGCTTTACTGAAAAATTACAATGCACAAACCATTTGGGCTTCGGTGAATCCCCGCGCTTTTGCACCACAAGCAACCTGGATACCTAAATGGATCAATATTGCCGTAGGTATGGGAAACGATAATATGTTTGCGGGATTTGGATACGATTGGCAAGTGGATAAATCTTGTACCGGCCCCGATTGTTTGGCTTATCGTGTTGACCAACAACTGTACCCCCGTTCGCGCCAATGGTATTTATCGCTTGATATTGATATGACACGGATCAAAGTTAAAAATAGGGCCTTGCGCACGGTGTTGCATGCATTTAGTGTATTTAAGATACCCGCACCTACTTTGGAATGGCACCAACACCGTGGCTTGCAGTTTCACCCTATTTATTTTTAGTTTGACAATAAAAGTACTTGGACACAATTAATTAACATTTTGAACTTGGTCTTTTCCGCCTATACTTCCCCATTTTTTCGTTAGATAGTACTGCTATCTGCCTCAAAAATGGCTCGTCTAGCCGAAAAATACCTGCGTTCATTTCTGCAATTAATTATGACCAAGTACTTAATCCCATTAAATACGTATATTTGCTCCCTTTTTTTCGCCAACATAGCGTTGACAATTAAATTAAACAATAAAAATGCACGAACTTCCCATAGTTGAAGCACCAGATACACCCACCTCCAGTGGGAGACCCAAACGCCCCGAATGGTTAAAAGTACGCCTTCCAATGGGCGAAAATTACCGTATGGTGCGCAGTGTAGTGGATGATTTTAAACTCCACACCATTTGCCAAAGCGGCAATTGCCCTAATATGGGCGAATGCTGGGGCGCAGGTACGGCTACTTTTATGATATTGGGTAATGTATGTACCCGATCTTGCTCATTTTGTGCCGTTAAAACTGGCCGACCAAACGAATACGATGAAGACGAGCCGCGCCGCGTAGCAGAGGCCATTTGGCTGATGAAAGTGAAGCACGCTGTACTTACCTCCGTCAACCGCGACGAACTCAAAGACCGTGGTGCAGAAATATGGTACCAAACCGTTCGAGCAGTAAAAGAACGCTGCCCCGAAACGACCATCGAAACGCTAATTCCCGATGTAAAAAGCAACTGGGATGCTTTGATTCGTATGATCGAGGGTGGTCAAGAGGTGGTGAGCCATAATATGGAAACCGTTCCGCGTTTGTACCGCAAAGTACGGCCACAGGCAAAATGGGAGCGTAGCCTAGAGCAAATCCAACGCATTAAGGACTATGGCAAGCGTACAAAAACCGGAATTATGGTAGGATTAGGTGAAACCAAAGAAGAAATGTTCCAATCTATGGACGAACTTGTTGCTCATGGTTGCGATATTCTGACCATTGGCCAATACCTACAGCCGACAAAAATGCACCTAGAAGTAGCCGAATTTGTACATCCAGACGTTTTTGCTGAGTACAAAGAAGTAGGTTTGTCCAAAGGGCTGTTGTATGTGGAAAGCGGGCCGCTTGTTCGGTCGAGTTACCACGCCGAAAGACATGTTTTTTAAGGAATAATAACTAAGGAAATTTAAAACAAAGAAAAATGACAAATCATAAAGAAGAAGAAAGCCCAGTAATTCCTGTTCCTAAATCGAACAACGGAGTAACCCTCAAAAAGTGGAGCAAAATGCGCGGCGAGAACTCGTGGACCATGTTCAAGGTAATGGCAGAGTTTGTGGATGGTTTTGAGGTATTGAATAATATTGGCCCTTGTGTATCTATTTTTGGCTCTGCACGCACCAAGCCGGGTACTCCGTATTACGAAATGGCAGTAAAAGTGGCTTCTGCATTTGTGGAAGAAGGATACGGCGTTATCACAGGCGGCGGCCCCGGTATTATGGAGGCTGGCAATAAAGGCGCTTGGATCAAAGGTGGTGAATCTGTTGGCTTGAATATTGACTTGCCCTTTGAGCAGCACCATAATCCATTCATCGCGCCGGCACACAACCTAAAACACCGATATTTCTTTGTGCGCAAGGTGATGTTTGTCAAATATGCACAGGCATTTGTGGTAATGCCCGGTGGTTTTGGCACACTAGATGAATTATTTGAAGTACTTACTTTGGTACAAACTAAAAAAATTACCCGCGTTCCTATTGTATTGATTGGTAGAGAATTTTGGCAAGGATTAAGCGATTGGATTCAATCTACCATGCTGGAACGCCACCATACTGTAAATCCAGAAGATTTGAAATTATTCCATATCACCGATGATACAGATGAAGCAGTACGCATCGTTAATGATTTCTACTCTGGCGAAAAACAAGCGAAACTAGCACCGAACTTTGACCTATAAACGATGCTAACTACCCTCGACAAATACCTGATAGGCAAGTACTTATCCACATTTTCTTTTTCCATACTTATCTGCTCGATGATCTCTATGGCCATCGACTTTAGTGATAAGGTGCGCAATTTTATTGAAAGTGGCTGCACCTTGAAAAATATTATGGTGGATTATTATCCCGGTTTTGTGTTGCACATGATGGGATTGCTCATGCCTATGTACGTTTTGATTACGGTGGTTTTTTTCACTTCAAGGTTGGCATTCAACTCCGAAATATTATCCATACTGAATGCTGGTGTGAGTTTTTGGCGGCTGATGCGGCCTTATCTCATTGCTGCTGGTCTGATTTGTCTTTTACACCTCTTGTTAGGGCATTTTTTAATCCCTAAACTGAACCAAAAACGCTTGTGGTTTGAGCGCACATTTGTGTGGACCGATAAACAGCAGGTAAAAACGAGCAATATCCATTTTATGATGGCGCCTACGACCAAGGCATTTATCAAAGGGTACGATAATAAAGCGCAGAGAATCAGCCTATTACGCATAGAGGAACTCCAAGGCAGCAAGATAAAATCAATACTGGAAGCCGATAATGTGATATGGAAGGAAGATGCTCAAAAATGGAATTTACAATCGTATTCGGTACGTACTTTTGATGGGCTAAAGGAATATTATAAGCGATACAATACGCCGATTGATACATCAATCAACCTTGCCCCACAAGATTTTATTTTCTACCATAACCAAAATGAGGAGATGACTTCCGCCGAACTCAATACGGCCATTGATCGCGATCGTTCCCGTGGTTTTTCCAATACACGCCTCTATTCTATTGAACTTTACCGCCGTTTTGCAGATGCATTTACCAATATTATCCTCACTGTAATCGGCCTCGCTGTGGCAGGCCGCAAAGTGCGTGGTGGTATGGGGCTGCACCTTGCCATTGCGATTGGTATCGGTTTTACTTTTATTTTATTGCAAAAATTTGCTATTTCCTTTGCCTCTAGTGGCAATGTGCCTGTTCTGTTGGGGATGTGGTTGCCCAATATTATTTTTTCTTTGGTAGCGGGCTGGTTAGTTTTTAGAGCGCAGAAATAAAATATTCTACTACCTTTACCTCTGTTCTTTTACCAACCTATACTTATGTCCAAAGTTCAATACCTTAAACACGCCTCGTTCGTGTTACTTTCCGCCCTTTTGGTGATTTCTTGCATGAAATATGCGCAAAAAAAAGACCCAAACACCATTCGACAAAACGCCGCAAATGCGCTCAAAAAGACGAAAGAAATAAAGGCTCAGTCCACATTAAAAGTAGATGAAGGGCTTCAATTGAGCCTTTGGGCAACCGATTCGCTCGCTCCCGATCCTGTAGCCATGTCCATCGACGACCAAGGACGTGTCTATCTTACCCGTACCAACCGCCAGAAAAACTCCGAGTTTGATATCCGTGGCCACCGCGATTGGATGACACCTTCCACCGCTCTAAAAACCGTGGAGGATCGCCGCGCTTTCCTCCACCAAACCTTTGCTCCAGAGCGTAGTAAGGAAAACGAATGGCTCAAGGATTTGAACTACGATGGCATACATGATTGGCACGATTTAGCGGTAGAAAAAGAAGAAGTATGGCGATTGGAAGACACCAATAAAGATGGTATTGCCGATGTATCCAAACGTATTGTCAATGATTTCAACGATGAAATTACCGATATTGCAGCGGGGATACTGGTGCGCGAAAACGATGCTTTTTTGGCCGTTGCACCGGATATTTGGCATTTGGAAAATAAAAATAAAAACGGTGTTTATACAAAAAAAACGTCTATCAGCACGGGATATGGCGTGCATATCGGATTTAGTGGCCATAATTTGTCTGGTATTGTAGAAGGCCCAGATGGCCGTATCTACTGGAATATTGGCGATATTGGTGCTACTGTGACCGATAAAAATGGCAAAAAATGGGAAAACCCCAATTCTGGTTTTATTGCACGAAGTAACCCCGATGGCTCCGATTTTGAGATTTTTGCCACAGGTCTGCGCAATACCCATGAATTTGCTTTCGACGAATATGGCAACCTCATTTCCTGCGATAACGATAGTGACCAACCTGGAGAAAGCGAGCGATTGGTGCATATCGTGGAAGGCTCCGATGCGGGCTGGCGTTCTAATTGGCAATACGGTAAATACACCGACCCAAAAAACAATGGATACAAGGTGTGGATGGACGAAAAACTCCACGTACCACATTGGGAAGGACAGGCCGCGTATATCGTTCCGCCCATCCAAAACTTTCATAATGGCCCTACGGGTATGGTTTATAACCCAGGAACGGCATTAGGTTCGGCTTGGAAAAACAAATTCTTTGTTGTTGAATTTGTAGGCAATCCTTCTAATTCGCCTATTTGGGCATTTGGCTTAAAACCCAAGGGCGCTTCGTTTGAATTAGATGGTGAAAAAAATATTTTGAGTGGTGTGCTACCAACCGGCATTTATTTTGGTCCAGATGGCGCATTGTATGTGGCCGACTGGGTAACTGGTTGGGGTACAAAGGATTATGGCCGTGTATGGAAATTGGATGTAACAGCCGAAAAGAACGATTTGGCCGCAGCAAGGAAGGAAACTCAACGACTCATGTTGCTGGATTATAGCAAACAAACACCCGACCAACTTTATGCTCATCTATCCAATGCCGACCTGCGTATCCGCAAAAAAGCGCAATTTGAATTGGTCAAAAGGGGCAGCGTTGGACTTACCATGTTGAACAATGCTGTGCAGCAAAATGCCAATCAATTGGCGCGCGTCCACGGCATTTGGGGTATTGGGCAAATGATCCGTAATAAATCTGCAGACATTACGACGCTTACTCCTTTCTTAAAAGATCACGACTCCGAAATTACCGCGCAAGCGGCCAAAGCATTGGGCGATATTGGCGATGCATCTGTCGCTACCAATATTTTGCCATTGCTCCAAAATGCGAACCCTCGCGTGCGTTTTTATGCTACAGAGGCACTCGGTCGTATGAAATATGAAGGTGCTATCCAGCCATTGATTAAATTACTGGAAAGCAACAATGATAAAGATCTGTATATTCGCCATGCTTGTGTATTGGCTTTGACGCGAATTGGCAAAGAATCTGCAATTCTGGACTTATATGGACACTCCAGCAAGGCCGTGCGTACCGCAGCGGTTTTGGTATTGCGTCGTATGGGCAGCCCGAATATCGCACAGTTTTTGACAGATAAAGAAGAATATATTGTTACAGAAGCGGCCCGAGGCATCAATGATGACTTGTCGATACCTGCCGCATTGCCGGCATTGGCTGCTGTGTTGCAAAAAACGGGGTTTACTTCCGAGCCGCTGTTGCGTCGTGCTATTAACGCCGCTTTGCGTGTGGGCGGTGAAAAAGAATTGGATATGCTCCTTGCTTTTGCACAACGTAAAGACATTACAGATACCCTAAAAATGGAGGCTTTGGCTACCTTGGGTACATGGGCCAGTCCGTCGGTTTTAGACCGCGTTGATGGTCGCTACCGCGGTGTAGTAGAGCGCAACCCTACTTTGATCCATTCAAAAATCAAACCTTTGATCGCGACTTTAACCACCACTACCAATCCCGATGTGTTGGGCGCAGTGGCTGGCATGATGGCCAATTTGAATATTACAGAAGCCAGTGAAACTTTGGCTAAAATATACACCAATACAAAGGATTCTAAAACAAAAATTGCCCTTTTACCTGCCTTAAACCAGTTGAAATACCCTAAAATGGAATCGCTGATTAAAAGTGGTATGGAAGACGCTGACGAAAACGTACGCTCTACTTCCGTCAGCTTATTAGATGATTCTAATATTACCAAAGCAAGCCTGCCAAGTATGGTAGATGCCATTTTTACAAAAGGAAGTATCAAGGAACAGCAACAACTTTTGGTGGTATTGGGCAAATTAGAGCGCGACAAAACACTGGTAGTACTTCAGCAATTGATCGGGCAAATGCGCGATAAAAAACTATCCCCAAGTGTTGGTTTAGAACTCAAAGAAGCCGTAGAAAAATCGGGATCAGCAGACCTCAAATCACAACTAGATGCTGCTTTACCCACTTCTACTTTGTTGGACGAATATGCTGCTATACTCTACGGTGGCAATTTGGAAGAAGGTGAGGGTATTTTTTATTACAATGGTACAGCCCAATGTACCAAGTGCCATGCCATTAATAATAGCGGTGGTATTGTAGGGCCATCGTTGACACATATCGGCAGCACATTAAAGCGGGAGCAAATCATGGAAGCGCTGGTGGAACCTAGCGCGCGCATTTCGCCAGGTTATGGCAATGTCGCCTTAAAACTCAAAGATGGGCAGGTCGTATATGGTATATTAACGAAAGAATCGGATACGGCACTCACGATTACGACATCTGATGCGGAACCACTTATTGTGCCGTTGTCACGGATTGAAAAACGCGATAATTTACCGTCGAGTATGCCCTCGATGCATGAGACATTGAGTAAGCGGGAAATTCGGGATTTGGTAGCGTTTTTGGTAACATTGAAGTAAGGAACGATAAATTAAATACCCTAAAAGCGGTACAGCACTCAAGGTATGGGGCATTATATTTGTTATAGACAGATTTATGCATTGGATTTTGTCCAATTTATAACCTTTGGACGATCACAGACATTACATTTGCCCCAACTGCCTTAATCCTTACTTAATATCATTTTTTGACAATGACGAAAAGCCCGTACTTCTGGAGTTTACTTTTCTTATTCATTACGCCTGAATTATCCGCGCAAACAGCTAAATGGGAATTTGGCCCAATGTTTTTATCTTCTAACTATATGGGAGATTTGGTGTCCACCCGTTATCCAACGCTCAAAGGCGGCGAGTGGGGCGGCGGCTTATTTTTGCGCCGAGATTTGACGGAGCGTTTCTCCCTTCGGCTCAATGCCGCTTATGGGCAATTCAAAGGAGCAGACACTAATTTCCCCGACCAATTGGGCGCGCGTGGTTTTACTTTTAAAGGTAGTGCCACCGATCTTTCTTTGTTGGGTGAATGGGATTTATTTGGCAAACGCCGTTACAATAAGGGCAATTTTAAAAAAACCTTTTCGCCTTATGTATTTGGAGGTTTGGGTCTTGGTTTTATTCAGCCCAAACCTGTATTTCCGAATGCCTCACTTGCTTTACCCGTAGTCCAAGCCGATATCAACGCTGATTTTAGTAAAACAACATTTGTGCTGCCCTTTGGAGGCGGGTTGCGCTACGACTTATCCAAACGCACTACACTTGGTGCTGAAATGGGACTTCGGATGACTTTTTCCGACTATGTAGATGGCATTAGTAAATCGGCTAATACCGATTATAATGATTGGTATGTATTTACAGGCATCTCCCTATCCTACCGGTTTGGCAGGTATGTAGATACCGATGGCGACCGCGTAGTAGATCGTTATGACAAATGTCCTACTATTCAAGGCGAACGAACGCTCAATGGCTGCCCCGATACAGATGGCGATGGTATCATTGATGAAAATGACCAATGCCCCTACCAACGCGGCGCAAGTGGTATGAATGGCTGCCCCGACAAAGATGCCGATGGTATTCCTGATAAGGACGATCGTTGCCCTGATATTGTTGGACTTCGTGCATTGAAAGGCTGTCCCGATGGGGATGGCGATGGTATTGCCGATATAGATGATGCCTGCCCGGATAAAATGGGTTTTGACTATACAAAAGGTTGCCCCGATACCGACCGCGATTCTATCGCTGATGCCTTGGATAAATGTCCTACGGAAAAAGGTTTGGCCGTCAATCAAGGCTGCCCCGACAAAGATACGGATCGCGATGGTGTTGTAGATCGACTTGATGAATGCCCTGACAAAATTGGTCTTATTATTTTCAAAGGCTGCCCTGATAGCGATGGCGATGGATTGACCGATCGCCTTGATCTTTGCCCCGATAAAGCCGGATTAAGTATTTACGACGGCTGCCCCGATAGTGATGGCGATGGCATACCTGATAAAGAAGATATGTGTCCCACCGAAGCAGGGGTAAAAAACATGAAAGGTTGTCCCGAAGCAAAAAAAGAAGAATTAAAAATTTTGGAGAAAGCATTAACGGGTGTACAGTTTGACCCATCTAAAGCTACGCTCAAAAAAGTTTCTTTCCCTATTTTGGATAAAGTGGCCGAATTACTCAAAAAATACCCGAATTATGACCTTTCTATAGTCGGACATACGGATAGCGATGGTGATAATGCTAAAAACAAAACGCTCTCAGAAGGGCGTGCTAAGGCCTGTTTAGATTATTTGGCCACTAAAGGTGTGGCTGCAACGCGTATGAAATCTGCTGGCTTTGGAGAAGAAAAACCATTAGTACCCAATACGTCTAAAGCAAATAAAGCACAAAACAGACGTGTCGAATTTGAGTTAATAGAACCAAAATAGTCCACCCCCTTATTCAGATGTATCCTCTAAAATTACCGTTGCTCGCGCTATTATTTCCACTGTTTTTACAGGCGCAATCGTATCAATATTCGTGTACCATAAAGGATGTAAAAAAGCCGGAAATGGTATATTTTGGATATTGGTACACAGGAGTGCCTTATTTTTTGGATTCTGTTAAAGTGGATAGTGTACAGCCCGTAGCACAGTTTAAGGGAAAAAAAGCCCTTGAGACTGGTTTGTACTTTTTTTATCATAACGGGCAAAAAACACTACTTGAATTTATTGTTAATAACGAGTTCGATCTACGTTTTACTACCTCTATGCTTGCATTAGCCGATAGTTTTTCGGTAGAAAAATCGGTGGAAAACGAACCATATTTTTATTGGCGCACCTTCAAACGCAGTAGAGAGACGCGTATCGAAACAGCCCGCAGTATGCTGGAAATGCTGCGTAAGGCTACCCGCGATCGGGAAGTATTAGACGAACAAGTCAAATCGATTCGTACTTTGCGAGAAGAAATAGATGCCAATACGCGCAAACAATTGATAAAGTACCCCAATTTATTTTTTCCAAAATTGGTGAATAGCGAATTACCCGCCGCTGTGCCTGCCACGATCGAGACACTTTTAGCAGATGGCTCGCTTAATCCGAAGTATATGCGGTATTTTAGAGATCATTTTTGGGATAATTATGATTTTACGGATACACGACTACTTAGAAGTCCTGCTTTAGCCCGCAAAACCGACGATTGGATGCAGATACAAGGCGCAGTATTGGATTCCGTGAAATCAAGTTTGTCTTTTGCCATTAAAAAAGCAAGTGTTAATCAAGAGTCAAAAAACAAATTACTCCAATTAATATTGGAGCGTTTTGATAAACCCTCTTATGGTGGAAACGAAACAATGTTGGTTTATTTGTTTGACCAATTTATGCCCACGGCCAAATCTGCAGGTATTGATACGGCTACTTGGATGCGGATTGAGTACAAAGCAAGCAGTTTTAGGGGTACATTACCCGGAAGAATTGCGCCCGAAATCAAACTAAAAGACACCACAGGTACTGAAGTTTCGCTGTATAATTTTAAAGCAAAATATACCCTACTCTACTTTTTTAGCCCATTATGCGCACATTGTAAAGAGGCAACTCCCAATATTTATGCCACGACACTCCCGTATGCGGATAAAGGTATTCGTGTATTTGCGGTAACGACCGATGGGCGATTTGATTATTGGAAAAACTATGTCGCTACCAATATTCCAAAATGGACTTGCGTGGCCGATGAAAACGACCCCTCCACCGTAGAAAAAATGTACGCCACCTATAGCCTACCCAATTTGATGATCTTGGACGAGGAGAAAAAAATATTGGTGCGCAGGTTACCTTTAAGCGATTTGCCCAAGGTATTGGAAGGTTTGAGTAAAGAGTGACGTGTTATTTGTCAGGGTTTCCTTAAAAAAAAATTTTTAGGTGCAGCGCACCATAATATTTGTAGCAAAAATAAGCAATATCAAGGTAAGGTTCAGCGCACCGTAATATTTTTACTTACAGCCGTACACTTTTTCTTAAACAAAAAAGTCTTACTCACTTGCAAATGTCAAAAAGTTAAAAGTTAGTGCAATAATGCTTACTTCCTACTTTTTTTCGCCAAAAAAAGGTATGCGGTCAAAAAGTGAGGGTATATTAGTTTCTTTTAGCAATGATTGAGGC
>JAYUKX010000143.1:0-9195 GCA_043764095.1 Chitinophagales bacterium
ATTGGGTGCCACGCTGGTGACAGGTATCGGCAAACTACTACTGAGTAAAAAACTGGTCATTGTCCCCGCTGGCGTATTATTCAGGATAGTGATACTAAAACAGCAACTATCTACGCCAAATGGGCCACCAATATGTGCTGCAAAAACATCCAAAGAGTCGCAATTGGTGCCGCAAGTAGGTAATATTAGGCAACTATCTTTACAATAATAGGACGCAAGAGGTGTGCCAATGGACAAAGTATAACACCACGTACTACCCGCAGGCAATGTGCTGGTCATATTCACGCAATAGGTTTGTTGGCTATTAGGCGGCACATTTACTGGGATGGAGGATGGGAGTGTAACACCTGCCGTTGTTGAAAATGGAAGCAACGTAACCACCAATGGCGTACTTTGAGTATTGGTCATTGTAACACAATACTGCAACTGATTATTGACACAAGTGACAGATTCAGCGGTAACCATATCGCAGGGAGATGGGTCAGGTGGGCAGTTAAATTGTAGCGTATCGATACAAATAACCACGCCATTTTTGTCTTTCCAATAAACATATACCGTATTGTTGGTCATGTTTGGAACACAATAGGAGTATAGTTGTGGAATAAATCCAGTTGGGATACTTCCACTACTGTGTGTGAGTTCTAGCGCATTGCCAAAAATAGATATTGTGGTAGCATAACCAGCGACCATTCCATCTACAAAATTTAAGGGGCTACCATCACCGCTTTCAAACACCACCGATGAAATACTGTCGGCAGGTGCATTGTTTTGCAAATGAATAAACCAACAGCAACTATCAGAAACAGGCGTTTGATGCAAAGGCTCTATGAGTGTCTGCACATCGGTACAGTCCCAACAGAAGGGAATTTGTAAACAGATCGTATCCGATTCAAAACAACACCAATCATCATCAGATGTACTACCATGAAGCCGCACCTCTATTTTGATGGTTGCGCCCGGCACAACACCGCTCCCCGATACGTTAAAATTGATGGTTTCTGTCCCCAAATATAGTAGTGGTGGAGAGAAGATGATATTATTTGGAAATACAGTTACCCCACTTGTAATACTATTCATCATCAATGTAGTTGCAGTATGGGGGGGCGTACTTTGGTTTTGAATGGTCACACTATAATTCAAGGAATTATTAAAGTTTGGATCACAAGGATCTCCATCCAATATAATATCTGTTACGCCTACACAACCGTTATCTCCAGATGGGCAATCGTATATCAAGGTGTCCGAACAAGCCACAATGGAATCGCCATTTGCATTGGAAGTGTACCAATTAACAATAATGATTTGAGGCATTTCGCCTACGTTAATATCTGACAGACAAAAATTGATAAGCCCTGGTATTGTTCCACTTGGAATGGTACCTGACGTATGTTGCCATTGAACACAATTGGCCGTAGATTTTACGACCGACCAGTCTAATGGGCTTGGACCTCCTGTAAAATGAGAGCCGATATTCACGCCCGGCGTTGCGGAAACAATTTCTATGGCGGTGAAATAACTCAATGGGCAATTGTTCACAATATCCAGTGAATGACAGCACTTGCCCGAAGGAGCAGGATTGGGGTCGAGGTCGTTTGAAACAACGCCATTCAAGTCGCATGGAGTACAACAAGGGGTCAAGGTTACACATGCATCATTGGGCGAAGTGCAACACATATTGCTGTTCCATATACTCGTTTCCATACAAAAATTGTACGCCGAAGTAATTGGAACTGAACTTACTACGGTAACACAAAGCGTATTATCGCAAGCGCCCGACAACAAACCCGGCGATAATGAAATTCCAATGGATGGCTGGGGAATAGCCGTTAGACCACACGGTAAAAATTTAATATTAGGATCCTGAGAGGTCAATACCACTTGAGCAGCAGTAAAACCCGAATTATTGCAAATACTGAATTTTAACTCATATTTATAAGGATTTATAGAGTCGCATTTTACACTTATTTGTTCAAAAACCGAGCAAGAATCATCCATAGATGGCGGATCACAATAGAATTTTAAGGTATCTCGGCAAGCAACCTGTGGAATATCGGTAGGGCCTGGCTCCCAAAAAGTCACTTCTACACATTGTGGAAATTGACTGGCATTGGTAATATTTCCAAGGCAGAATTTAAGTACATCGTTGTAATTACCCGCTGAAATACGTGCCCGACCAGGTACTGCATCTCTGATACATACTTTTGTACCATTCGATAATGTATCTAGTTTCAAACCTGCCGCATTCAGCATCGTTGTATTGAATATAACGCCTGGTGTTAGCATGTCAAAACACACAAACGCTAAACCTGAAGGAATTTTTAGGTCAATTTTATAGCAGCAGTCATCTGCACTTGGTGGTGGATTGGTGGGGCTGCACGCTCCTGGTACAAAAGTGGTAATGCCCGCTTCTGTTGCCGTACAAGCATTGGAATAGGTTTGACCATTACAACCACATACGGGGGTAAAATCGGCAGTACAGGGTAAACCAGTGATAATGGACGCGTCGAAACAACTTAACGAATCCACCATGACCATAATTGAATCACATAGATTGGTGGAGTCCATACAGTTGCGAATACATATATTGTCCACCCGAATCACCTCCGATGGCCGACTGGTGAGATCCAGCGGAAACATAACCATTCCTACATTTGCCATTAAGGCATCCCATTGCGCACAAGTGCCCCCGCTCCCGGGTACCCATTTCCATGTCCCCGAACTATTGGATGGAAGATTGCCATTAACGCAAGGCCCTAGTGGTGCGCAGATATGCGCCCAATTAGAGTTTTCAGTTATCATCAGATTAGGCGAAAAATAAGCCATCAACACAGGGTTATTCCCCGGATCAAGGTGCGATAATGCGTCAAATGAATTACTGATATAGATAGCTGGTGATATGGGCGGCAAGGTGCTATTAGGGCTTCCGTCGTCAATGAGGTTATAATCATAGCAAAGACATTGACCATAATATGGCCGCCAATCGCCTGAATAATCCACGGAATCTATGGCCCATGTTGCCGCAGAAATGTCCATGAATTGAATGTAATAATCAGTACTGCTATTCGATGGACCGGGCGCGCCAACAGTCACCTTTGAATTATTATACGCAACACCTCCCAAAGGATAATGATCCGAAATAATGGTCCAGGCATCTTTTTTACCATCGTCAAAGCCATCGCAAGGGCCTTGTGGTACTGTGCCACAATCTTGTACACAAATATTGTCTATCTGTATTTCTTCCGCAGGGTTGGGAGTCAGGTCTAAACCAAAAACAATAGCTCCTATATTGGATAATAATGCGTTCCAATCGTTACAGGTAGCACCTGCTCCAGGCACAAATTCCCAATGCCCTGTACTGTTTGATGGTAAGATATTACCCGGCGCACAAGCCTCCAACGGCGCGCAAAAATGGCCCCAACCATCCAGTTCAGTAACGGTACTATTAGGCACAAAACGCGCCATTAATGCTGGGTTACTGCCATATACAACGGGCTGCGAGGGGTTAAATGGCCCAAGGATATAGATGGCCGGAACAACGGGTAGCGTAGCGGGGTTTGAATCATCCAAAACTTTGTAGTCGTAACAAAAGCATTTGCCAATATTACCCAACCAATTACCATTGTAGTCGGTATTATTCAATGCCCATGTCCCGCCCGAAACATCCTGAAAGTGCAAATAAAAATCCGTAGCGCCATTGTTAGATGGCCCCGGTGAACCCACAATTACATTATTACTCGTATAGGTAACATTGCCATTGGAGTTATTATACACCCCCCAGCCGCCGACCATCTGGTCGTTGAAATTGGTACATGGCGTTACTGAAGGAGCACTGGGCAAGCACTCCACCTGCACTGAAAAAAAGCAAGCTCTTGTGTTACCGCAAATATCGGTAGCCACATAAGCAAAACTATGGTTACCTACTGGCAAATTCAGGACTTGCCCGCCGCCTACAGGACTACCATTATGCGTATAAGCGATCTCTGTAATGTCATTATCATCAAATGAAAGTAATTCGGGTACTGTAAATTGAGCCAAGCACGCGGGAGGCTGCGCCATCAAAACACCCGATGGCCCAGGACAACCAACAATAACTGGCGGCGTTTCATCCTTAACAACATTAATGACTTCCGAAGTACTCAATAATGTAGGTGTACAGAAGTACGACAGTTTAACGGTATATGCTCCAGAAGTTGGGAAATTAAAATCGGGATTGGTTTGCGTACTATTCACACCGTTAGGCGGTAACCCAGGGCCTTTAAAATTCCATGTAAAACCGTTTTGGGTCGGTGCTTGACTGGTATTTTGAAAAGTATAATAACCGCAGGGATCATTGCTGTGCATAAAACTCAAATCACAATCCGGTACATTTTCCGCTATACACATATTGTCTATATTCAATTTAAGTTCCTCAAATCCGCTCACAAACACGGCAGACGCCGACACAATTAAATGTTGAAAATTAGAAGGAGGTGTAAAATTAAAAGAAAATGTTTGGCATCCTGTTCCCGTCAACACAGACTCCCCAATCAGGTTACAACTGCCATTGCAGTTATTACTACTTTGTGGGGAATTTACCGCTCGTAATCGTATTCTTATGTTTTGAAACGTTCCTAGATTATTTGGGCTTACTTTTGCCCTAAACGTAATGGTATAAGAAGTACTCGCGGCAAATGTAAGATTTAGCCCCGGCGCAAAAAAACGGGTAAATTCTACACCATCACCCGGAGTTGTAAAGGGTGACGTAATAGCCGCTTTTATTTCAGCACTATTGGCATCGTCGCATCCTGTTGAATCAACAAAAGGTGTCCCATATTCAGCCCCTACTGCACTAGACCCCGATGGAGGTAGTGCCCCTGTTGGAATATCAAAAAAATTTTGAGATAACGTGCATTGTGCTGTAAGTGAATAGGTGGTGCAAAACCACAACAATCCAAGAAGCCCCAAATAGAATAAATGTCTAGGTTTTTTCAAAATAGTGACCATTTTATGTGTTTCGTTTATATGTGCAATGTGATATTTCCGTAGATATATCCCTCCCGAACTCATTTTGTGACCGCTTTTTATCTTTTTTTTACAAAACAAGCAAAACAACCTATAATTAAACAATATTTTTTAACTATAAAACACTTATTAACAATTAATTAAAACCAAAAACTATACTTCCATAAGTATCGTACTCGCTGTAAGGTAAAACCCGACTTTTCACTATTTTATTCAATAAAGATTGGTTTTAACGCTTGCTAAAGATCACACAAACCGATAATTAACCTCAGAAAATGGGGCAGTAACCTGACATTTCCCCCCACCTAAAAAGGTACATTTCCGACATAATACATTTTTAATAATCCATAATTTTCCAATTATTTATTACATTTGCCCAAACAAACACACCCATATTTATGAAGTATTACAATTTTATACTTAAAACAGTATTGGCATTCGTACTACTGGCAAAGGCAATTTCCCTTTCCGCTCAAGTATCCTGCGATCCAGTATTCCCGATTACAGACCAAGATGTTACTATCTATTTCCGCGCCAATGAAGGCAATGGAGCACTCAACAACTCGGCCGGACCTATTTATGCGCATACTGGTGTTATTACCAACCTTAGCCAAAGCTCAAGCGATTGGAAACACGTACAAACCACCTGGGGCGTAGCAGATGCTAAAGGGCTAATGACACTTGTTTCGCCCAATCTTTGGAAAAAAACGCTCAATATTCGCACTTTTTACGGCGTTCCAACCAACGAAACGGTACTCAGCATGGCCTTCGTTTTTAGGAACGCTGCGGGTACGGTGGTTGGCCGCTCTGCCGATGGATCGGATATTTTTTATACCGTTTACCCCAATGATGGTGCATTACGGACTACTTTTTTAGCACCTACTGCCGCATCCTTTATTGCCCAAAGCGGACAAAGTATTCCCGTCAAGGGTGCTTCCTCGTTGTCGGCAAATTTGAGGCTATTAGATAATGGCATCGAAGTGAATAGCACCACGGGTACAGCGTTAGACATGACGTTGGTGGCTGGTGCGGGCTTTCACAAAATTGAATTGATCGCAACGGCCAATAGCGTTTCCGATACTTCGATTTTCACCTATCTTACTCCGGATAATATTCCAGCGCAAGACCCACCGGCAGGCACTCAATTGGGTATCAACTATACCAATAGCCAAACTGTGGTGCTGTCTTTATACGCTCCGGGCAAACAAAATGTCTTTGTTGTAGGCGATTTTAGCGATTGGACACCCGCTACTACTTACCAAATGCGCAAAAGTGTGGACGGTAACCGTTGGTGGCTCGAAATTGGCGGATTAACACCCGGACAATATTATCGCTTCCAATACCTCGTAGATGGTACGCTCAAAGTAGCCGATCCATTGAGTACGCAGGTGCTTGATCCTTGGAACGATGCCTTTATTCCTTCGGTCACTTACCCGAATATTCCGGCCTACCCTGCTGGTAAAACGACTGGTGTGGTATCGCTGATTCAACCCGGTGCAACGCCATTTAATTGGCAAACAACGAATTATACCCGCCCCGACCAAACCAAACTAACGGTGTATGAGTTATTAGTCCGCGATTTTATTGCCCGCCACGATTACCAAACGATGCTGGATACTTTAGATTATTTGCAAAATTTGGGTATTAATGCGATTGAATTAATGCCCATTAGCGAATTTGATGGCAATATCAACTGGGGTTACGGCCCTGCTTTCCACAAGGCTTTGGATAAATATTATGGATCACCTGCTGCATTCAAAACTTTTGTGGACGAATGCCATAACCGTGGCATCGCTGTTATTTTAGATGTGGTATTTAACCAGGCTACAGGTGCAAGTCCGTTGGCTCAATTGTATTGGGACTCGGCCAATAACCGCCCTGCTGCTAATAATCCTTGGCTCAATGCTACTGCTACACATCCTTTTAATGTGTTCAATGATTTTAACCACCAAAGCCAAGCCACTAAGGAATATACCAAAAATTGCATCAAATATTGGATGGAAGAATACCGAATTGATGGATATCGCTTCGATCTATCTAAGGGCTTTACACAGGTAAATTCGGGGAATAATGTAGGACAATGGGGCCAATACGATGCAAGCCGTGTTGCTATTTGGAAGGATTACGCCGATTTCATGTGGGATATTGACCCAAATTTATACGTGATTTTGGAGCATTTTGCCGATAATACCGAAGAAAAGGAATTAGCCAATTATGGCATGATGCTTTGGGGCAATATGTGGGGTGCGTACAAAGATTTGGGCTTAGGTTTTGGTAGCAATGTTGGTGTAAGCCTTGCTCAAATCAATTACAAAACCCGCCAGTGGAATAACCCGCATTTGGTGGGCTATATGGAAAGCCACGATGAAAACCGCCAAGCGTATGAAATGAAAACAAATGGATCTCAATCGGCCGGTCACAATGTACGCAGCCTTTCGGTGGGTATGCGTCGCCTCGAAATGTTATCTAACTTGTTTTACACCATCCCTGGGCCAAAAATGCTTTGGCAATTTGGTGAAATGGGCTACGATTACCCGATCAACTGGTGTGAAAATGGTACGATCAGTGCCGATTGCCGCACGAATCCAAAACCAATTAAATGGGACTATTTGGACGACCCGTACCGCAACCGATTGCGCAATGTGACTGCGGCTTTAATCCAATTACGCAAAAACTACAACGTATTCCATACTGCTGATTATCAATTGAATATAAGTGCGGGACAAGTGCGCACGATGTACCTCAATGGTTCTGATATTGATGTAGTAGTAGCAGCCAACATAAGCAGTACAAGTTCTAATGGTAGTGTCAATTTCCCTGTTGCGGGTACTTGGTATGAATATTATACGGGTCAAACGCTTGTCGTAACCACTACTGGCCAACAGCCTATGCCTTTGCAGGCGGGTGAATATCGGCTTTATACCAGTGAATTTGTGCCGTTGCCAGCGGGTGTTGTTATTTCATCTACACAGTTGCTTCCCGATGCACCAGCAGATTTGGCGGTGATGCCCAATCCTGCTACCGAAGGTTTTACGATTTGGTTTTCCTTGAAAAAAGCAGCCAATGTACGTGTTGATGTTTTGGATAGTATGGGCCGTTTGGTGCGCACCAATAACCAACAGGAAATGGTGGCCGGCGATCATCGTATCAATATGGAATGCGCGGACTGGAAATCGGGTATCTATTATGTAAAGGTGCAAACCGAAGATGGCGGTATTGCGGTGGAGAAGATGGTGAAGTTGTAAAGTGCCTAGACATCCGAATAAGTTAATATTTGTAAATGTATTTAGGTGCAATTGTGGTTTGTCTCACTATTATTGTAATTACTTGGAAATCAACTTATTGATTTTTAAATATTTAAGCATGGTTTGAGACAAACCGCAATTGCACCTTATTTATAAAAGTAGATTTTAAGTAACTATCCAGCCACCTTTATGAAAGTAATTTTTATCAAATTGGTCACCCACTAATTTATTTCATCCAATCTCCCTTGGCCACAGTCACACCTGTATGGCCAAGGGAGTTTTTTTACTTTTTTGTTATGAAAAAAAAATTATTCCTAATGATATGGGTATGCTGTGCTATTGTCCTACACGGCCAATCCAAACGCGACCAAAACTGGATATTGGGTTATACGAACAATGCTATAGGTGATCTGAGCAATGGATATTACGGTGGGATGCAGTTAAGATTTGAAAATGGTATAGTTAAGATTGATACTATTGATATCCGTACGACCTCTATAACAGGTGTTGCAAACGACGAGCAAGGTAATCTTCTATTTTATACCAATGGTTGTAGTATATTTAATCGACAACACGAGATCATGGAAAATGGAACGGATATTACAGGTGGCGAAACCCTTTGGTGTGGATATATATATCAACCAGGTAATGTATTTGTAAAAAGTGGTACTGTGGTGCTACCGCTACCTGACTCGGATACACGGTATATGGTCGTTAATCTAGCACTTGTGAATACGATAGAATTTGGGCCATATTATGGGAAGATCGTTTGTGCCGAGGTGGATATGTCAGCCAATGGGGGGCTGGGGAAAGTAGTACAAAGCAATACAACGATAGTAGAAGATAGTTTAGTGGACGCGCTTTCGGCAGTACGCCATGCCAATGGTCGAGACTGGTGGATAATGGTGCCGCGTGGGACAGATCGTGCATTTTGGCAAATACTTGTCAC
>JAYUKX010000144.1:0-9176 GCA_043764095.1 Chitinophagales bacterium
CAAAAAAGTAGGCAATTTTTGGTCAGACGAGCCACTTTTTTGAGTTCGATGCAGCGCACCCCGCCGAGCAGGGCACGGTCGGACGAAAAAAATGGCGAATTCATGCTGAGCCTGCCGAATTTATGCTGAGCCTGCCGAAGCAGTAGTATGACTAAAAATTGACCTTTTTGGGCCGAAATGGGAGTGGGCTAAGTATTTACAAATAAAAAGCCTCTCCACCTATTGCGGCGAGAGGCTCTAACCCAAACAAATAAACACAAAAACTACTTGGTGCAATATTAAAGCGTATTTTTGAATTATTTACCAAATTAATGATAATTTTTTTTGCACAACATTGATCTTTAATTTAGTCATTGTCTTTATTTAAAAATAAATTTTTATTTTTGCCTAAAACGCAAAATTTGTTTGCTTGTTGGCGGCTTTAAAAGCCTATTTTCCGAATTAGATTGGGTTTTGCTAAAATGTGAAAATTTTAGCAAAACCGCAAAAAAAATGTCGTTCGTCACTTTTAAATTGCCGTTCGTAGATAAATTACGACTTTGATGTGCTTTGGTAAAAATAATATCGGGCGTATAATTGAGCATTCATATTGTACCAACCGGACGTTCCTAATGATTCACCTTGGTCATTACTATATGCTACACTTGTGACGGGAGTAAATGCTCTGTTTACCCTTACGCCTAAAGAAAGTTTATGGTACACCCGTGCTTGTACACCAATAAATCCCAATAGGTCATATTTGTTGTAAAGTTCTTTAACTCCTGATGCCAGCGATGCGTCATTTACGGTTGTTTTTAATAAATATGCCATTTCAAGTCCGCAGGATAGCCGTAGCCTGTCGTTACCTAATGGTTGGACAAAGCATGAAATGGGCAAACTAGAGTAATAAAATGCAGTAACAGGGCTTAATAAACTAGAAGCACCATTAGTTTTGTAGCCTCTTTTGATAAATCCGGGTTCTAAATTGATCCCAAGTTTATTCTTTTTGAAAGTGCGTTCTATTACCACAGCGGCGGCATAGGAACTAGTACTCGATGATCCATCTATTTGATTACCCTCTACGTTTAGTTTGGGCATGGATACATCTGTTAAACCAGCGCCCACTTGAAAGCCGATACGATGCTCTTGAGCGTTGGCATTGCCTGAAAAAAGGCAAAAAATAAGCAGTGCGCTGTAAAACAGCACGTTAAAATAATTTTTATTCATAATTTTGTGAAAAATATTGGTTTGTATAAGAATGAAGCAGTTTTTAAAAAAAAGGTTGCCTCCAATACTCATCTATATCACCTTTAGCACAATTCTTAAATGCATTTTACCTGTTTACCCTTTGCTGAACTCACCCCACAAGAACTCTATGAAATTTTGTCGCTCCGGCAAGAGGTTTTTGTAGTGGAACAAAATTGTCCATATCTGGATACCGATGGAAAAGACCAAGAATCGTTCCATTTGATGTGCCGAAATGATGCGGGGCAACTGGTTGCTTATACCCGATTGTTGCCAAAAGGGTTGTCTTACCCCAATTATCCGTCGATTGGTCGGGTAGCGAATGCGCCATCGGTACGCGGACAAGGTGTCGGGAAATTACTGATGGAAAAAAGTATAGCCTTGTGCTTACACTTATTTGGTAACGAACCCATTAAAATAGGGGCACAATCCTATTTATTAGCATTTTACGCTAGCCTAGGATTTGTTTCCACAGGAGAGGAATACTTGGAAGACGGTATTCCGCACACAAAAATGGTGAGGGATATATAATTGCAATGTAACTATCCAGCCGCCACCAAAAAACTCCCGGAGGGAATATATGTTTATAGGCTGAATAGGGTAAATTGCCCAAATCCCGTAGGGATTTTATGTAAAAACGCGCAAAATGACATACATTCCCTACGGGAATTGAACCTAATTTTTCATTCCACCCTATAAACATACATTCCCTACGGGAATTCGGGTGGCGGCTGGATAGTTACATTGCAATTTATATATCCCTCATCAAGATTTATCCGATCAACTGCTCCGTATGTCCTGCAGTATCTACTTTTTCAATAATTTGCTCTATTGTGCCGTTTTCATCAATGACAAAAGTGGTGCGGTGGATACCATCGTAGGTGCGTCCCATAAATTTTTTCTGCCCCCAAACACCGTAAGACTCCGCCACTGCGTGGGTTTCGTCGGCCAATAAACTAAAAGGCAAACTGTATTTTTCGATAAATTTCACGTGTTTTTTTGGTGCATCTGGGCTTACGCCAAGTATTTCGTATCCTTTACTTTGAAACATTGGATAGCCATCACGGAGGCTACATGCTTGTGCGGTGCAACCGGGTGTGTCATCTTTGGGGTAAAAATAAATAACCAATTTTTTGCCTTTATAATCGGTAAGGCTAATGGTTTCATTTTTCTCATTAACAGATGTGAAATCGGGAGCGGCATCGCCTACTTTTAAATGGAACATATAAATGAAGTATAAATTTAGTTTACAGTATATATTCCATATTAACACTAAAAGAGTGCCACGGTTCAATGGATCATCTGTGTAATACCTCTTTAGGGCATTTTTCGCACCTTTCTACGCTGGCTTTTTTAAAATCGAATACCCAACAATTGTTGTAGAGGTCTAAATACCATATTTTTACCTCTATACCCTTATCTTTATCCGCATAAAACCGCCAAAATTGATTAGTCGTGAACGTATCCAATCCATCTAAACGAAAAAGTGTGTATTGCCCGCCATCTGGGCGAATGACCCAGCCGGACAACAAATCACTTTTTGCAATCGTTAGATTTCGATTTGTATGTAATGTGTCAAGGAATTGATGTACTGGTGTCCAAAAATCGCTATACACAGAATCGCGCAAACGTACTTCCACGCCACTGATAAACGCAGGCCCAGTGCCTTCATTTTTTACAAATAATTCAATATGCTCGTGGCTGTTATTGTATGCCATGGTTAAATAGGGAAATACAGATGCCTGTTGCGCTTCGGAAGCAATTTGGAGTTGCCGATTTGAGACATACAATCCGCTCATACTCGTAACTACGGCACATACAGACAACAGCGAACGCCAGTCAAGTTTTTCTAGTAAATGGATGAATTGCATAAGTATAACATATTGTCTCTATTAAAAATTTGGGGAAATACCCGACGCAAACATAGGCAAAAGAATAAAAATTTTCATCTCCTTAAAACAATAAGTAAAGTATCTACGTTATTTATTTAATTTTCAGAAAAAAATGAAAATCCAACGATATGGTTTACCTTAATATTCCTTCCATCCACCAGACCAAGGCTTTTCTCCTTGCCCAAGACCAATTAGATGTAACATATTCTCCCCTCAATGGTACAGCCTTAAGTACAAAAATAAATGGGTACGACAATGATTTTCAACGTATTATGATTGGAAATGGGCAACAGGTTTTTGAGTCCGCCAAACAAAATATCCGCGATTGGCGGATGTTTCCCTCTCATTGGACAAAAATATTGCCCAAACAGGCTCCAATTCTTGTTGGCGAAACAGTAGCGATGTATGCGCGTTTCGGTGGACTATGGTGGCGCAATTCCTGTCGGATTATTTATGTTATTGACGAATCTACTCGATTTGGTTTTGCTTATGGCACTTTGCCTGGACATGTGGAATGTGGAGAGGAGTTGTTTTTGGTGGAAATAGATACCGCTGGCGATGTTTGGTACATCATCAAAGCATTTTCAAAACCGCGTTTTTGGATGGCGCGTATCGGTTACCCCATCATGCGTTTGTTACAGGCCAAATTTAGAAAAGACTCCGGTAATGCGATGGCCCCCTTTATCCCCTAACCTACCGCACCATGACCACTAAAACAACTACTTCAAGATGGACTATTGGGCTAGGCATTGCCATTTGGATTGTGCTGGTGCTTGCCGAACGCCCCAGTGCTGATCAACACCTTTGGGCGGCATTAATACTACAATTAGCAGCATTGGTTTGGGTACCTTTGATCCCTAATATTGCCACTGATCGGCAACGCTGGTGGCTATTTGGGGCAGCATTATCTTTGGTAACTGCATTTATGCTCCCTCAGGGCATAGCGGCTGGATGCGCAACATTACCTTGGTTATTGGTTACACTTTGGCAATTTCAGGTGGGGGTAGAGTGGTTGATTCAAAAAAAACGCTCCGCCGATCAAGTGGCACAAGCATCGGGGCGCATATTTATGGTAGTAGGTGGTCTATGGACGATGAGCGACCGTCTTGGTTGGCAACCTTTGGATTTTGATCCAGCAATTGTACTGCTCACAGGTGTGCACTTTCATTATGCGGGACTTATTTTTCCTAGTCTTGTTGGATTAGTTACCGAATACTGGCCCAGTAAAACGGCAAAACTAGCGTGTTGGCTTTCTGTAGCAGCCGTCCCTTTAACAGCAGTGGGTATTACTATTGCACAACTTACGCATGATTTTACATTTGAAGCCTTTGCTGCCGCAGCCGTAGCCTTATCGGGTTGGTTAACCTCATTTCGATACGGCAAAATTGCCTTTCAAACCAATGAACTACCCAAAACTACTCGTATTACGTGGGGAATACTTTGCATAGCGCTATTTTTCACCATGACATTGGCCTTGGCTTATGCACTCAGGCCATTTTATCCAATAGAATTATTGAATATCCCAACGATGCGCGCTTGGCATGGCACTGCAAATGCTTTTGGTGTGGCTGGAGCGGGTTTGGTAGGTTGGTGGTATTACATAGGAGATAAGTTAAATATAATTTAAATATCATGCATTGTACAAAACTAATGCTGTATAATGACTATTCAATCAGCAGCATTCCGATGCCATTATACGGAGCATCGTTAGGTTTTGTGCATATATTTATGGGGATTTTATCCAATTTCTATGCACAAAACCTACAGCGCCGCAGTCTATTTTGTCTTTTTTCCAGTATCTATGGCCTTTACTTTTGTTTTTTCCGCAACTTTAGGCTTGCCAGGGTTACCTTCAAAAATCATAACAGCAAGCGGTGCCAATTTGAAAGAAACGGAGTAATCTTGTCCATGTGATGCCTTTTTTACGGCTTTCAAATCACCGTTTACCATACCAGAGCCACCATATTTCTTATCATCGCTATTGAGGACTTCTTTCCATGTACCACTAGATGGAACACCCACACTGTATTGTTCCATGGCATTGGCTTGGAAATGGCAAACGACCAAAAGCACCTTATCCGTTTCGTTTCCTTTTCGCAAAAACGAAACCACGGAGTTCTCGGTATCGTCGCCACTGATCCATTCATAGCCCTCTGGCGAGAAAGCATTGCGCCACAGCGCAGGATAGTGGACATACATTTTATTGAGGTCGCGTACCCATTCCTGACAACCTTTGTGGAGTTCGTACTGGAGCAATTCCCAAGTTACGCCACGATCGTGGCTCCATTCGGTGGTTTGCGCTATTTCGCCGCCCATAAAGAGTAAATGTGTACCTGGGTGCGTCCATTGGTGACCAAATAATGCGCGCAAATTGGCGTGTTTTTGCCATTCATCACCGGGCATTTTAAACAGCAATGACGACTTGAGGTGTACTACTTCGTCGTGGCTGAGGGGCAACATAAACCGCTCTGAAAAAGCGTACACCATTGAGAATGTAATTTCATTTTGATGCCAACGGCGAAATGCTGTGGGGCGCTTAAAATAATTAAGCGAATCGTGCATCCAACCCATCATCCATTTTTGGCCAAAACCTAAGCCTCCGTCCCAAATTGGCTTACTGACGCCGGGGAAAGCAGTACTTTCTTCTGCGATGGTTTCTACGCCGGGAAATTCTTTATATACCGTTTCGTTGAACTCGCGCAGTAATGAAATGGCCTCCAAATTCTCTTTACCACCATATACATTAGGTATCCATTCTCCTTCTTTGCGCGAATAATCAAGGTAAAGCATAGAGGCTACTGCATCTACGCGTAAGCCATCCACATGGTACTGATCGAGCCAAAATAACGCGTTGGAAATTAAGAAAGAGCGTACTTCATTACGACCATAATCAAAAATATAACTATTCCAATCGGGGTGATAGCCCTTCCGGGGGTCTGCATATTCGTATAAATGCGAACCATCAAATAAATACAAGCCATGTATATCGCCCGGAAAATGCGAAGGCACCCAATCCAAAATAACCCCAATGCCCGCTTGATGGAAACGATCGACCAAGAGTTTAAGGTCTTCGGGGTTACCAAAACGAGAAGTAGGTGCAAAAAAACCTGTTATTTGATAGCCCCAAGATGGAAAATAGGGGTGTTCCATCATGGGCATAAATTCGACATGAGTAAAGCCCATATCAGAGACGTATTGCACCAATTCATCTGCTAATTCCTTGAAATTGAGGGATCGATTACCATCTTCCACCTTTTTTTTCCAAGATCCTAGATGGACTTCATATACCGACCAAGGCTTGGGTTGCCCAGCAATTTTGGCACGTTGTGTTAACCAGTCCTGATCTTGCCAATCATAAGATTGGTCCCAAACCATACTCGCCGTGCGGGGCGGGGTTTCCCATCTGCGGGCAAATGGGTCACCTTTATCCAATGCAGCACCATTATGCATCGTAATATGGTATTTATACACCGTACCATGACCAATGCCAGGTACAAAACCCTCCCAAATACCGCTTTTATCCCACCGAGGTAGTAGCACATGCGTATCTGGATTCCAGCCATTAAAATCTCCTGTTATACTGACCCGTTTAGCGTTAGGAGCCCATACGGCGAAATAAGTACCTTTTCGGTTGTTTATTTCAATACAATGACTACCCATTTTCTCGTAAAGTCGAAAATGTTTGCCAGTTTGATAGAGTGCGATATCAAAATCTGTAAAAAGTGTATGAGCTTGAACCATAAGTATTTGTAAATATTGAGATTGCAAAAGAACGCGTTTTCTTTAATCGCACCAAGAGAAATGGTATTTAATTAAAATTATTAAATAAATAAGGGTATTTAAAGCAAAATGTGCTAATTATAACAAATCGGCACAATTTTGGATTCAGTTGCGTTACTTATTGTATCTAATCGTGTCGAAACGCCTGTTATGAGCCATTTTAACCTGTTAAATTCATTCGAACTGTCGAAACTACCCCTTTTGAGCAGTTTAAGCCGTGAACTACTCAATGAGGTAGTTACAAAGGTAAAAGTACATACTTTTCCTAAGAATACATTTATTTTTAAACCCGGCGAAAAAAACAACGAAATATATTTACTATTAGAAGGGGTAATCAAAAATGGAATTATCCTTCCCGATGGGAAAGAATTGATTCAGCATATCTTTAAACCCTTGGATTTTTTTGGATTTGGTAGTCTAACTGGTAAATCTATTAGAGGCCATTACGCCAAGTCTTTGAGTCCCTATTGTACCATACTGACTATCCCTTGTGAAATGGTTACTCAACTTATGCACCAATCTGAGCAATTTTCTAAGGGGATTATCGAAGTTATTGCAAAAGCACTGTACCGATCTGAAAAAAGGCTCGAAGTCCTCCTCACCGCTGATGTACGTACGCGTATTGCTTTTTTTCTTGAAGAAAATATAACCAGCAATAATGCTCCCATCCCGATCGAAACATTGCTCCACGAGGGGCTTACACAACAAGATATTGCGACCATGATTGGGGCAACCCGCCAAACTGTAGCGATGGTATTGAATGAAATGAGAAAAGACGATAAAATTGACTTTAATCGAAAAAAAATTGTGATCAAATCAAATCAACCACTGCGACAAGTATAAGATGCAAGTCTAGTCCACAACTTGCACCGCTTTATCTACTCCTTTCAAAAATGGATGGCACAACACGGCACAGAGTACAATCAGTACACCTATATAGAAACTGGGATGCAAATGCTGATCTTCTCTAAAAATAAGAATTGCCAAGGCAATACCATACACAGGCTCAAGGTTTGTAGTTAAATTAACGGTAAATGCCCCCAGGTGACGCATGGCTTTTAATACCAAAAAATGAGTCAATAGGGTACAAAAATACGCCAGAATAAATAGCCAAAGCCAGTCTATGCCAACTGGTATAATCGTTTCCCAATCGGGTTGAACTACAGCCAAGGCAATTGAGGTAATGATAACACCGCCAGTTAATTCGTAGAAACTCATAGTAAGTGGCTTAGGGCTGTAAAGATCAATTTCCCTTTTATTTAAAGAGGTGAATATCGCAGCCAAAAGTGCCGATAAAGTACCTACCATTACGCCTTGGCGCATTGTCCAATCCAAATCATCAATAATCAGCCACATACCGGGAAGTATTAGGATACCCAAGACCAATTCCCTCCAAACAAAGCGTTTCTTTAGGATAAGTGGCTCTACCAAAGCAGAGAAAAAAGAGGTCATTGCCATCATTGCAAGTGCTACCGAGGCATTAGAGAGTTTTATCGCTCCATAAAAACAAAGCCAATGAACACCGATTACCATACCTATGCCCAACATACGCATTGCACCCCGAAGCCCCGGAGCCATGCGCTCGGCCTTATTTACTACAAAAAACAAGGTGACACTACATAAAAAAACCCTCCACCAAACCAATGGCAGGGCTTGAAGACTAATTAATTTACCTAAAATTGCCGTAAATCCCCATACCATTACACAAAAATGCAAAATGAGATAAGCGCGTTGTTTTTCTGTCATGTTTTATCATTACTAAAGTACTTTTTGTCTCGTATATTTGCACCTTAAATTATGGAAAAAGTAAGAATAGACAAGTGGCTTTGGAGTATTCGTATTTTCAAAAGCCGAACCCTAGCCACCGATGCGTGCAAGGGGGGCAAGGTTAAAATCAGTGGTGATTCTGTTAAACCCTCCTACTTGGTTGCGAGAGGAGAAACCGTGGTTTGCCGAAAAGATGGTTTTAACTTTGAATATAAAGTAATTGATCTCATCGAAAAGCGAGTGGGTGCTCCTATTGCCATTACTTGCTACGAAGATATTACCCCCGAGTCAGAGAAAAACAAGTATCAAGCTTGGTTCGAAAACAACCAACAACAATCCGCCGAAGCAAGAGAACGCGGTTCCGGTCGTCCAACGAAAAAAGAACGTCGGGACATCGAAAAGTACAAACTGTAATGGATGACCTGTGTGTCATCCAACCTGTGTGTCATCCAACCTGTGTGTCATCCAACCTGTGTGTCATCCAACCTGTGTGTCATCCAACCTGTGTGTCAT
>JAYUKX010000145.1:0-9117 GCA_043764095.1 Chitinophagales bacterium
AAATATTGCGGTGCGCTGCACCTACAAAACGTATCATTTTTGCATTTGCTACAAATATTGCGGTGCGCTGCACCTACAAAACGTATCATTTTTGTATAATTGACCTTTGATGTAGGTTTATATACCGCCATAAACAGTCTTTCCGCCTACAATGGTTGCAATGACTTTTGTTTGTGGTATTAATAACGGATTACAACGCAAAATATCGCGGTCGAGGATCACAATATCAGCCAGTTTACCGACAGCTAATGATCCTTTATCTTTTTCTTCAAAAGCCGCATAAGCGTTCCAAATTGTATAAGATAGCAACGCTTCTTGTCGTGTCATGGCTTGTTCTGGATAAAAAGGAGGCTCGGATGGTCGGTATTGTCGGGTTACCGATGCAAAAAGACAAGGGAACGGGTTTACATCTTCTACGGGTGTATCTGTGCCGTTGGATATATGCGCACCAGAATCAAGGAGGTTGCGCCATGCGTACGCACCTGTACGTGCACGCGTTTCGCCGAGGCGTTTGACAACGAATGGTGCATCGCTCGTACAGTGGATGGCTTGCATGGAGGCAATTACCCCCAATTGTTTGAAACGAGGTTGATCGGCTGGGTCAATATGTTGTGCATGTTCTACCCGCCAACGGCTATCGGGTTTCATACCCGTTTTTTCAAAAACATTCAGTATTTCGCGGTTACCTCGGTCGCCAATAGCATGCACGCAGCATTGCAGATTTTGGTCTCGACAAGCGGCGGCTATGGCTGCAATAGTGTCCAGCGGTGTGGTATTTTGCCCATAAGAATCGGGTTTGTCGGAATATGGCTCTAATAACCAAGCCCCATAAGACCCTAATGCGCCATCAAAATAGGCTTTTACGGCCCTGACGGTGAAAAAATTATTGCCAAGGTTCAATTTTGGAAAATCTTTAATTTTTCCTAGGTCCGACATGCGGGGTTGTGCGATCATTGCCCAAAGTCGAGTGCCAAAACTTCCGGCTTGGGCAAGGCGTTGATATTGCTCTATTTCCCACCAACTACTGCCGGCATCCTGAAATGACGTGATGCCACGGCGCAGGCATTCGCGGGTTGCATAACCCACAATGGTATCAAATTCGGCGATTCGTTCGGCTTCTGAGCGTTGATTTTTCCATTTTGTAAAGGGTTGGTCTATAAGATCCATTGCATTTTCTTCAAATACACCAAGTGCTCTTCCTGCGGCATCGCGTACGATACGGCCACCTTGAGGATTGGGTGTTTCGGCACTGATACCTGCCAATTCCATTGCTTTTGCATTGGCGAGCAAGGCATGACCGCTGGCGTGGTACAGCACTACAGGGTTATTGGGCGATACTGCACTAATATCATTGTGATAAGGATAGCCATTTACGGTTACGCCTGCGGGTTCTGTCCATTTTTCTTGGTGCCAACCACGTCCTTCGATCCAAGTATTGGGTGTTGTATTTTTTATTTTTTCGGAGACTAAATCGCGTATTTGAGCAAAAGAGGTGGTGTTCATCAAATTGAGGTTGCGCAAACTATGCCCCAGCGAAGAAAAATGCCCATGTCCTTCTATCAGGCCAGGCATGGCAAATGCGCCTTGCAAATTGACCATTCGGGTGTTTTTCCCTTTGTATGCGATGGCGCCTTCATCGTTGCCTACATATACAATGCGATCGTTTTCGATAGCAACCGCCGTGACTTCTAATTGAGTAGTATCTGATGTAAAAAAGCGACCATTGGTAAAGATAAGTGTTGCTGTTTTTTGGGGATTTGCGCAACAAAGCATAAAAAACAGCGCGCTTAGATAAAGATATTTCATAGTGTAGTAAATTTGCTGCAAATGTAGCGATTTCTTTTACCCACTACATCCACTTTTATGCAGATAAAATCTATTTTTCCGACACTCCTATTTTTATTTTTTGCGGCAAGTACCACCGCGCAGCATCCCGAAGGATGGGACGAACTGGATCAAATCATTGCCTTGCGCGTAGCCTTAAAGCAGTCTATTCAATCCAACGACAAGAAAAAAGGAGCGGTTCAAATCGACTCTTTGCGCGATTTGTCTAATCAGGAACATTGGGGATTACTTTGGGACGAACGTTGGTTGGCTTACCACTGGTCGGAGCGACACAGATTACTTTTGGAAGAAGTGCAAAATTTTACTATGAATAAAAGGAACGATGAAGAATACGCCAAGCAGCCGCCTAAAGATAATCTGTTTGACGTAATCGATCAAACCATGTACGCAGCAGCGAATGCATACGATGCATTATTGAAAAATTCGGGATTGAATGCCGAAGAGCAAGCCTTTTTAAACCTACATTTACAATATTTACTGCGCAATAATACAGAAAATGAGCGAGATATGCGTAGCGATTTTTTAAAACATTATCCTAGTTCTAAGTATAACTATTTTATTAGGACATTTATGGAATTACCGCCTGATGCTAGGCAACATTGGTTTTCGGTAGAGGGTAATTTTTTGCAAAATAATTGGCAATCAGAATTAGAACGCAATGTAAATACGGGTTGGGGTTTTTTAGGGGGCGTCAATTACCATAAACGCCGCTGGACGATTGCTGGCCAAGTGGCCATTACTTATCAGAAAAATGTGCGTGTTATTTATGGTAATTATGCTGACTGGCCGATCAATGCCCGATCAAGTTATAACGATTATGGTTTTTCGGTAGGTTATGCTTTTTTTGACAAAGCAAAGGCGCGTATCAGCCCATTTGTACGGGCTGGTGTTGTTAGTTTTAATTCAGTATCACCTACCGATGATGATGGCAATGCGCTCGAAAATCCTTACGTCGAATTTGATGTAACATCGCTCTCGTTAGGTGTGGGCTTAGGTATTGATTTAAAACTGAAAACCAGAAAAAACAATGAACGCGGTTTATTGCCGCCCAATTACGCGGGTTTTAAGATGAGAATTGGTTATAATCGGTTGAATTTTGGCAAAAACAACGCACAATTAGCGGGTAATACTTTGTTTTTTTCGATAGGATACCAAATTACGGGGACTTAGTTCTAATTTTACGCCATGCAAGTAGTAGTTTACGGACGACAATATAAGGAGCAAGATCACATACACATTCAAGCAGTTTTTGATGCGCTCCACGCCGAAGGGTTTAATACCTATATATATACACCTTATTTAAAGGACATTATTCATAAGATCAAGTTTAAAGGGCCTTATGCGCCCTTTGATGACCACCGCGATTTCAAGGTGCATAAAATTGATTTTGTGGTTGTTTTGGGTGGTGATGGCACTATGCTTAGTGCGGTTACGTTGGTGCGTAGTTCGGATGTACCTATGTTGGGGATCAATTTAGGGCGGATGGGATTTCTAAATAATATTGAAAAGGCCAATATCGCCGATGCGGTTCGTAAACTAAAAAATGGCATGTATCAACTAGAAGAACGGAGTACGTTATTTTTGGAAAGCACGCCGGCTCTTTTTGGGGATGTCAATTTTGCGCTGAATGATTGTACGATCTTAAAGCGCGATACTTCTTCGATGATTACAGTGCATACCTATATCAATGGCGATTTTCTCAATTCTTATTGGGCCGATGGCATTGTACTGGCCACGCCTACCGGCAGCACGGGGTATTCCTTGAGTTGTGGTGGTCCGGTGGTGATGCCCAATTCTGCCAATTTTGTATTAACACCAGTGGCGCCGCACAACCTTAATGTACGCCCGATTGTCCTTTCCGATGATTCGGTGGTTTCTTTTGAAATAGAAGGTCGTGGGGAGAATTTTATTTGCACCATGGATTCGCGGTTTGAGTTGATTGGTACACACCACCAATTGGCGGTACGAAAAAATGATTTTACCGTAAAATTGGTGCAATTACAAGACGAAACTTTCCTAAAAACAATTCGTGGGAAATTGGCTTGGGGCAGTGATATTCGCAATTAATATACATCATCATGCTCGACGCGCATCAACATTTTTGGCATTACCACCCCGTCCGAGATGCTTGGATATCGGATGATATGGCCGTGTTACGCCATGACTTTCTTCCTTCGCAACTACAGCCTGTTTTATTGGCCAGTGGCATCAATAGTTGTATTGCAGTGCAGGCCGATCAGTCCGAAACTGAAACACATTTTTTATTGGATTTGGCTGCGCAACACGATTTTATTAAAGGTGTGGTAGGCTGGGTAGATCTCTCTGCTGCGCAAGTGGAAGTACGTTTGGAATATTGGGCTCAATTTCCTAAATTACGCGGGTTTAGGCATATTTTACAAGGAGAACAACCTGAATTTATGCTTCAAAAGTCTTTTTTAAATGGTCTGCGTGCATTACAAAAATTTAATTTTACGTACGATATTTTGGTATATCCGACGCATTTGGATGCTGTAAATACCTTATTACGTGAAGTGCCTGACCAATCCTTTATACTTGATCATTTGGCCAAACCTTATATCAAAAATGGTTTGATCGATCAATGGGCAAAAGATATTCAAATATTAGCGCAACACGAAAATTTATATTGTAAAGTATCGGGGTTGGTGACGGAGGCAGATTGGGGCAATTGGAAAATAGCAGATTTTAGGCCATACCTCGATATTGTATTTAAGGCGTTTGGGGAAGAAAGGGTAGTATATGGCTCCGATTGGCCGGTGTGTTTATTAGCAGGTTCTTACTCGGATCAATTCAGTATTTTAAAGGAATATGGCGATGCTCGTTTTTGGGGAGATAATGGCGCGGCATTCTATGGGGTGGAGCCATAAAAAAAGAGGCTGTTTTGCAAGTACTTGCGAAACAGCCTCCTTAAGTACTTGGACACAATTAATTATCATTTTGAACTTGGTCTTTTCCGCCTATTCTTCCCCATTTTTTCGTTAGATAGTACCGCTATCTGCCTTAAAAATGGCTTGTCTAGCCGAAAAACACCTGCGTTCATTTCTGCAATTAATTATGTCCAAGTACTTATTTCAAAAAACGTTATTGCTTAATCAGTTTACTGTAATACATGGCGTTGTTATAACGAACAGCCACCATATATACACCAGCGGCAAAATTAGATAAATCAATCCGAGCACCTGAACCTACTTGGAAAGTACCTGCTAATTGGCCTTGAATATTGTACAATTGTACATCCAAAACATCTTCAATATCTGGTAAATCTAGGGAAATTATTGCCGATTCGGTGGTTGGATTCGGCGTAATGACTAATTGTCCTTTGGTATTAGCAATGGCTACTGCTTTTGTTTCAGAATAGTACATTTTACCAGAAAGATCTTCTTGTTTGAGCCTATAATAATAGGTATTACCCGATTTTATTTTAGCATCAACAAAACCATAATACTGGTTAGCAGCCGTAAATCCATTATTCGTAGCCACCCATCCAACGGTTTCAAAATGCTGTACATCATTGATACTGCGTTCAATATGGAAGCCTTTATTATCCCGTTCAGTAGCAGTGGCCCAATCCAATCGGACAAGATCATTGATGTGTTCAGCTCGGAATGAAAGCCATTCTACCGGCAAAGCCGTAGCAGAACAGAAACTGAGTCCCCAAGTATTTAAACTGCCACCGTCGGCTGGAAAACCGTCTATGACCGAAAGTGTCCATGTGCCAGTCACACTTTGGTTGTTAAAATTACTCAAAGTCTGAAGGGGGCGATAAAACAAACCCGAAGTAGGCGGGCAAGGCAAATTGGTATATATGTTACCAGACTGATCGTCAAACTGTACATTAAAATTATCTTCATCGGCACAAATACTTGCAAATAGCGTTCGTTCTGTATTGGAAGGACTCTTAATTTTTATGGTTAAATCATTGATCCAAGAGTGTGTACCTGTTAAATTAACTACGTTTACATCAATAATATTACCAGGTGAAGCAATACCTAATGTGGAAGTAATGGTGCCAGCCGTTGCCTCTGGGATCGTTTTAGGTACATCAGTACTCATAAATATTTGATTACAGATTACGCCGAGTGCAAAATCGTTATCAGAAACATCGTAAAAAATATTATCGGCGCAGCGCACCATAATGCGAGCAGTGGTGGTAGTGGTATTGGGCATCGTCACGCTTTGTGTACCATCATTGGGTGTTGATGCTAACAAGGTCGTAAAGTTAAGGCCACCGTCTAAAGAACTAAGAATGGTCACATTCGCACAGCTTACAGGTGCGGCTGTGGTACTGGCCACATTCCAGGTAATGGTTTGGGTGGAACCGGGCGTGTATGATTCTCCGCCATTGGGTGCAGTAACGATAAATGGCCCTGCCGCAGCGACAGTGGTTATGGTTACGTTTCGCTCATGGGTACACCCTCCAGTTGCTACATTATCGCGTGCTGTAAGCCTAAAATTCATTGTACGACCTACCGAAGGCAGCACTTCCCACATATCTGTTCCTCCGCTCAATACGGTGGAAAGTTTGGGGAAATAGCGCGTTGGATCGCTGGTGGGTGTCAAAGTACGAAACATACAACCCGTAGTATTGGTGGGTTGAGGAATTTCATCCGAAGTATTGGTGTATAAATCTGTTTGTTCCCAGCAGTAAGTAAGGGCGGTGCCTGCATCAGGATCCGTTGCGCTTCCCGTAAGGAAAAAAGGAGTTGATTTGGGTATTGATTTATTGGTTAAAGCCGCTACAACGGGTGCGTTATTGCCGGTTGCAAAAGGAGCATCACAACTATTGCCACCTCCTGTTTGCGAAAAAGATACTAATTCTGTTAAATTTACAGCATTATAGTAGGCGTCGCTGTTATTTTGTACATTTGGTGAACACACCCCTGCGTAAGCCATAATGGTAGAGCCGCTCCCTGGTTCGGCAGCGGTAGCAGCCGCTCGGTTACAGGGGTTGGATTGGGTATGATTACCACCGAACTGGTGTCCCATTTCGTGTGCTACATAATCAATATCAAAAGGGTCACCTACCGGAGCACCGCTTCCTGTCACACCTCGGGCTTTACCTGTTGGGTTACAAGGACTTTGCAATTGCGCAACTCCACCGCCGCCGGTGCTAAATACATGACCAATATCATAATTGGCACTACCGATGACAGCGTCTATCGTTGTTTGATTTTCGCCTAACATAGTACCTCCGTTGTCATTTGTATATGGATCAGTAGCACCATCAAGATAGATGATGAGGTCATTATTGGCAATAATATTGAGTTTAACACTAAATTCTTTCTGAAATACGCCATTGACACGGTTCATGGTGACCACCATAGCGGCCAATGCAAGAGGCTTTGTACTGCCGTGGAATGTAGCATATTCGCCTGTACACGCCAAGGCAAGGCGGTATTCGCGCCGTGTTCCGCAAGTACCCACAAAATCGGGTGATGCAGGAATTTCTAGTTGAGTGACCTCTTTTTCTCCGGTATGGCAGGTAAATGTATTGCCATTGCGTTCTGTAAAATCTTTACGGTTATAAACAATATAGTCTTCTATGTTATTTTTACTATATGGATCAATAAAGACCGTACTACCTTCGGTATTAAAAATCATGGCGTGAAACCCAATAGGCGTAATGTCCAGATAAATAATAGAGGAATGCTTACCCACACTATGGCCCGCATAGGTTTTGATAGATGGGAATTGCGCTGCCAAATTTTGGTGCATCATAGGGGCTTCCCAAACCTCAAACTGCATGATTTCCCCATTTATATTGGGAACATCGAGTAGTAAGCCTTTTTCGCCTTGAATTACCTCCGATTCGGTAGGGGCTGTTGTTAAATACGTCTCAATCGCTGATCGATCAAGGTGCTTAGTATGGTATAAATTAGGTACAATATTGCGTTGGTCTAATGCTTCAGCAATGGTGTTTTCCTTAATTGAAGTCCAAAAATTAGTAGTATTTTGACTCCAAAGGGATAGTGAACCAAACAAGCAAAAATGGAGAATAAAGAAAAAATTAAATTTCATGATATATTATTATATAAAAGAATGACGAATTTGAAATGTTGCATAAGTCAGTAAGCAACGAATCTTAGAGGAAAACAGGAGCAAATAGTTGATTTAATGGCCATCATAATGCACTTTTTAACACGATAATCACACATAATCTGTTTTTACGGCGCGCGAAAGTAGGACAATTTTATTACAGCATGCGGAATTAGAGGCAATAACTTGAATAAAAAAAGGCTGTTTCACAAGCATTACTTATGAAACAGCCCCTATGTTTGATGTTACGTAAAATTTATTGAGCAGCCTCAAATCGGCGGGCCACTTCTTTCCAATTTACAACATTCCAAAATGCACCAATATAATCGGGGCGACGGTTTTGATAATTGAGGTAATATGCGTGTTCCCACACATCCAATCCAAGAATTGGCGTACCTTTTTTCTCTGCCAAATCCATCAGTGGATTATCTTGGTTAGGGGTAGAAGAAACAAACAATTTACCATCAGATCCTACGCAAAGCCATGCCCAACCTGAACCAAAACGGGTAGCACCTGCTTGCGCAAATTGTTTTTTAAATTCGTCCAAAGAACCAAACGCCGCATCAATAGCGTCTGCCAATTCGCCTGAAGGAGCGCCACCGCCATCGGCAGCCATTACCGTCCAAAACATGCTATGGTTCCAGTGTCCACCGCCATTGTTGCGTACTGCTGGCGGGAGTGAACTCATTATCGCCATGAGTTCGTCAAGGGATTTATCCGCATTTTCGGTGCCTTCCAAGGCAGCGTTGAGGTTATTGACATAAGCGGCATGGTGTTTTCCATGATGGATTTCCATGGTGCGCGAGTCGATATGTGGTTCAAGCGCAGTGGGCGCATAAGGGAGTTCTGGAAGCGTAAAAGCCATTTTTTATAAATATTTATTTCGAGTTTTGATACAGCATTGAAAGCATAAAATACATTTTAATCTATATCAAAACGCTGGTGAATGAATAATTTTGGGTTTGAACAACGAATTGCAAAGCCCAAATATAAAACATGATTATAGCACAAATGTTGCAGCGGATAAAACAACTAGAGATTAAGTATTTAAATCGACTTACAGCCGTACACTTTTTCTTTTGAGAAAAAATCATGTACACTTTCAAATCTCAAAAACCTAAAAATTTGTGCAATAATATCTACTTCTTACTTTTTTTAGCGAAAAAAAGGTATCCCCTCAAAAAGCGGGGGTAAACTTATGGAAAAAACATAACTTTG
>JAYUKX010000146.1:0-2673 GCA_043764095.1 Chitinophagales bacterium
TTGCTATCCTGTCTTAGTTTTGATCCACATGGGAAATTGCTGACCTTTACAAGAAGACCCTAATAATTTATTCATAATCAATGTTTTACAGGGTCTATGTAAAGATGTGTATAAACCGTAGCCCTACAGGGTCGCAAGCGTATTGAGACTGCGATTTTGCTATAAACATTTGACCCATTCTGGGTCGGTCAACCGCTACAAATATCCTAAAAATAGAGACCTAAAAATATAAAAAACTTATTTATTAGGTATATAAAGCGGTTGTTTTGAGCAATTTGAATCGAAATTTTTACCTCAATCTCCACACAGGCCGCGTCAAACAAGTAGGCCCGCCGCCACCTTTTGCGCTAATTTCTGATCCCTCGTACTCAAATACAGTACAACCAGCCGCTTCCAACGCACGTTTTGTCACCGGAAATCCCTTTAACATTAGACATTGGCGCGGAGCGAGCGCCAATACATTGCAGGCCATTTCAAATTCCGCTTCCGGTACTTCCACAAAATTATATCCCCGCTCCAGCAAGGCTTCCCTAAAAGCAATGGGCATCAAAGGCGAATACACCACCGCCAAATCGGTATCAACAGGGCTAAAAATCGACATCAAATGAAATACATCCGACGGCCCTTTGTAATGTGGCAACGAAAAATCCAATACTTCTACACCATGTGGTGCCAGCAACGCCCTCAATTGTTGAATCCCAGAAGTATTGGTGCGGTACGAATGCCCAACGGCGAGTGTTTTCTGATCGAGCCAAGCCACATCGCCGCCCTCTACGGTGCCGGGAGCCAGTATTTCGCCTAAAATGGGTATATTTTGTGCTAAAAACGCTTGTTTTTCGGCCAAAGGTTCGGGTTTGCGGCGTTCTTTACCCATATTGCAAAGAATCATGCCCGCATCGGTGGCAATGGCTGCGTCCCTGCAATACATGGAATCCATGCTTACGGTGTCATTTTGGGGCAGATAATGGACGGTAGCCCCTGTATTTTTTAGCACATGTTCAAATGCGGCATATTCTGCCAATGCTTTTTCAAGATCGGGGCGACCTGTAAAATTCAAGGCTTCCCACTCGTTGTTAATGGTCTCCTCATTGATAAAAGCGTCTTTTACGTGTTTGATAAAAATAGTGTGCAATGCACCTACTTCGGATTGACAAGTCATTTTATGTATTTTTAGTATAGTATTTCATGGAAACAAAGACCGGAACGCCCGATAATAACAACATAAATCCCCAGTAAACGACCTCTTGTCCCGAACCGGCAATGGCCCACAAAGAATAAAAGAATGCTAAAAACGCAATCACCAATTTCGTGGTGCGGGTTCGGGTCGATTGGATATTCTCCTGCCTGAGTATCAGCACATAAGATGCTGCGGAGAACAAATATGGGATCAAAACGGTGAGCGTTGACAACAAAATCATAAATTTGAACTGCTCTACCAATGTTTTTGAAAAATTCATATACATCAAAGCCGAGAGCAAAACACTCGATATGACGATGCCCCAAACGGGTGCTCCTTTTGCATTTTCTTTGCCAAATATTGCAGGAAATAATCGATCTTTTGTCATGGCCAATGGCACTTGCCCTTGCATCAAAATCCATCCATTTAACGCCCCGAAAGTAGAAGCAATGGCTCCCAAAGCCACCCATTGTCGCGCCGAATCGCCCCACATTTTGGCGGCTGCATCCGCAAATGGTGCCGCAGAGTTTTTTAAGGTATCGCCATCAATCAAACCCATCACGGCAATGGTACCAAATATATACACAACGGCTGTAATAATAGTGCCTAAAAGCGTCGCTCTGGGTATTGTTTTTTCAGGATTATCAATATTATTCGCCGGAATAGTAGCAGATTCCATGCCCAAATAAGCCCAAAGTGTCAAGGTCGCAGTAGCCGCAATAGCACCCCATGTGCTTTCTGTACTTCTATTAAAGGGTACAAAATACGCTTTATCCATATAAAAAATACCGAAAATTGCCACCAAAATAAGCGGTAATAATTTCATGATCGTAGTGATCAATTGTACCAATCCTACGGTTTTGATATCCCTCGTATTGATCCAAGTAAGCAACCAAATAGCACCCAAACCTGTCAACACCGCCGCCAAATTGTTAGTGGCTAAAACGGGGAAAAACACACTCAAATAACTCACAAAAGTAACCGTAATGGCGGCATTGCCACACCATACCGATACCCAATAGCCCCACGCCACTAAAAAAGCAGCAAACTCGCCCAAGCCAGCCCGTGTATAGGCGTAAGGCCCGCCAACATTTGGCATCGTTTTGCTCAAATAACTAAACAAAATCGCTAAAATTAAAGCCCCCGCCGATGAAAACAACCACCCAATGATGCTAATACCGCCATAAACGGCCAAAGCAGCAGGCAACAAAAACACCCCAGACCCGATCATATTGCCTATGACAAGGGACGTAGTCATCCACAAACCTATTTTATTGCCCTTTTGTGTTTGCATCTATGGGTTAAGTTGTATTCAAAAATATGCTTTAAGTTTCTTGCTACTGTACACTTTTGTTTTTGGTAATTTATTTTGAAATTTGAGACAAAGTACATTTCCCAAAGTGTGGCAAGACCGGCCTTAGAAAAATTTATGCTGAGCCTGCCGAAGTATGCAGGTTTTGCTTGTGCTTCGACTAGGCTCAGCATGAAAGTGGAGG
>JAYUKX010000147.1:0-33616 GCA_043764095.1 Chitinophagales bacterium
CGTCCGATGCGCTGCATCGAACTCAAAAAAGTGGCTCGTCTGACCAAAAATTGCCTACTTTTTTGACTCGAAACCGTTGGGCTAAGTTTTTACAAAAAACGTAAAAGAGGTTGAAGCAGATAGATAAATTGCTCTTAAAAAGTTTTGTTGGACCATTTTTTGTGGCCTTTGGTGTAGCGCTATTTGTGCTAATCATGCAATTCTTGTGGCTGTATATTGATGAAATAGCAGGCAAAGGGGTAAGTATTTTTATCATGTTGGAATTGATTGGATACTTGTCCATTTCTACCTTTCCTATGGCGCTTCCTATTGCCGTTTTAATTTCTTCGGTGATGGTAATGGGCAATTTGGCGGAACGGTACGAATTGTCTAGTTTCAAATCGGCAGGCGTATCTTTGATGCGTGTAATGGTACCCTTAATTTTTACGTGTATATCTATTGCGCTATTCTCTTTTTTCTGTTCCGATTATTTGATACCTAAGGCCAATTTGCAGTTTAGATCGCGTTTATTTGATATTCGCAAGCAAAAACCAGCACTTTCTATCGAAAAAGGCACTTTTAATGAAGATTTTAGGTTGTTTATCATCCGTGTAGGCAAAAAGGAAAAAGACGGTGAAACCATTGGCGATGTCATTATTGAAGACCAAACTAATAATGGAAAAGTCAAATTCAATCAAATCTTATCCGATAGCGGCCAAATGTTTACCACTACCGATAAGCGTTTCTTTGTAATGAACCTCTTCAATGGTGCTCAATACCAAGAACCAGGGAACAATGGTATGCAACAAAAGCAAAAATTCCCATTTATCCGTACCAATTTTAAATCTTGGCAAAAAGTATGGGATATGCAGGAGTTTGAAATGAATCCCACCGATCGAGATCGATTTAGTACCCAGCGTTCTATGTTGAGTATGGAGCAATTGAAACAGAGCGTAGATTCACTTGAGACGATGATGTGGAACGGCAAACAGGAAATGGCCTCTGATTTACTGCTCAACCTAAAACGACAACCGCTACTCCGACCCACCAGTCCTGTAACGCGCGATACTTCAAAAAAAGATAAGCCTAAAGCCGTTGCTAAACGGATCAGGCCAGTGCTTTCTACGCAAGCAGGAATAGCAGCCAGCGGTACCAGTGTTGTTATTCCGCCGTCTCCAGCCACCCAACCCTTTCCTCCGGGTATGCCTATTCAAGAATTAAGCAAAACCTTACCGGGATATCCCGATTTTTTGGCTACTTTTCCTAAAAAATACCATAAAGATTTACTCGAAGACGCTCTAAGGCAGGTAAAACTAAATATGACAACTGTAGATAATCGGAAGCAGCAAATTATCACCAGGAAATTAGAAGCAGCCAAAACGGGTTATGAACTTTATACCAAACACAGTTTTGCCTTGGTATGTATTGTTTTTTTATTTATTGGCGGGCCTATGGGGGCTATTATCCGAAAAGGCGGCTTTGGTTATCCCATTTTAGTGTCCATTATTTTCTTTGTTACTTTTGTGTTTTTAACTATTTTATGCCGAAAACTAGCCGAATCCTTTGTGTTAACACCTTTTTGGGCGGCTATGATGCCTTGTGTAGTGATGATGCCAGTTGGGGCGTTTCTAACGAGTAGGGCTGTGAATGATGTCCAATTATTTAGTACAGATCGTATTGATAAACTAGTGCGTTGGATTGGGAAGAAAGTGCAACGTAATGATTTGAAAACGAAGGATTAAACCCACTAATTTAGTTATTTAACAAGCATGAGCGATCAACGCAACTCAAGCATATCCCCAACAAAAGATACCAGTATTTGGGACAACAGCTGGTTTACCATTCCTTATTTACTGTTTTTAGTTGGTGGCTTAATTTATTCATTAACCCATCCATTTGGTTATGAATTAATGGACTTGAACCCTTTTCGAGCCGAACCGCTTAATACTTTTTTTATATTTGTTACAAAAGTAGGCGAGGCAAAAATTTGGATCGTATTATCGTTGGTTCTAGTGTTCTTTGTTCGGGAATTCATTTTGATGTTTTTAGTGGGCGGGCTATTTATGTGGCCATTTAGTTGGCTATTAAAACGGACGATTGGTTTTCCTAGACCATCTCAATGGATGGATATCAATGATTTAGACCCCTTGGTGGTGAGGATACCGGGTGTTAATCTGCTGGGTGGTTATAACTCTTTGCCATCAGGGCATACGATGTTGGCGTTTATGATGTTCAGTTTAGTGACCCTCATGTTGCCCAATCGGTATAAAGTTTTTGGTTTGCTCTTTGTTTGGAGTGCTGTATTGGTAGGGGTATCACGGGTTTTTTTATTACAACATTTTTTACGAGATATTTTATGGGGCTCGGTATTTGGCCTTTTGATCGGTGATTTTGTTTGGCAACTATATCGAAAAGGCGTTTTTAGAAAGTTATTATTTTCTCGTTCTTAAACGCCTTTTGAGGAATGGTTTACCGCTAAAAACCTCAAATAATGATCTGCCAACACCAATGCGGCCATGGCCTCCACGATCGGCACAGCGCGTGGCACTACACAAGGATCGTGCCTGCCCTTACCCTTTACTTTTACGGCATTCAGGGATTGATCGAGCGAATCTTGCTCCGTAATGATCGTTGCAACGGGCTTAAACGCCACTTTACAATATATATCCATGCCATTGGAAATACCACCCTGAATCCCACCAGAATGATTGGTGGAGGTAACGGGTTGACCCATTTCATTGAGTACCCACGGGTCATTATGCTGCGAACCTGTCATTTTTACGCCTTCAAATCCGGAACCATATTCAAATCCTTTTGCAGCATTGATGCTCATCATGGCCTTTGCCAAATCGGCGTGTAAACGGTCAAAAACCGGTTCTCCTAGTCCAACAGGAACACCAGTTGCCACACAAGCCACCACACCGCCAATCGTATCGCCTGCTTTGCGTACTTTTTTGATCAAATTGATCATTTTTTCGGCCATTACAGGATCGGGGCAACGGAGGTCATTTTGTTCTGTTTGGGTCAAATCCAATTCGTTATAAGTGCTTTTTAGGGCAATATTTCCTACCTGGCTGACATAACCTTGCACATGAATACCCACGGTTTTTAGGAACATTTTAGCAATAGCACCTGCCGCTACACGTGCGGCGGTTTCGCGGGCACTACTGCGCCCGCCGCCTCTGTAATCGCGGGTACCGTATTTTGTTTCCCATGTAAAATCAGCGTGACTGGGTCGGAATGCACGCGCAATATGGTCATAGTCTTTGCTCCGTTGGTCCTCATTTGGGATAACGATAGCAATGGGCATTCCAGTAGTTTTACCCTCAAAAATACCCGAAAGTACTTGTGGTATGTCGCTTTCCTTGCGCTGGGTGACAATCGAACTTTGTCCGGGGCGACGGCGATCCATTTCTTTTTGTAAAAAATCGGTATCAAACGTAATACCAGCAGGGCATCCATCCACGATACAACCAATAGCAGGGCCGTGCGATTCCCCAAATGTAGTCACGGTAAACAAAACTCCTATAGTATTTCCTGCCATTATTCAGTAATGATCTTTACGCTTTCTTGTTTTTTTCGACCAGCCGTGAGGTCAATTCGTTGTTCTTTTACCCCATCATTGATGATAATGGCGGCAGTATTAGGTTCTGAGCGGCCAAAATCGTCTGCATAAACGGTGAGGTAATGCTCTTTTGTGCCAGCGGGTAGTTCAAATTCAAATTCTTCGGGTTTGGTGGTAAGTTTATGGTGGTTGAGTAGTACCTTATCGCCTAAATAAATGGACACTACATCACCATCTTCTATCTGACTATCCCAAATTTTTATCTTAATTTTATTGTTTTTAATTTTAACGGTTTCACCTACTTCTACGTCACGGCCATTTATTTTATCTGGTTTGACCGTAGTTGCAGTTGCGGCTGCTGTAGGTGGGGTAGGAGGAGTAACTGTCGGTGGTATCGGTGGCGTTTTTTTGACAACAGGTGGTTTTGCTGGTTTTTTTTCTTCACAAGGTAATTTGGCAGTACCACTAAAACTAACCGTAAATCCGCGTGGGCCGGATACATTGCTAATCAGTAGTACGTATTTCTCCCCTTTTACCGTTTTGAGTGGTGCTAACCATGTATTATCGTTTTTATCGGAGCATCCGGCATCGGTAGAGCTGTCGGTTTCACCTGAACGCAATCCTGTGCTTCCCATACATCGACTCACATCCGCCTCTTCACCGCGTTCACCCGCGGCCATACAGCGCACCACTTCTTTGCGTGCACAATCGCCATTAGCGGGTAAACGAAAGACAACGAAATCAATATCATCCGTCCGTTCATTTGGGGTGATGGTAAAGGCAAAAGAACCACCTTCTTTGATTTCAAATTTTATCCAAGTTGAGTTTTCTTCGGCTTGTCCAAAATTATCACCGTTCATAAAACAATGCATAAAATCGGCTTCTTTGATATCCGAGCCTTCTCCTTTGGGCGCACGCACGCTTAAAGATTCTTTTTTGCAAATGTCTTTTGCCGCATTACAATCGGCGTTTTGGCTAAAAAATATATTTGGTGCCAGCAAGAATGGAAGGAAAAAGGTCAAAAACTTGTTCATAATAAGCAAATTGTATGATTTAATGGTATTCACGGGTGCTGAACTGTATGTCACCGATGCTCCAATTTGTTTAGGTTAAATACTAGCCTTGTATAACGCAGAAATTACCACTTTCATACACAAGTGGTCGAAATTTAATCAACTAACGATCTAAATTAACAACAAGCGGACTATGGATGTTGAAAAGAAAGGCGTTCGCCCATTTTAGATTCATCCATTTGTCCTTCATGCCAAGCAACATGGCCACTAACGATGGTGGTCAGGATTTTGCCTGTAAAGCGATGGTTTTCCAGTGGCGACCACCCGCATTTATACAAAATATTTTCTTTTTCTACGCGCCATTTTTGATTCATATCCAAAATTACCAAATCAGCCCATTGGCCTTCATCTGCAAAACCACGGTCTTTTACCTTAAATGCAATGGCGGGAGCGTGGCACATTTTCTCTACAATTCGTTCCAAAGAAATAAGGCCATCGTGGTAAAATTCCAACATAAGATTAAGTGTATGCTGTATCAAGGGTAATCCTGCGGGTGCCTGCAAATAAGGTTGTGATTTTTCTTCCCAAGTATGCGGAGCGTGATCGGTGGCCACTACATCCAGCCGATTGTCCAATAGCGCTGGCAATAGCGCATTCCTGTGGTGTGCACTTTTGATCGCAGGGTTGCATTTGATTTGGTTACCTAATTTTTTGTAGTTGCCACTATGAAAGAATAAATGGTGTACGCATACCTCCGAGGTGATTTTTTTCTGTTCTAAAGGAATGGTATTATCAAACAAATCCAATTCGTCTTTAGTAGAAATGTGTAGTATATGGAGGCGTGTTCCGTGTTTTTTTGCCAACTGGGAGGCCATTGTGGACGATAGCAGGCATGCTTTTACATTTCGGATACGCGGATGGAATTCGGCGGTAAGTGCTTCACCGTATAATGCTTTATAGTGCGCTAAATTGGTCTGCACTGTTTTTTCGTCTTCACAATGCGTTGAGATCAGCATAGGCGTGCTTGCAAATACGCGCTCCAGTGTATTGGGATTATCTACCAGCATATTGCCTGTACTGCTGCCCATAAATAACTTTAGGCCACAAACATTGCTTGGATTGGTACGCATTATTTCATCATAGTTATCATTGGTGCCTCCCATATAAAAGGAGTAATTGGCCAAAGATGTTTTTGCACCAATTTTGTATTTTTCTTCCAAAAGTTCCTGTGTCACCGATGGCGGATTTACATTGGGCATTTCCATATAAGAGGTAACGCCACCTGCCACAGCAGCCCTACTTTCGGAGGCAATATTGGCTTTGTGGGTAAGTCCTGGTTCCCTAAAATGCACTTGATCGTCGATAATACCGGGTAATACAAAATTACCTTTTGCGTCTATCGTACGTGCATTAGGAGCGGAAATATGCGGGGCAATTTTGGTAATTCTCCCATTTTCGATTAAAATATCGGTAGATTTTATAGTGCCGCGGTTAACTAACTGTGCATTGGTGATGAGTAGCATTTTGTACTAAATATAAGCGATGATATGTGATAGTGTGTGTTTTGGGCAAAGGTATGGTGGAATCGTTTATTTTTGTCGTTCCCCATCAAATAAAAATGCCCAGTAAAGTTGAACTTCACTGGGCATTTTATTGTGCATTATAAAAATGCTCTTATTTCACACTAGCACGTACAAAAGCATCAATTTTGTTTTTGGTTTCCAATGTACGTTCCATAGCCTCTGCTTCGCTTCGTGTATCAAATTGTTGGACACAAATGGAATAAAAATTAGAACCTTCAAAACGGATAATTTTTGCTTCGTTATAGCCCGCAGTAATCAAGGTTTGCAATTGATTTTGTGCGCGATTTTCAGCTAAAAAAGAACCTGCTACCACATAAAATTGCGCTTGACCAGTAGATACTTTAAGTTCACCATCGTGTTTGATGGGCTCAGGTTCATTTTTATTGCCACCGCCGCTAAACGGTTGTGGATCACCTGACGTACCAGTTGTACTTGGCGCTAATTCACCATCAACATAGACCATCGAGCTGCCGTTGACACCGGTAATCATTTTTACTTCGGTGCGGCGGTTGCGCGCATAATCGGTTTCGCTGCATTTAATCCCGTCCACACAATTATTGCGCGGTCTGCTTTCGCCATTGCCGATAGGCAATAAACGATTGCGGCTAATGCCTTTAGTAACGAGGTATTCGACTACACCATTCGCGCGTTTTTGGCTCAATTGCTGGTTGTAGTTGTCTTTGCCACGGCTATCGGTATGGCTGGATAGTTCTACACTAATACCAGTATGTTGTTTCATCAAAGCCACTACAATATCGAGGTCTTTACGCGCATCTGGGCGTAGTGAAGCGTCGTTGTAATTGTAGTAGATATTCGGCAATTCCATGACAGTACCCGGTAATAATGGCGCCACAGAAATGTTATGAGCGGCCAATTCAGAGCCAGCCGCACCCGATTCCACTTCCGTTGAACCGATTTTACGGCCACCTTGGTACAGATCTACTTTGTATTTGGTGTTTGGATTGAGGTAATATTGGATTTTACCATTTTCGTCGGTCATAATGGTATCTTTTTTACCATTTCCGAGGTCAATTACTACTGCTGTCGCACCAGAAAGTGGCGCATTGGTCAAGTAATTAAAAACGGAGGCATTCCAAAGTACTTTATCCATTACCTTACTGAGTGGAATGGTCACATTATTGGGGCCTTCGGCTACGGTAAGTGATATTTGTTTGGTTTGATAACCATCCAAAGAGACCGTCAAGGAGTAGGTTCCCGGTGTCAAAGTAGTGCCATAACGGCCTTTTTTGTCCGAAATGCCCGCTAGTCCAGCGTGTGCAGGTACTGCTTTAAGTACATCTTGTCCATCAATTTTTACAACGGTGATCAAATTACCGGATTCATCGCGACCAATAACATCGCCCATGCCCAAATCTAGTAAGCGTACATCTGCACCAGCGAGTGCTTTACCACTCACGGCATCGGTTACCGTTACCAAAAGATCCATAGGGCTATTGTCCTCGTTTTGGTCGAGATTCATCAAATCGTCCAAATTACCGTTGATTACATTAAAACTCAAGATGTCATCTTGGCCTTGTCCCGGTGTACCATTGCTGGAAAAATATCCGTTAATTTTATTCAAGTCAACGATAAGTCCAAAATCATCACCTGCTGTATTAAATGGCTCGGGTAGGATAATTGGTTTGCCCCATTCGCCATTTTTACCAACAGTGGTTTGGAAAATATCCAATCCTCCTTTACCGCCCCGCCCTGTGGATGCGAAATACAGCGTATTATCGGCGTGAATAAAAGGGAATACTTCATTGCCAGCGGTATTAATACTTGGGCCAAGGTTAATAGGTGTACCCCAAGTATCTCCAGTTTTGAAGGAAACATATAAGTCCATTTTTCCGAATCCACCGGGGCGGTCAGAAGCAAAATAGAGTTTGTCGCCATCAATGCTTAAGGCCGGGTGGCAGTCGTTGAATTCACTGTTGTTCAATCCCAGATCTATCGGTGCACTCCAAATATTATCTTGTTTAGTAGAGGAGTAAATCCTCATTTTCTGGATACCATCGCTCGATACTTTGTCTTTACCATCAATGATGGAGTTGCGGGAGAAGTAGATCATATCGCCCGTTGGACTTAAACAAACAGGGCCTTCGTGGTTTTTGGAGGTAATCTCCTTTGAAAAAATTTCGGGTGTCATTAATTCACCTTCCTGATTACGGCGGGCATGCAAAATAGACATGGCTAACATATTCAGGCTATCGTCCTTTTCTTTTTCTATGCCTGCATTATTGGTAGAAATAAAAATAATGCCATCCTCATAAAACGTGGGACTAAATTCTAGTTCTTTAGTGTTTACATTCACTTCATTTTTCACCTGTACAGTGACTGTTTGTTTTTGGGCAAACAAACTTGGGAATAAAGTAAACAAGCACGCAAGTACTGCGATATGTTTATAAACTTTCATGATTTTGTAGTTATGATTTGAGAATTAAAGAGACTGTGTTATAAGTACTTTAGCATTTAAAGTTTAACGTTTAAAATTTACATTTAAAAAAAACGCTAAATATTAAACGCTAAACGTTAAATTACAATCTTAAAGTACTTATAATACAGCCTCTTACTAGGAAATTAAAGAAAAAATCTTGGATTAGCAAGGTTTTTCTTTCCCTTTTTGCTTTTTGGTGTAGGTTGTGGCTTTAAATCTGCTTGCAACATGATCTCGAAAGAGCCCGCTGTAAAATCGCGGATACGAGATAAAGTGAAATCATAAGCAGCACCTACGCCGATCTGATTCGTTGCTTGCCAAAAAAACAATAAATCTGTTGATTCCAAACCACCGCCACCGCCTACACGCCCAGATACGCCGAAGGTAAATTTATTGTTGATATCTAGGTTCAGGTTAATGTCTGTATTGATGGGTACACCATATACATATTTAACCATTATAGCGGGTAAAAACTTAATGTCTTTGTTGATGGGCAACACAGCGCCTGCCATACCATAATAGTGTCGATACTCTTTTGCGGTAACAAATGCAGGGTTACTATTTAAACCGATCGTATTGGAATAAATACGGGGCAATGAGAAACCTACATAGAATTTTTGCATAAAAGTACCGTAAACACCTGCGCCCACATTACCATATACATTATTGATACGATCGTTTGTCAAAGATGGATCAACGCCCGGGCCACCGGGATTTGCGGTGGTAGCCTCTGCAAAATTGATAGATAACGAACGCAATGAGCCTTGAACGCCTACACGTAAAGAGGTGTTTTCACTGGAAATTAGGTCATAAGAATAAGCCAAAGATCCAAAGAAATCGCGTTGTAAACCCGCTTGTTGGTGCGACAATACAGCACCAATACCTACCCTTTTGGACAGGAACGGCGAACTGATACTGGCCAGTGCAGACTTGGGGGCTCCATCAAAACCAGCCCATTGGTTGCGGTAAATTGCCGTAACGCTAGGTACGCCGCGCACACCTGCATAAGCGGGGTTAACCAGCAACTTATTGTACATAAATTGCGTATATTGGTGGTCTTGCTGTGCACATGCCACCGTTGCCATTAATAAAAATAATGGGAATAATATTTTTTTCATACTATAAATTTTAACGGTAAATGTGAACAAAACCTTTCAATGCTGCAGCATCTGGGTCTTGCTTGAAAATATAATAATAAACACCATCGGGCAATTCTTTACCTGCTTCGTTATTTAATGTACCATTCCAAGCCTTACCCAATGTATTTTCATAACCTTTTGCTTCAAATACCTTATCGCCCCATTGGCTAAAAATCACCACTGTATTGTTAGGGTATAACCGAGAGTCTAAGCAAGGTATTTCAAAAACATCATTAGTTTGGTCGTTATTTGGTGTGAAAATATTTGGAATAAAATCACATTTATTATCGCGAACACTAATGGATACGGTGGCCATATCGCATAAATCGGGGCAGGCAATAGAGCATATCTCATAAATAAACGAGAACGTACCCGCTGCACCAGAAACAAACTTAAATGTACCGTCGGTGGCGTTAAAATCAAGACCATCAAGGGGACTTTGCTGTGCAAAAGTAATATCGGATTGCGCCGTAAAATTATCATTGAGCAGCACACTTGCAGCCGTTAAAGTATCACCTAAGCCAATAGTGAAATCCAAGTCGTCTTCCGCAATTGGTTTTACGGCCATTATCACTGATACAGGTGCTGCAGTGGCAGTACATCCATTCAAAGATGCCGTTACAGAATAATTACCTGTATTGCCTTGCGAAAGACTAAAAATGGTAATAGATGCTGTGTTTGGATAAGATGCTTGTGGCCCTGTCCATGCATAAGTTGCATTCGGGTAAGCAGTAGCAGATAACACCACCATTTCTCCTTCACAACCCGGATTTGGTTCTACCGTAGGCGCAGTGATCAAGAAAGGCGTAACATTCACCGTAAATGAACAGGTAGATGAATTACCAAATTCATCTGTTGCCTGATAAGTCAACGTATAATTGCCTATTGGGTAATTGCCATTTGCCGTAGGACCAGAAACTTGGACTAATATTGGCATTTGGTCACAGTTGTCGGTTACTGTCAGCGTATTAAAAGTTAAATCAGCACTTTGGCAATTCACCGAACCCGTTATCGTAGCCACCACATTAGAGGGGTCGCTAATCACTACACCTGCCGCATTCACCACAACGGGTTGTGGGCAATTGATCGTAGGGGGTGAAGGATCGGAAATCGTGATCGTAAAAGTACTGGCTATCGTAATACCGTTGACTTCCTTTGCGGTATAAGTTACAATTGTCGTTCCTACTGGGAATATATCACCTGAGTTGTGCGAACTGGTAATAACCGGTGTTGTACAGAAGCCCTGTACTGTTGGTTCTGTCCAATTAGCCACACCCGAACAACCTGTAATATTTTGGTTAGCAGGGAAATTACCAAATGTAGGGATAAACATAGAACTTATCGTAATAGACAAAGTGTCTTTGGTCGTATTTCCGCTTGCATCTGTGATCAAAAACTCGATTTTAGTGGTACCAATTGGGAAGGTATCATTTAAAACCCCCATAGGAGAAATCATAGGGTTGGGATCACAATTATCGGTACCCGATGGATCGGGCAAGTTTAATATATGGCCGCATGGATCTGCATTCGTAATCACAATATCATTCGGGAATGAGGTGAATACGGGTGCTACCTTATCTAATGCTGCTACCGTAAACGAACAAGTAGCCGTATTGCCTGCAAGGTCGGTTGCAGTATAAACGATCATGGTAGCACCTGAAGGGAATACCGTGCCTGGTGCGTAATTGGTAGTCACTGTATCAATACCGCAGTTATCGGTTGCTGTGGGTTCCGTCCAATTAATGATGGTATCACACTTGTTGGTCGGTAATAACAAGAAAACGCTATTAGGGCAGGTAATACTTGGCGGCACATCCTCTACTACCATAATATCGAAAGTACAGGAGGCCGTATTTTGAGAAGCATCCGTTGCTGTATATGCTACGGTGTTGGTGCCGATAGCAAATGTGTTACCCGAAGTAGCTGTTCCTGACACATTAATATTGGATATATTGGTACAATTATCACTCACTACTGGTGCACTCCATGTTGCAGCGCCCATACAGTTGGTGGTTGCACTTACCGTAATAGAAGGTGGGCAAGCAATAATTGGCGGGTTAACGTCTTTTACAGTTACCGAAAAAGAACAAGCACCAACATTACCTGCATTATCTGTTGCCAAGTAAATAAGATTATTTACGCCTGTAAAAATAGTATCCGTTAAGTCTGGGTCGATCGTTGCAATAAGCCCTTGGTCGCAGTTATCGGTTACCGTAGGTGAATTCAGTGAAGGATTCGTTACAAAGCAATCGGTACCAGCCGCTTCCAATGTCAAATTAGCAGGACAAGTAAGCACTGGAGCCGCAGCATCCACAATTTTTACTTGGAAATTACAAGTGACAAATCCGCCGCCATTACCCAATTGGGTAGCAGTACATACCACATTTGTGGTGCCTACAGGGCGAATAGTACCCACTGGAAAATTACAGTTATACGTAAAATTAGCGTTGGCTACACAAGGGTTGGAGGCTAAAATGGCTGGATAAGCCAAAGCAGCAGAGCAATTTTGGGTAGCATTAATTGTAATAGGCGCAGTTGGGCAATTGGCGATCTGCAATGCGGTATTGGCATTTACCGTCACCGTCATGGAGCAAGTACTACTGTTGTTAGAATTATCTTTCGCCGTAAACACGACTACCGTTGGGCCAGCAGGATAAACACTGGTTGGCGGGGCATTATTGACAATTGAAGAGACTGTACCACAGTTATCTGTTGCAGTTGCTGAAGGTAATACCACCAATGCCGAACAATTGGCACCACCCGGAGCGAATTGGTTGGGAGGGCAAGTGATCGTTGGAGGCGTAAGATCAACACTCTTAAAATGACCATTGATAAAGTTAAACGGAGTGGCCGCAAAAGAACCATTAATGGCATTGAGCGGTTGAATAAACTTCAAATCCGTGGTAGCATTTGGATTTAGAATCGTAAAATTTAAAGCAAATACGATGCCTCCATCGGAAATATTGGGCCAAATACCAGTTGGGCTAACCGCCAAAAAGTTGACATAACCCAAAGGCCCTGTGGTCGCTGCACTAGGGAAATTGGCACCTGTGATGCCCATACCCGCAAAGACATTTCCAAAACCTGTATAAGACAGCACCGCCGGATCCCATTCAACGCGGAAATTCATACCAGCAATATCCGAAAATTTCTTTACTCTAAATGGAATAGAGATCGTACTTGTACCATTGCAATTGTACTGCGCGGAGTCAATCTTTAATTCAAAAATTGAACCAAGATCAACTGTAACCAAAAACGAACAAGTGCTGGTATTACCTGCCAAATCAGTTGCTTTATAGGTTACTGTATTGGTGCCACCTGGATAAGTACCGTTGGCCGGCCCTACGCCAAAACCAGAGCCTAGTCCGGCAGGTGTATAGTTCAATGCAACACTGCCACTACAATTATCTGTCAAAATGACTGGTTCAAGCCCAGTTACAGTAGCAGAGGTCATGCCTACCGCACTCACCGCTTGATTGGGAGGGCATTGTATGGTCGGTGGTATAATATCATTCACATTAAATTGGCCGGATACATAGACCGTTGCAACTGGATTCAATGCCGCATTGATCGACAATTGAGCCGCTGGGAAATTGACAAAATTAATCGAACTGGAACTGCCGTGTGGGCTTTGTACCGTAAAATAAATACGGAACAAACGTGTACCATCAGGCACTGAGCTACCATTGGAAAAATCATCGGAATTCCAACCGAAAGAAAGGTTGCCGCTACCAGCCACTGGGCCGCCACTTTGTGCAAAACTGGTATTGAAATTGCCTGCAGTAACATTCAACGTGGTATTGAACAAACCTAGTGAATCAAACTTTAAAACAGAAGTCAACCATTGAAGGGAAAATTGAGCCCCAAAAATGGAATCAAAATTATTTGTTGTAATATCAGTAAAGAAAACCGCACCACAATCTGAGGCACCCGAACTTGCTGTAAAAGTAAGCGTATCCGATGCATTTGGATCAAATATTATATTTATTGCAAAACTACAGGTGGCCGTATTTCCCCCAAAATCGGTGGTGGAATAGGTAACTGTTGATATGCCGGGGTTAAAAATAGCACCACTGGCATCTGGGTCAGTTGGAAAATTGGCGTTTGTAGCACCTGTGGATTTCCAGCCTGTAAAATTAATCCCGCAATTGTCCGTAATTCCAGTAGGAGGGATATTACTCACCGCAATAGGGGAGTTAGACATCAATTGCACTGGAGCAGGACATTTAATAGTTGGTGGTACGAGATCAGTGGTTTTTACGCCTCCAATAGATAACGCAAAAGGGAGGGCGTTAAAATTAGGGTCAGAAACCGCAACAGCCGTCGGAGGTGGGAATGGTAGTGCAGTAGTATCAAAAGCCACTGGCGAAAAAGCCCCACCCAACCGCACAAAGGCCATATTGAACAAGGTATTGTTCCCCGAGTTTGGAATGGATAAACCCGAAGGATCGAGCCAAGCAAATGTAATTTGCCCCTTTGTGATATGGGTGGTGGAATCCATATTGACAAAACCATTGGTCAACAATGGATTAAAATCTTGGATATGGATAAATTTGGAAAGGGTTTTATCCCATTCAATTGTAAATTGTAGGCCACCTAAGTTATTGAAATTGAGCACCTTAATAGGTACTAAAAACGTGTCGGTGGAGGTACATGGGACAGCTACTGTGTCGGTTTTTAGGGTGACTACCTGCGCATATTGGAGGGTGGGTAGAAACAAAAACGCGAACAATAAAAGGATTATGTTTGTATTTCTCATGCTGAAAAATATATCGTAATTTTAAAATTCGATATTCGATACCAGAAAATTCGGTGATCCGAGATTCGAAGCAATTACTTACATTTTTTCATAAGTAATTGCCCCAAATCTCGAATTCCGAATCCTCAACCTATCGAATAAGGGAGGATGAATTAGTCAATCAAAACCATCTTCTTGCGGTCGCTGAACGATGGGGTAGTGAGTTCGTAATAATAAACTCCTGCACCACCGAGGTCGTTATTCTGCAATTGGATAGCGTTATAACCCTTTTCAAAATTGCCGACAATGGTTTTCACCAAACGGCCATTAGAAGCATAAATACGAACTGCGCAGCGGTCATTAGCAGGCAAACGGAAACCAATGGTTGTTTGTGCTACAAATGGATTCGGCTGGTTTTGGTACAACACCACATCCTGGTTGATTACCGTTCCAGTAGAAGATACTGCGCTAATGTATTCAATTTCAACGTTTTGGATTGTGCCATCGGCTTGTACTGCCATTGGATTCACAATTTCGTTGGATACGTTTAATGCTTGTGAAAGCGCATTTACAGATGTTGTTGCTTTGAATACTAAGGTAAACAATGTTTCATCATCCGCAATAGTCACTGCATCAAAATTAACCCATGCTGTGCTCAAGAAACCTTCGCTCAACAATGTTGTACCAAAGTTGGCATCGGCATCCAAACCTGGCACTGTACCTGTTTGGATTTCTTGTAGTTCGAGTGCATTTGGATCAAAAGCAAAGGTCAACTGGAAACCGTTTTGGTTCACAAAATCTTTTGCTTTGAAGGCCAATTGAACTGTTTCACCTGCTTTGATGGTACGATCCTGTAAACGTAGTTTCAACGTTTCATCATTGCGATCAGTTATATCAATCGGTCCAAGGTTCAATGGTGCATCACCATTTAAGTCACCCATACGTACACCAACAAAATCGTCATCCAATTGATCCTGGAACAATGGCGTATGGCCAATTGTTTGTGGGAATACTGGAAGTGCAGCATATACCGGATTTGGGAATGGTGCTGTAGTAGTGGTTGGGAACGTATAAGATTTAGGGATAAACACCCAATCTTTGGCTGCTGTACCTTCCAAATTTTGTACTGTACCCAACAACAAGCGTTGGATCAAAGCAAAGTCGATGATATTGATTTGGCCATCAAAGTTAACATCTGCCGCTACACGCTGGTAAGGTGAGGTCAATGATGATGGACTAGTCGCAGTTGCAAAGATATGCTTCAATAACAAACCTTGGTCGATGATGTCGATTTTGTTGTTACCAGACTGTTTTTTTACAGCACTGGTTGTTGTATTGGTATTCGCTACGATATTATCAAATTGGTAGATACCTAAAGTAGTCGTTGGGAACGGTGTAAGTGCTGGCGTTGGGCCAGTAGTAGTTACCGTTACGTTTGGAATACCTGTAGTTGGGTTTTGCCAAGGATTAATATCACCTTTGATATCGTATTCGTTCAAGCCTTGTGTAATCTGTACAGAACCGTTCATTTGATCCGCAGGAACGACGGTTGTACCGCGCAATACCTGGAACTGAACTGGTGCATTTTCGATATTTACGGGGCTTGAAGTACCCAATGTTGCATTACTCAATTGAATGCAAAGGTTGAACAATAGTGAACCTTGTGGAAGGTTAACATTGCTACCTGTACCGTTCAAATAAAGTATGCTTACTACATTACCGTTTACACTAGCATTCAAACCAGTTCCCAATAATGGGTTGATGTTCGCCAATGCAATTGGTGTAACTGGTGCGCCTACAGCAGTAGTTGGAACATTGAGTGTAAAGGTAAACCCTGAAATTTGTTGGAAATTATCCACCGTTACAGGTACTTTAATGATCGTGTTCTGTGCACCAGCTGCGCTACCTACGGAGAATTTCACTTTTGGTCCTTCTGGTACAATAACTGTAGCCAATTTCTGGCAACCGCTAAATTGGTCGCTTACGGCTACGGTATAGGTACCTGCTGCAACACCCGAAAGCGTTGCGGTAGTAGCACCTGTGTTCCATACATAAGCGAAGTTATTAGAACCGCCTGTTGCTGCTGCTGTTGCTGAACCATTTGTAGCACCAAAATAAGTAGGTGTTACTACAGTTGTAACTAGGTTGAAGCCTGAGTTTGCACCTGCTGTTACGGTTACCGTTGCTTGGCAAGTATTTACATTACCGTAAATATCTTTTGCTGTAAGCACAACGACATTTGCACCGAGATCTTCGCAATCAAATTGTGTTTTATCCAATGTTAAACCACCGGCTAATGCGAGACCACAGTTGTCAAAACTGTTGTTGTCGATATCGAGTGGAGTAATCGTTGCTTGACCGTTATTGCTCAATACTACTGAAATATTATCACATTTTGCGACAGGCGTGCTGTTGTCTTTTACGATAATGGTTACAGAGTCTTTTCCAATATTTCCGCAAGGGTCTGTCAACGTAAAGAATACTTTGGTTGTACCTACTGGATAGTTACCGCTCACATTCAATACCGTTGGGGTAATAGAAGGCAAGAAAGTAGGGGAGAAGGTAATCGAATTAATCGTACACTCTGTGAGCAATGCACATTCGTCAAAGAATTGAGCCGCGTTCAAGGTGACTGGCGCTGAACAGTTGGTGGATACAGGGAAATTAGCCGTCAATACATTAATCGTATCGGGCATACCTGTAAACTTAGGGCTAGTTTTATCTTTAATTTTAAGTACTTGAGTGTGTGTGCTGGAGTTGCCGCACTTATCGGTTGCAACCCATGTACGGGTAGTGGTGTAGTCGTATTTCGTACAGCCAGTCAGGGTTTTAGTAGAAACCTCGGTCAATACCACTTTAATACTATCTGTTGGTGTGCAATTATCCGAAAGTACTGGTTGAACATTGATTAATGGATCATTACAAGAAATAGTATCGCTAGGGGGCTTCACTGTAAATACAGGAGGCTTAGTGTCTGTAACTGTAATAACCTGTGTACAAGTTGCTGAATTACCAGCCAAGTCCACTGCTTTGAAAGTACGTGTGATGCCTTGGCAAAGATAAGTTCCTGTGATAGATGGCGTAACAGTAATTAATGGATAGGTAACACCACCCACTGTATTATTGTTACAATTATCAACTGCTGTGGCAACACCCAAGTTGGCAGTTGCAATGGTTTCGCAACTTACAGAAAGGTTGGCTGGGCAGGTAAGTACTGGTGCTACATTGTCCTGAATGACAACGTTGGTCTCGCAGAAATTAAAGTTACCAGCAGCGTCTTTTACCCAAAGGATAATAGGGTACTTGGTATCATTATCGGCATCACTACAACCAAATATCAATTGTGCAGCAGGATTACCAATCGTATCGCCATTGAGGCCTTCCAATTCTTGAATTTGGAAAGTAATATTGGTGCAATTATCACTACTTTGGTTGTTGATCAAATTAGGTGTAACGATCGCTTGACCATTAGCGTTCAAGGCAACTGAAATACCGTTGATACAAGAAGCAATTGGCTTTGTAGCATCTTTCACCACAATAGTCAAAGACGCAGTAGCGGAATTACCACTTGGATCTGTGGCAGTAAGGGTAATCACATGTGAACCTACCGATAATGTTTCATTAAGATCCGTCAAACTGAAATACGCTGGACTAACATTGATCGTCAATTCATTATCTGGTGCGCAATCACTGATGATATTAGCAATATTAAGCGTTGTAACTGCATCGCAAGTCGTAGTTACTGGAGCAGTACTGAATATCAAATTAGCTGCTGAAGGTAGTGTAAATTCAGGCTTTTTCACGTCGCGAATGGTAATTGTACGCGATGCAGTAGCCGTATTTCCAAATACGTCAGTAGCAGTCCAAGTGCGTGTTACCACATAATTGTACTTGGAAGCACCACTTGTGCCTTGTGTTGACGACTGTACAAAACTAACAACAGCAGAGCAACTGTCCACGGCAGTAACCGTAGGAACAGCAGGCAAAGCATAGCCTATTGAGCAGGTATCAACCGTAACATTTGCAGGTAATGACGTTGCTACAAATACTGGTGGCGTGTTATCAATTACCTTTACTTGTACTGTACATTGAGAAGACAAAACCACTGCATTTACAGTTTGAGATGCAGTCATTGTTACTGTTGTCGCACCAGTATTGTTCGGCGATACATCGGCACAAGTGAAATTAGTTTTGCTCAAAGAAAGCGTAAACGGATTACAATTGTTTGGATCAAAACTAGCATTATCCACCATCATTGTGGTCAATGTAGCACTCTTTGTAATCGGCGATAACGTAATACTGATTGGGCTTGTCTTACATTTTGCAACTGGCGCCGTCACATCTGGACAAAGCAGAACCTGCTGTGGCTGGCTAGATGTATTGTTATTGCCATCGTTGTAAGTCCAAGTAATCGTGAATGGTGTACAACCAAAACTTGGTGGTAGGTCAACGCGATAATGCGTTACTTGTCCGTTCACCAATGGGAAACCTGGTGCAGGAATTGAACTAAAAATACCACCTGGAGTACCATAGATCACATTACCAGCAGTACAGTTTGAATTGGCTGTTGGTGCGTCCAAAATAATATAACCACACAATGATGTATCTGGTGCTAAAGAGCCTAGCGTTGGAATTGGTGCAGTATTATCATCCAATGTTACCGTAATATCGCGGTTGAAAGGTGGGTTAACACCGTCATTTGCCGTAATGCGTACGACAAATGTGCCATTATCCAGAATTGGGTTGGCACCAAAAACGTTAGCAATTGTGGTTGCAGGTGTCCAAGGGTTAATCAATACTGGAGACAAAATAGACTGCGTTAATGTTACATTTTGTGGACAGTTGTCCATTACATTAACAAGGCCAGTATAATCTGGTACTTGCTGTGTTGGGCAAATTGAGTTGAGCAGCGCTGTAGTCGAACCGGTAAGGGTTGGCGGCTGTACATCGTTTACCTTAACTGTAAATGAACAAGTTTGTGTGTTCATTGCTGCGTCAGTTGCATTATAGGTAAATGTCGTTGTACCCACTGGCAACGTCAAGGAAAGTGCTACCAATTCTGTAAATGAATTAGTTACATCCCAAGTAAAGACTGGATTTACCGATAAATTTTGGCTACCAGTTTGTGTTACGGCTATAATACTTTCAGGGCTAAACGAAAAAGTACTGCAATCTGTAATATCACCATTCCAAGGGCGTACCCATTGGAAAGTGTAACCACAAATACCTGCTGTGTTATCGTAAGTAAATGCTTTACCGCAGTATGTTGTTGTCGTAAATGGTTGATTATAAGATGCAAATACTGGTTTTACATCGTCAACTACCGTTACGGTAATGGTATTTGAGGTGGAGTTACCACATTGATCGGTAGATGTAAAGGTAATCACATTGATACCAGTGGCAAATCCAGCAGTAATGGCTGTTGTAGTACCTGTACCTTGCTCATCAGCGCCTGTTGGGTTTGTATTGTTTGCGTATTCCACCGACCAAGTCGTTGTGTTACCAACGGAACAGTTGTCGGTTACAGTAACGGTGTAATTTTTTACTGGTTTGCAAACTGAATAACTACTCAAATTAAGTGTTTCGGCAATTACAGGTGTTGTAATTACTGGTTTGGTAATATCCTGCACAACAACGATTTGAACTGCTTGAACGGTCAATGCTGGTGTGTTGGTATCAGATGCAGTCCATGTACGCGTGATCGTAAACGCATTTGGACAAGTACCAATGGCTGTTGTGAAGGTCTCATTGATGGTTGCTATCGCACAATTATCACCAAAAGTAGCGTCAGGTAAAGTAGCTACATAAGCCGCTACAGTTGGGAAAGCACTTACAACGTCACAATTGACCGTAATTGCCGCAGGTGATGTTAATACTACTGGTGGTGTAACATCCTGAATAGTAACGGTTGCTGCGCAAGAGGATGTATTTCCGTTTTTGTCGGTTACCCTTAAAAAAACAGCATTTGCGCCTTTTTGAGCACAAGTGAATGTCACACTATTTTGGAATGAAACAGGTGTGTTCAAACTGATTTGGAATGGATTGGTTACAGCCAAGCCACAGTTATCGCTGCTGCTGTTGTCTATTTCACTGGCTAAAACAGTCACTGAACCTGGGTTAGTAGCGCTCAATTGGCGTACAATGTTCTGAGTAGCGCAAATAGGTAAAATATTATCTACCACAGTAATGTTTACTTGGCAAGTATCGGAATTGCCGTCTCTGTCTGTTACCTTCAAAACTACTTTTTTTGAAGGTACGTCTGTGCAGGTAAAAGTAAGCGGAGAAACGCCGTTCAAAGCAAACAAAGCAAAATGACTTGGGTTGGTTGGATCGAGCAACGTACAATTGTCCGTACTATTATTGTTCACCTGTGCAGGTGTTAATGATGTTGGCGTACTTAGATTTACCGTTGCCGTTTTACATTTTGCATCAGGAGCGATAAAATCGGCTACATCAACAATAAAACTACAAACCGTAACATTACCAGAAGCATCCGTTGCAGTGATCGTGATCGGATTTTCCCCTTGTGGGAACGGGCTAGTAGGTGTACCGCCTGTTGTAACAACGTTTACAGGCAATGAACAAGCACCTGGATCAGCAAATGTAACATTCCATAGTGGTGTTGTTGGAATAAATGAGCAAGATACGGTATTGATATTTACGTTAATAGACGCAATGGGTCCAGCGAGCGGAGTAGGGCATCCTGTTGCAACGGGTGCTACATTATCCTTTACCACAACGATAAAGTTACATACCTCCACATTACCGCTTTGATCCGTAATAGTGTAAGTCAAGTTAGTCGTTCCGAGGCCAAATTTAGCACCAGAAAGAGAAACTGATGGATTGGTACCAGTAAAGGTTAATGATGTCTCGATAGGCATAGTTGCACCATTCAAGTCAACTGAATTATTACCAGCAATAGTGATGCTTGTTATATCGCAATTGTCGTCGTATTTACCAGCATTTGGGAAAATACCTAATGCCAAATCACCAGCAGTAGCAATATTGCCGATACAGTCGGCTGCACCCGTAGAAACGGTAAGATTGGCAGGACAAGTCAATAATGGCTTTGCATTATCAACAATCTTTACGGTACAAGTAGCAGATTTTGTGTTGTTGCTTGCATCTGTAACCGTTAAAGTGTAAGGCCAGCCGGCTAAAGGTTGTCCCACCAAATCGCTACAATCAAAATTGATGTTGCCTGTTAATGGAACTGGAGATCCGTTTGGAGCGGTCACTGCTAACTTCCATGCAGGGCAGTTATCAGAAGAACCATTATCCGCAGCCGAGGCTAACATTGTAGCTGTACCATTAGCATCCAAGTTTAGGCTGATATTTTGACATGCTGCAACTGGAAGCACACTTTCTGTTACGTTAAAAGTATATAATACCGAAAAATCCGCAGAAGCAGGGGAATTATCCACCCAAGAATAACGGATCACCGTAGTACCAGCAGGAAAATTGGTATTGGCTACGCCGCCACCAGTTGTTGTATTAAATGGAAGTAAACCAGTTAATACATTTGGGTTTGGACCAGAAATAAAGGTCTCTGTTATGGTCACTGGGCCACAATCTTGTGGTGCTCCTAGTGATGGACGCATCCATGTAATGTCTTTACCGCAGGTAAAGGTATCAACTACTGCATTAAATACCTGATTGGATGCAGTAACGCTAGGAGGTGCATTGTCCAATACGGTTACCGTAAATGTTTTAGTTGAAGTAAGGCCGTTAACATCTGTTGCTAGGTAAGTTACCGTTGTTACGCCTAAATTAAAGGCAAAAGAAGCCGTAGTCGCCGAAGTAAACGCCGCAGCAGGTAACGAAGTAACACCGCTCAAGGCAATGGTACGAGTCGATACACCGCAGTTATCCGAAACTGTTGGATGCGTCCATGTAGTGTCGGCATCACAAAGGTTTAGTGGTGTATTTACATTGTCACTGGTATATAAGGTAAGGTTACCTGGAACTGTTCCAATTACTGGAGGCTGATTATCAGCAACCACAACACTAAACAGACAAGGTGCTGTCGTTAGGGGGGCAACACCATTTGCAGCAGTTGCGGTTACACTAATATTTGTGGTACCTAAGTTGAAAACTTGTCCAACTAATGATGACAGCGGGCCAGCAGTAGTTGCACCGCTTAAAGTATAAGCGTAAGTAAACGTGTTGGTGCAATTATCAGTAGCAGTAGCCAATGGATCGCTATTCGTATAGGTATAAGTACATACCCCAGCATTTGTAGAGCGATTAATCGGCGTAGCAGGGCAAGTGATAACAGGAACTGTGTTGTCATTTACTGTTACCGTAAATGATGTTGTACCCGTATTGCCAGAAGCATCTGTTGCAGTATACGTTACAGTAGAAACACCTACATTAAACACAGTACCACTTGCTTGGTTGATGCCTGTTGCAGCACTGTTCAAGGTAGTAGCACCTGTAATTGCCCAAGTTAATTTGGGTATAGTACAGTTATCGGATGGATTGGCATTAATGCCATTAACGACAACACCACATGTTGTAGCACCTACACCTGTATTAGTAGTGACAGGTGGCATTACGGGGAATGAAGGATTCGTAATATCTACTACCCTAAACTGAACTTCCCTTCTTGGGCTTTCCGTTAGGATAAGTCCGACAGTGGTCACCCAGCGGCTAATATACGGGCCTACATTGGCGCATTGAAATGATTCAGAGGCGACAGAAGCACCACCAACTGCAGATGTATAAATCCTAAAGGTTAATGGTGTAAAACTACAGTCGGACTGAAAATAAGCAGAAGCAACATTTGCATTAAACGTCGCATTTGCAGTAGGGACTCCCATCAATGGCACCAACGGTGTTGCGCTAAGTGGCAAATCAAATGTTGGGACGGGAGCAAACGGAGCCAAAGGCGAAAGTGTACAGGCTTGTGCATTCAACCCAGCCACAGTGGCCAATGTGAATAGCAATACCAGCATCCCCTGCGCCAGTTGGCGTGAGTAACTAAATACGTTCATGGATAAAAAAATTTGTGAAAAATGAATATGGGATAGAGTAAAGAAGGGTTGAGTATCCTTCATAGAAATCGAATTGGGTTGGTAATAGAATAAATATTTTTTCAAAATGTGTAAAAAATTCAAAATGTATAATTTGAACCGTGTATCTATATACAGATAACGGAATTCACCCGTTGCCGAGCATCCAAATTTGAGAGGGAAACCATTTTGAAACCACACTTCACCAACCGCCACTGTATTCCTGAAAACAAATTAAATGCTTGATAACCAAGTATTTAGATCTATATTCAGGGGATTAAAATAATAATAGGATTAAAAATAATGGTGCAAGGTTACAACGATATTTTGAAATCATGTCTTTTTATTTGCAAATATTTTGCAAATCTAAAACCGTTCCCTTCCAAAACAAACCGCGTTTCCCTTGTAAAAACCACCAGTCCACTAATTTTCAATGCTATCAAGTACAAAAACCGTACCAAAAATTGGGTAGGGTTTTAATTAGCCTTTTTTGTGGTAATATAGTGCCTTTTCTTAAAATTGGCATTTGGACGGGACATTAATTGTGTGTCACATATTAGCAGTTCAGAACGATGCCGTTTTTTTAGCAAATTATATTGTTGTATAGCACCTTTACAGGATTCGTGGTACTTGTACTTTGTTTCAAATCTCAAATTAAATTACCTAAAATAAAAGTGTACGGTTATAAAAAAATAGGATAACATACAAGACTGTATAGTACTAAATTGTTGGTCTGAGGACACTGAAAAATTTGACATGATATTTTGGTTTATTGTGAATAATGCGACAAAGAAAGGGCTGCTTTACGGTACAGGATACATATATTCAACGATTAGAAATGGTATTTCAACGAAAGTAGGATAAATAGGGCAAAGGTGCTATTTTCTATAAAAAAGGAAAGTACGCTGAGGATTATCATATCTGTCCTACTGCACAAAATAAATACCAAATCCATAAATAAAAAAAGGAGCAGCCAGAATGCCCAAAAGGCAATTACTGGCTACTCCTTCATATCGAATATATTACAAACGACTTATTATCAACGTTTTATAAACGGTTGGTATGCCATTCACCCGCAATACAACAAAGTAAATACCTTCTGATAGCGTTTCGCGTTGCCATTGAATGGCATGCGCACCGCCTATCATTGGAGCGTCTTGTAGGGTTTTTATCAAACGTGCATTCACATCCCAAAGTTCGATATTGACATCTCCATCCTCTGGTAACCAATAGGTAATATAACCTTGATCTAGCATCGGACTTGGATATACCTTCAACTCAACTGCTTGTTTTGATGCCGCTGTATTGGTTCTATCCTGATTCATCTTCGTCGGATTTACAGGCGCACCCCCTTTGTTCATTCCCCCGGATGTAAACGTAATAAACGTAACGCACATGGAGGTATTACCAAATTCATCTGTCATAGTGTAAACAACCGTAACTGTGGTACCAGTATCCCCAACACCAAAGGAAGAACCTCCTGGGAATGTCAGTTTGATCTCATTCTGTGCAGTACAGTTGTCCGTAATACCCAATAACACAGCATTGAGCGTAATACCTTCCGGTGGTATCGGGAGGGTTATGCTTTGTGCACAAGTTGCAGATACAGGCGGAACAGTTTCTCTAATCAATACAGTGGTCGAACAGGTGGCGGTATTGCCACCATTATCTGTTGCTGTTAATGTAACTGTCCTTAATGAATCAACATCATCGCAATCGAACATATTCGGACTTACGGTATAAAGCAAACCACAGTTATCCACCGCGTCAAGCAATACCAATGCTGGTTCAAGTAATGCCGTACCTGTTCCTCCGAGACTAAGCGCAAAGGAAGGCATGCAGGTAATCACCGGCACTTGATCATCGCGTATAGTAACAATGGCATGACATGTATCCAAATCGCCGGTAGCCGGGTCGGTTACGGTTAGAATAACCAAATTAGGGCCAACATCTTTACAGCTCAGCGATGCAGGGCTAACACTTCCTGTGAATAGGCCACAATTGATATTAGAGCCATTATTGACGAGTTCGGGTGTGATTTTCACAAGTCCCGTAGTATCTAGTACCACTGTGACATTCTTACAGCCCGCCAGCGGCGTGGGTGGTAATACTAGAATGATAATTTTATTGGATGTATCAATTGCCGGACTTACGCATATTTCACTCGATGGAGTCATAATGACCATTACCGTGTCGTTAGCATTATAGTTGGACAACGTTAATGAATCATTATTAATGCCTACCATGCTGCTGTTTAATAACCATTGATAAACGGGGTTGATACCGCCATTGATTGGTTGGGCTACAAATGTGATGCTTGCACCCGGGCAGACTGGGTTCGTATTGGTCATTATTGTAACAGACGGAACAAAAGATGGCCTTACCACTACCGAATCTAAATTAGAACTAGCGAATGATGGACGAGGACATGCTACTTCTGTACTTGGTGTCACCTCTACTGTAATGGAATCGCCATTAGCAATTTGGGTAGCACTTGGCATTGTACCAGAAGTGGCCGTTAATACCAAAATTGCTGCATTTGCACCCGAAATAACCGCACCATCGCGTTTCCAAACATAGGTAGGATTAATACCAGTATTTACAGGAACAGCAGTAAAGGTGACGAGTTGTCCAGCACATATTGTATCTACATTAGCCGACATGGTTACCGAAATATTAGCCAATGCTTGTACATTGATAGTCACCGTATCCGATTCAATGGATTCACAACTAAAGGCACCGCCCATCCATGTTCCAGAAGATACCAAGAACCTGCGGAATTGATAAGTACCAGCAGGTGTCAATACGCCTGGGTCATAAGTGGCTGCATTAGCACCTGTTATGGTATCGAATGCACCACTATTATAACTCATTTCCCAACGATAAGCAATCGTTTGGTAACCACTACCCGGATTAACACTTGTAATCTCAGTTGGATCTTGGTCTTCGCAAAGGGTTTGGTTACCTGTTATTGAACCTGGTTTCAAGTCAAAAAGAATGGTAATGACTTGCGTGATGGATGTTGAATTATCACATTCGTCAGTAGCCGTCCAGGTGCGGGTTAAGGTAAACGTATCGTCACAAGGCGAACCTTCAGTCAATTCATCTAGTTCTACCGTTGCGGTACCACATAGATCACTAGCGGTTACTTCTGGAGCATCGGGTATTTCGCTGAAATCTACTTCGATATCCTCAATATCGCCTCCAAATAACATTTGTGGTTCAGTAGTATCTTCAATGGTGAATTTTGCTGTTGTGGTCGTTGTATTTCCACATTCGTCCGTCGCTTTAAATGTAACAATTCGCATACCAGTTGCGCCACAATCGTCACTTAATGCGGGATAAGTCCATGACCAAGTAACGCTTCCACAAGCATCAGAAGCCCTCGCTCCGCCTACATCATTCAGCCAGACACTGAATGCTGTCGTATCACCCGTCCCATCACATTCAACGACAAGGTCTTCAGGGAAATCTGTTAATACTGGTGCTGTTGTATCTACGATGGTAAATATGGCACTTGTTGTACTTGAATTACCACAATCATCCGTTGCAATAAAGGTAACAGTTACAGCGCCGGTTGCCCCACAATCATCGCTGAATAAGAGTACACTTGGCAATGTTGACCAAGTTACACTACCACAAGTATCTGTTGCTGTTGCACCACCATGGTTATTTAACCAAGTGGTAAATGCTGTATTAGCATTTGGCCCACATTCTACTGTTGAGTTGCTAGCCGCCTGTGTCATACTAGGCTTAGTTGTATCCGTAACGGTAAATGTAGCACTTGTTGAACTTGAATTGCCACAATCATCGCTTGCAATAAAGTTAACAGTTACGGTACCTGTTGCGCCACAACCATCACTTAATGCCGGCGTACTTGGGTCCGTTGACCAAGTGATGCTACCACAAATATCTGTGGCCGTAGCACCGCCGTGGTTGTTCAACCAAGTAGTGAATGCTGTGCTAGCACTAGGCCCGCATTCCACTGTTGAACTGCTGGCTGCTTGAGTAATACTAGGTTTCGTCGTATCCGTAATGCTAAATGTAGCACTTGTTGAACTTGAATTGCCACAATCATCGGTTGCAATAAAGTTAACAGTTACTGTACCTGTTTCCCCACAACCATCGCTTAATGCAGGCGTACTTGGTATTGTTGACCAAGTGATGCTACCGCAAATATCTGTGGCTGTTGCTCCACCGTGGTTGTTCAACCAAGTAGTGAATGCTGTGCTGGCATTAGGCCCGCATTCCTCTGTTGAACTGCTGGCTGCTTGAGTAATACTAGGTTTAGTCGTATCCGTAATGCTGAATGTAGCACTTGTTGAACTTGAATTGCCACAATCATCGGTTGCAATAAAGTTAACAGTTACTGTACCTGTTTCGCCACAACCATCGCTTAATGCAGGCGTACTTGGTGTTGTTGACCAAGTGATGCTGCCACAAACATCTGTTGCTGTTGCTCCACCACGATTATTCAACCAAGTATTAAATGCTGCGTTGGCATTAGGCCCACATTCCGCTGTTGAGTTGCTGGCTGCTTGAGTAATACTTGGATTTGTCGAGTCCATAATGCTAAATGTAGCACTTGTTGAACTTGAATTGCCACAATCATCGGTTGCAATAAAGGTAACGGTTACCGTACCTGTTGCACCACAACCATCGCTTAATGCAGGCATACTTGGTACTGTTGACCACGTGACACTTCCGCAAGCATCGGTAGCCGTTACACCACCATGATTGATTAGCCAGTTAGAAAATGCTAATTCAGAATTTGGTCCGCATTCTTCGGTTGCATTAGGGGCAGATACTATTATTGGTGGTGTATTATCAATAATAGTGAATGTAGCAGAGGTTGTACTAGATAAGCCGCATTGGTCAGTCACAGTGAATATGACGGTTGCTGTACCAGTAGCACCACATAAATTGCTCAATTCCATGAAGTCATCGCTCCAATCTAATTCTAATGATGGGGTATAATTATCCGTGGCCGTTGCGCCGCCATGCTGATCCAACCAAGCGTAAAGTGCCTCTCCATTAGATTTGTCACATGCAATAGTTAGGGGCATGGCAGTTGTTACCTCTGGTGGTGCATTGTCTAAGTGAATAATGGAAATACTGGTAGCGGTTGTACAACCATTCTTATCGGTGACTGTAACGGTATAATTACCATTGGCCAAACCCGATATGTCTTGCGTTGTGGCATTATTAGACCAAAGATAACTATACGGCGTTGTGCCGCCTGTTACGGAAAGATCAACCGAGCCCAATTGGTTCGCTGCACAAATATTATTCACTGAGGTATTGGTAGCAGCCAGTATATCAGGTTGGCTAATGGTATAAGTAGCCGTAGTAGAACAATCATTGCCGGCATATACTGTTACCGTATAAGTGCCTTGACCAAGCCCACTAATGTCCTGTGTCGTGGCACTATTAGACCATGCATAAGTCAGTAACTCTAAGGATTCATCTATATTATTGGTTACTGTTAAATCAATAGATCCATTACTTTGGCCAAAACACTTCACTTGCGTAGTTACTGCCGACAAAATTGGTGCTTCATTTACAATAATATCCACACCACCACTTATAGTTGCCAAACAACCACTAGATGCCCCAGAGATAAGGGTAATATTGGTGTTTATTGTAGGTGATACCATAAATGAATAAGGATTACTGCTGCTCGTTGCGGTGGTCGGTACTCCATTTATTTCATATACAAATATCCAAGGGGCAGTACCTCCCGAGCTGGTGATTTCCATCGCAACACTTTCGCCTGCACAAATAACGCCATCTTCACCTTCGGCAAATGCCAAAGTAGCAGAGAATGGTGGCTTAATGGTCAAGACCATTGTATCAGATACTGCTGGACATATACCTGCCGGGTTATTCGTAGTGAGAATCAATTGGATACTTCCTGCCGTAATATCCGCTGATGATGGCGTATAAATGGCATTTAACATAGCCGCATTATTAAACGTACCCGTACCCGATGTTGTCCAAGTTGAACTAGTGGCAGCACCACCAATTGTACCACTTAGCATAGCTGTAGCACCAGCACAAATGGTTTGATCGTTACCCGCGTTGATAGTAGCCGCTGGATTAACACCTACAACAGCGGAACCACCAGCACTATAAAACGGCGTGCCAGAAACGGAACAACCATTGGCATCTGTAACCGATTTTAAGCGGTAGGTGCGGTTTGCTGTTGGACTAACCGTTAAAGTATATGGTAAACTATTGATGGTAATCGGAGCCTGATCAACACCGTTAGACTGATACACCACTGTGAATGGGAATACTGTACTGCCTGTAATATTAATGGTCAGGTTAGCCGATTGGCCTTGGCAAATAGTAGTAGTTCCGGTAATTGTTGCTGCAAGATTACCCGCCACAATTGTCATTACATTGGATGGATCGCCTGCACAGCCATTGCCAGAGCAAGTAGTGATAGCGCGGAAATAATACGTACCCGCTGCGAGGTTACCAGTACTGAATGTACTGCCCGGCGCACCTACGGCTGTCCATGGCCCGCTAGCAGAAGTACCCGATTGCCAGTTGATAGCGCAGCCGATTCCACCTGTTAATATTGCAGTAAGCGTGGCTGAATTCGTTGCGCATACCGATGTTGGGCCAGTAATGCTCAATACTGGATCAGGTAACACCGTAATTAGTGTTATATCAGAAACGGCTTGTCCACAGCCACTACCAGTACAGTTGGCTACTGCTCGATAATAAGTATTGGCCAAAATATTGGAAGCAGAATAAGTCGCGCCATTCCCTACTGTTGCCCATGGCCCACTGAGGTTTGCGCTGGATTCCCAAGTAATGGTACAGCCATTGCCACCAGTGAGTACGGCACTAAAATTAATGTTGCCTCCTGCGCAAACTGTTGTTGCTGTAGGAGTTATACTAATTGTTGCATTCTCCACTACAATGATGTCGGTAGTGCCTGATAATGTAGCAGTACAACCGACTGCATCGTTAAGACTCGTTAAACTCACCGTGTAGGTACCTGGAGAGGTAAAGGTAAATGGAACAGAAGCCGTACCATTGCCTGCGCCTCCAACCATAGCAGTGCTAGTAGTTGTACCATTTGTAGCAGAAGCCACTAAGGTATAAGTACCTGTTGCTATCACATTGACCGATACATTTACACTACCACCCACACAAATAGTGGTGGAGGCAGCCGGAGTAATTGTGGCTGATACTGGTGCGGCAGATACATTTATGGTTTGGGTACAAGTTGCACTGGTGGTTGTACCAGCACCTGCTTGTGTCACCGTATAAGTCACCGTAGTGGTACCTACTGGGAATGACATAGGTGCATCATTGGTCACTACATAGTTCGGACAATTGTCATTTGCCACTGCACTACCTAGTGCAAAGCCAGTAGCAACACATGGTGCGGCATTGGCTACTGCTGTTGTAATATTAGGCGGACAAGTGATCGTTGGTGGTACATTATCTGTTTGTATCAGTTCGATACCCGTAGCCGTGGCGGTACAATTAGCATCGTCTTTTACTAAAACAGTATAAGTGCCAACACCTACATTAAATGTATTAGATGGCTGGAAAGCACCGCCATTGAGACTATATTGGTAATTGGGTGTGCCGCCTGTAGTATTGAGCGTAATGCTACCATTGCTACCTATACAAACGGGATTGACTACTACCGGTGTGATGACTAAAGCCTCGGGAGCGGTCAATACCACCGAAACAGTTGCTATACAAAGGTTATTGTCTTGGACGGTTACAGTATATGTGCCTGCGGCAAGACCAGTGGCGGTTGGGCTGTTGGTAGTAATAGGGCTTGGCCATATATACGTGTAAGGCCCTGTTCCTCCACTCGCGGTGATGCTGGCAGATCCATTACTTTTATCGCAAGTTGGATTGGTAGTGGTAAATACGGTGGCTACCAGTAATGTCGGCTGCGTAAGTGTAACGGTGGCAGTAGCCGTGCAATTGTTGGCATCTTTAGCCGTAACCGTATAAGTTCCTGCGACTAATCCTGTTGCTGTTGCTGTGGTCTCTGCATTTGACCAAAGATAGGTGTAACCTGCTGTTCCACCAGAAGCACTTGCCGTAGCAGTGGTAGTGCCTCCATTGCAAAGGATTGGATTAGAACTAATAGAAGTGAACAGCACTGCCGGTTGAGCAATAATAATAGTGGTACTCGCCGTACAATTATTGCCATCAGTAACCGTATATGTGTATGTTCCAGCAGTTACATTCTCGAAAGTGCCTGTACCCGTTATTACCCCTGTGCCCCCTGTTGCAGTAACGGTCACTGTTGATGTTCCACCATTGCATGCAATTGGTGTGGACATGGCTGATGCTGTCAAAGCAGCCGGAGCCATCAGTGTTACACTGGCCGTCTTGGTGCACTTATTAGCATCTGTAATGGTGACTGTATAGGTACCAGCAGGCACATTAAATGCGACAGAACCTGTTTGTATCGGTAATGTATTCCATTCAAACGTATAAGGAGCAGTGCCGCCTGTTGCAGTCACCGAAGCATTACCATTTGAGAAACCAAAACAGGTTGGATTACTACTATTAGTCGTTGACGAAAGCGCCGATGGCTGACTTACGATTACTGTTGCTGAAGCCGTGCAGCCATTTGTATCTGTAATGGTAACCGTATAAGTTCCAGCGGTAACAGTCACAGCAGATGTTGATTGGCTATTTGACCAAAGATAAGTGGCAGCGGTTCCTCCAGTAGCACTTGCAGTTACTGTAGCCTCTCCTCCATTACAAGCGATTGGAATAGTTATTGTTGCGGATGCTACGAGTGTTTTGATCACCTTAACTGTTTGTGTACAGGTCGCAGTATTGCCACCAATATCCGTCACTGTCCATGTTACTGTGGTTAGTGATGCTGTCGAGAAAGTAGTAGGCGCATCATTTGTCACCATAAATTCTGGACAATTATCATTGGCAAAAGGCTGACCTAAGTTCACATTACTGGCGGTACAGCCTTCATTGTTAGCCTCAACAGTAATATTTGTTGGACAAACAATAGTAGGTGCTACTTGGTCGGTTACAATAATGGTTAATGTGCAATAGCCTGTATTACCACATTCATCAGTACCTGTGAAGGTTACAACAGTTGAGCCGCCTGGGAAATTACCGGAGACGAAGTCACCTGAATTAGAAAGGTTAACACCACCACTTGCAGACTGGCTGGTTAATACCCCAAATTCACTACCACATTCATCTTCCCAGATAGGTTTTGTGATGGTACGTGTTGCAAAGCACGTGCTTGGCCCTGCTGAAATGCTAATGGTATCTCCACATGCATAGCCATTAATATCAGGTTCATTGGCCGAAAAAGTAGAAATGATCTTAGGAGGATTTTGGTCGCTGCCACTACGAACTACGGAGCAGGTGGTTGAATTTTCACATGCATCGGAAATGGTGAATTCGTAAGTAAATGACCAAGCACATTCTGAATTTTTTTCATCGCCAATTGTATTTGATAACGTAACTGTTACTTCAGAACAATTATCTTTGTATAACTTCTTTACATCATTAATTAGCGCTGTTCCGTTAAATTCTTGTGCGTCTGCTAGGCATTGGTTTAGGTTTGTGGTGTCTAAAGTGCTGCAATTGAGCTCGGGGTCGGCTAATACTGGATCTTCTGTATCGCCACCGCTGCGTGTAACAATGCAAGTCACTGTATTCTCGCAACTATCAGAAATGGTAAATTCGTAGCCGAAAGACCAAGTACAATTGGTGTTGTTTCCTCCGGCAATCGTATCGGTCAAAGTGACCAAAAGTTGACTAGAACAATTGTCTTTATAGAGAGCGGTCACTGCTTGGATCAGTGTTTCAGCATTAAATGTTGCTGCTGCACTTAAGCACTCATTCACTTCTTTTATGTCCAAACGGCTACAAGTAACATCCAAATCATTTAATACGGGCTTTCCGGTATCGCCACCGCTACGAGTCACTGTACAAGTCACCCTATTGTCGCAACTATCAGAAATAGTAAATTCGTAATCAAAAGACCACGTACAATTAGTGTTGTTTTCTCCGGCAATCGTATCAGTCAAAGTGACCAAAAGTTGACTAGAACAGTTGTCTTTATAGAGAGCGGCCACTGTTTGGATCAGTGTTTCAGCATTAAATGCTGCTGCTGTACTTAG
>JAYUKX010000148.1:0-33513 GCA_043764095.1 Chitinophagales bacterium
AGGCCGGAATTAGAGATTTTTGTTCCCAGCAATGCGCTTTTTGCAGCCATAATGGGGTAATTACGGCGAAAAAAGGAAAGAAGATGGGGGCAAAAAGATCAATTCCGGCCTCAAAAATAAAGTTACATAATCTCTATTGTAGTCGGAAGCAAAACAAACGGGCCGCCCTGTTCATCTACAGAGCGGCCCGTGTAATTTATATTATATTTGACTTCTTATTGTAACAGATTAACGCTGTACCGCAAACCGCACGACTTGCTTACCAGCATCCGATACGATCTCCAATATGTACATTCCTGAACTTAGACCGGTAACTTCCAATTGCTCGGAATAAACACCGCTATTTACGGTACCCCAATCGCCTTCCATCATTAAGCGACCCGTCATGTCTTGCACACGGAAACGCAAATCTTCACTTGCGCTAAGGTTGAACTTAACCGACAAGATATCCGAAGTTGGATTAGGCGCTAATTGTAATTGTGATAGTTTATCGTCCAATTCATTCGTGTTTACAAACAATGGCAATGGGAACGTAGTACCATCGGCCAACGCAACCCAAGGCGCAAATCCTGGTGCTCCTGCAGCAGGTGCTAAATAGCCAGAAGCAAAAACAGTAATAGCCTCACCCGCAATTGGGGCAATATTGGCCACATAACTGGCAATTACCTGATTATTGTTATTCGCAGGTGTTACATTCAAGATATACTGCGCGGGCGGTACACTAATATAGGGCGTGAACTCACCAAATTGCACATTGTCAAAAATTGGAGTACCATTAGGCAACGTAATATCCACCTCTGGTGCATCTGGTGCACCATGGAACAATTCAATATCTACCGTAGTAGGATCATTGGCACGGAAACGACCATTTTCGTTTACATACAACTGGAATGGTGTGGTAGCATTACCAACAACACCCGCTGCTACAATGATGTACGTTTTACCTGTTCTGAGCCCAGTTACTGGTAAAGTATAAATAGCATCGTCAGAACTTGTACTGTTTTCAGGTGCAATACCCAATTCAAAAGCAGTACCCGATGGCAATAAACCAAAACCAGTAGCATCTCTGAAACCAAAATCGTTGATGATATTGGTGGTATCCAAATACACATCCACCGTAGGACTTGGTGAATTATGAATCACCTGTGCCCTAGAGAAGGATGGTAATTCAATCACAAATCCGTCTGGAGTGGCTAAAAACAAACTAAATCCAGGTTGACCATTCAATAATCCACTCGCAAATACAACACCCGAAAAGCCCTCTAAACCAGAGAAATCAGCACCATAAGTTCCCGCCAAAATATTTTGATTGGCAGAAGCCTGTACGTCAAGTATAATTTCACCCGCGTCCAGCGCAACATAATCTGTAAAGTCGCCATACGTCAAATCCGATAACAGCGGTGTAGTTGAACCAAATGGCACTAAATCTACAGGTGGAGCATCGGTTGCACCGTGCAAGATAGCCAACTCCAATTTACTTGGATCGGCTGCACCTTCGCGGCCTTTATCGCTTATAATCAAGGTAAATGGCGTAGTCGCATTACCCACAATTCCGGATGCTGCTACAACATATGACTTTCCATTCTCCAAGGTAACAGGGAAATTTGCAATAATATCGCTTGGTCCTTGACTATTTCCCGGTGCTACACCTAGGTTTATTTCGGTGCCAGCAGGCAAATAAACAAATGGAGTGGCTTGTCTAAATTCAAAGTCGTCAATAATGATCTCACCATCCAAATAAACATCCACCACTGGCTCTGGGCTATTGTGGATGACTTGTACGCGCGCACGTGCTTGCGATGGCAAAGCAACCACAGTACCATTTGCCAAAGCAGCATACAAACCAAATGCAGGTGTACCACCAAGGATGCCACTTGCAAATATCCGAATGGCTTCACCATCTAATGGCTCTAAATCCGCCATATAAGTCGCAACAATCGGTTCCGTTCCAGCCACTTTTACATCTAGTACATAGAGTGTTGGTGCTACATTTAAATAAGGTGTGTTTTCACCAAATGCCAAATTTTCTACAATTGGGCCGCCTAAACGCTCCACCACATCTACCGCTGGTGCGCCTGGTGCACCGTGGAATGCACTAAACGAAACTGTACCCGATGCAGACGATTCCAAAGCGTCATCATAAACATATAAATTGAATGGCGTTGCAGTATTACCTACAATACCTGCTGCAATAATAGTATATTTTTTCGCTACATCTAAATTAACTGGGTAAGAAGCAATAACATCCGCAACAGAGGCACTCGTCCCTGGTGCAACACCAAGATTAAACGGACGACCTGCAGGTACATCTACAAATGGAGTAGCGGTACGGAAAGCAAAATCATTGAGCAATCGCGTATTACCTGCATATACATCTACAGTTGGGCTGGGCGAATTATGTATAACCTGAACTCTAGTAGTAGGTGTAATGGGCAATGTCAAAACAGTACCATCGGCCAATACCGCCAATAGGCCAAACGGATTAGTGGTACTACCTACTAAACCACTAGCTAATACATAAGCCGATTTGCCAGCCAAACCAGAAAGGTTAGCGCGGAAGGTAGCCACTACTGCCGGGTTACCTGCTGGGCGAATTGCAAAATCATAAATAGCCGGATCAAGGCTCAAATAAGGTGTAAAAGCACCATAAGCCAAGTCCGAAATTACATTACCTGTAAATACTTCATCTACGTCCACATTAGGCGCATTGGGCGAGCCATGTAACACCGAAATATCCACTGTTGAAGGAGTACTAGCTGTTTCTTTTGCCGTAGCGTTTACATTCAAAGTAAATGGCGTCGTTGTACTCCCCAAAATACCCGATGCTGTAACAATATAGGTACCATCAGCATCCAATGTGGCCGGGAAATTAGCAAGAACATCGTTCACAGAGGTACTATTGGCTGGAGCAATACCAATATTTAATACCACGCCAGCATCCACTGTGATAAATGGCGTTGCGGTACGATACACAAAATCATTGAGCAACAAATCTCCGTTAACATACACGTCCACCGTTGGGTTGGGTGAATTATGAATCACTTGTAACCTTGCTGTTTGTGCAACTGGTGGCGTACCCAGTGGTAATGCAACCACTGTACCATCGGCCAATGCCGCATACAAACCAAATGCAGGCGTTCCGCCCAAAATACCACTAGCAAATACACGAATCGCATTACCACCCAACAGACTAAGATCCGCGTTATAGGTAGCAACGATAGGTGCTGTTCCTGCCACTTTTACGTCTAAAACATAAAGTGCAGCAGGGACATTCAAATAAGCTGTGTTTTCACCAAAAGCCAAATCTTGTACAAGTGGGCCCGCTGTACGCTCCACAATATCTACCGCAGGAGCACCCGGAGCACCGTGGAAAGCACTAAATGATACAATAGCCGTTGTCGGAGATGCTTCTAACGCATCATCATAAACATATAGATCGAAAGGAGTCGTAGTACTGCCTACAATACCCGCTGCAAAAATGGTATATTTTTTATTCGCATCCAACGCAACTGGAAAACTTGCAATAGCATCAGCCGCCGAGGTGCTTGTTTCCAATGCTACGCCAAGATCAAAGCCACGTCCTGCTGGAATATCGACAAATGGAGTAGCTGTCCTGAAGGCAAAATCATCGATTAACAAAGTGTTACCTGCATAAATATCTACTGTTGGACTAGGTGAATTATGGATCACCTGTACCCGTGCCGTGGGTGTAACTGGCAATTCTATAACAGTACCATCGGCTAAAACAGCCAATAGACCAAACGGTGTGGCGGTGTTAAACAATAAACCACTAGCCACTACGTAAGCCGATTTTCCAGCCAAACCAGAAAGATCTGCTCGGTATGTAGCAACTACTGAGGTGGAACCCGCTGGGCGAATAGCAAAATCATAAATAACCGGATCAAGGCTCAAATAAGGTGTAAAAGCACCATAAGCCAAGTCCGAAATTACATTGCCTGCAAATACTTCATCCACATCTACATTAGGGGCATTGGGCGAGCCATGTAATACCGAAATATCTACTGTTGAAAGAGTACTAGATGTTTCTTTTGCCGTAGCGTTTACATTTAAAGTAAATGGCGTTGTGGTATTTCCCAAAATACCCGATGCAGTAACGATATAAGTACCATTAGCATCCAATGTGGCTGGGAAATTAGCAATAACATCGCTCACAGAGGTACTAGTGGCCGGAGCAATACCGATATTCAATACTACTCCTGCTGGTACTGTGATAAATGGCGTTGCAGTACGATACACAAAATCATTGAGCAACAAATCTCCGTTAACATATACGTCCACCGTTGGGTTGGGTGAATTATGGATCACTTGTAACCTTGCTGTTTGTACAACAGGTGGCGTACCTGCTGGTAATTCTACCACTGTACCACTGTTCAATACAGCAAATAAACCTAAAGAGGGAGGCGTATTAGGTGTTGCAAAACCACTGGCCATAACATAAATGGCCTGACCCGCCAAACCACTCAAATCTGCTTTGAAAGTACCCACTTTGGTACTTGTTCCAGCCAATTTCACATCCAAATAATATACACCGGGATCAACGCTCAAATAACCGCTAAAAGCGTTAAACGCAAGGTTACTCACCAAATTTTGCGTTGAATCGTAGAGTGAAACATCCACCGCTGGAGCATCAGGAGAGCCATGCAATACTGCAAAATCAACTTTTGTAGGTAGCGCAGATTGCTCGCGTGCAGTGTCGTTAATATTCAAACCAAATGGTGCTGTGGCACTTCCTACTACGCCTGTTGCTGTTACAATATACGTTTTTCCATTTGTCAAATTAACATCATAGGTAGCAATAGCAGATGCCGCCGAAGTAGAAGTATCTGCTGCTATCGCCAAATTGATATTAACACCTGCCGCCAAATAAATAAACGAAGTCGCTTTTCTAAATTCAAAATCATTGAGCAAAATTGCTCCATTGGCATACACATCCACTGTTGGACTTGGTGAATTGTGAATGACTTGTACCCGCGCAATAGGCGTTGCTGATAACTCAATCACTGTTCCATCTGCCAACGCCGCGAATAAACCAAACGGAGCACCCGCACCAGCCGTTAAAAAACCACTTGCAAATACATAAACGGCTTTACCTGCCAAACCACTTAAATCTGCTTTGTAGGTTTGGACAATAGCAGCACTACCCGCTGGCTTTACATCCAGAAAGTATTCTCCCGGATTAAGACTCAAATAAGGCGTAAAACTGCCATAAGACAAGTTAGACACAATCTTTGATCCTGTACGCACCACTACATCTACCGCAGGAGCATCTGGTGCGCCGTGTAGCACAGCCACATCTACTTTAGCCGGATTGGATGCTACCTCACGGCCATTGGCATTGGCAATCAACCCAAATGGAGTGGTTGCATTAAATACCACACCGGATGCTGTCACCACATAAGTACCACCCGATTGGAAGGTAACTGTTTCTGTGAAAATAGCATCAAGCGGTGAGGTAGAACTGGCTGGTGCTATACCGATTGGGATCGGAATACCAGCGGGTACATCGACAAAAGCAGACGCAGTGCGAAATGCAAAATTGTCGAGTAATAATGTCGTACCGGCATAAACATCCACCGTTGGATCTGGTGAATTGTGGATTACTTGGACACGCGCAGTTTGTGCTTGTGCCGCAAAAACGGTCATTAAAATGACCAGTAAAGTAAATAATTTGTTGAGCATAGTGTTTAAATAAATTGGTTGTGTTGATTTTTGAATATTTGTGAATAACTGTGTTTTGTTGAATGTTGTTTAAATTAAGTGGTTAAATAGTTCTACAAACAGTTATTTTGACTAAAACTGGCACATAACAGTAGACCAACGTAATAATCAATCAAACAAAAGAATGGGGCAAAAAAACAGGTTGCCCTATTCTTTTACCCCCAACCTCATTTTAGAAATATGGTGTATCGCGCACCTATTTACCTAATTTTTATTACCAACTCCAAAGATCATGTTCCTTATTGAACAATTCATCTTCAATCTTCTGACTCTCCATCAATAAATCCGTTCCTGCAAGATAATCCTGCAAACGCCGGTCATAAACATTGCTTTCTTTAGAGATGTAGGACGCAAAATGACGCGTTTCAAATAAATCTTCCCAAGTAATGGTGGCCGCCACGTTATCTGTTGCAATGGCTTTATGTTGTGCTAATACCTTCCGTGACGTTGGATAATTGACCCAAAATAGTGGTCGCTCAAACATAAAATCACCATTATCGTTCTTTACATCAATCATTGGTGCTATGCCGAGGATACGGTGGCGTAATGTTCCAAGGTTTTTATCAAAAAACCAAGCCTCTTTGATTCGGAAGCGTTTTACATCTTCCCAATTGAGTTCACTTTGAACAATTTGAACCTCCTCTTCTCCTGTATCCATGTTTATTGTTGTGATCGTATCGATTTCAAACAACACATTCTTGATGTCGTTTTTATCCAAACGTTTCGTAAACTTATCGTCTTCTGTGCTATAAGCGCTCATGTCGCCTGTAAGTACCGCGTCGCGTAGCAAGGTAAATAGCGGCGACTCCGGTGCTACAAACGGCAAGTTCATCTTTTCGCGGGTATCAATCACGCGCCAAATGCGTTTTTCCCATAAAATATCCGCTTCACGGATGGGCGCATATTGCAGTGTTTTCTTTTCCGCAATCACTTGTCGAGTAACAAAATCATCTACCGGTTCAGCAATTTCAGTAGTTTCGATTTCGGTGGCTTCCTCTACGGGTTGTGCCAGCAAATTGGTGGTGTTCAAGGTGGCCATTGCTACAAATAAGAGCAGGCATGCACCGTGCATTAAAGCTGTTTTTTTCATAAAAATACCGTGTTTAGTAATTTTTGGGGCGGTAAAGCCCCGATTGATTAAAATAGAATACCAGTTGCAATGAGGAACACTCCTGCAAGTCTAATTATTCCAATACAAAAAAAGTGTAAAAGGTTTGTGATGCGCGATCGACCATTACAGAACGGTAGGAGATTTTATATTGTTGCCTTTATGAAAATTTTAACACTTGGATGATATTATGAACGGCCAATAAATGGTAATTTAGAAAATATCTTGGCGCGTCGTAAATAGTGAGCAAATACAATACTGGCGTGATAAACACCTGTTTTATCTGCTTTTTTATCGGGCAATGCCCAGTTTTTTACAATTAGTGCAACTTGTTTTCTTTTGTTCAACATACCCCTAAAGCCGCTATAAAAAGATAAATGTGCTTGCAATAATGCTTTAATGGCCGCAAAATTACCTTTTGATAAATACATAGCCGCCGCAACACCATCCAATACCAATCGGGCAGGAATCAACCAAAATAATTTAGTCGTACTTTCATTTTTTATCAGCGTAAATAAACTATTCCTAAAATTGAGGAATACCTTTCGCGGACTATCATAACCCAGAGTGCCACCACCGAGGTGATATACTACGCTTTGCGGGAAACACCACACGGAGTATCCAGCCCGTTTTACCCGCCAACACAAATCAATTTCTTCATTGTGGGCAAAATAATCGCCATCAAAACCGCCAAAATTATGGTACAATTCTGCTCGAATAAAAAAAGCCGCACCCGCAGCCCAAAAACAAGGCTGTGCGTCATCGTATTGCCCAGTATCTTCTTCGACATACGTAAACATACGTCCCCTACAAAAAGGATACCCTAAATAATCCACCCATCCACCACTCGCACCGGCATGTTCAAAGTAATTCCGCTTTTGATCTGCCAATATCTTAGGTTGAGCTACTCCAATGGAAGCATCTTGGCGCATGGCCTCCAATATCGGGCGTGTCCAACCGGGGGTTACTTCCACATCAGAGTTGAGAATGATATAAAAATTCGCTTTTACCTGTGCTAATGCCTTATTGTATCCTTCTGCAAAGCCCCAATTGCGTTTTAAATCAATGATCTCAATGCTAGGGTAGTGCACACTGACAAATGCCATTGAACTATCGGGCGATCCATTATCCGCTATAATAATGCGCGCATTGCCACTATGGGCCACCACAGAAGGCAAATAATGCGCTAAATGCGCTTGAGTATTGTAATTTAAAATCACAATGGCCACATCACTATCGTCGGGTAAAGCAGCAGCATGATAGGCGTTTGAAACCTCTTTCTCCTCCGAAATGCCCAATTGCTGCTCAATCGCTATTTGATCTTCAGCAATTTGCGCCTTTAAGGCATCCAATCCATCCAGTTTTTTATCACCTCTAATAAATCCAATCACTTCTACCTGCAATTGCTGCCCATAAAGATCGCCATCAAAATGCAACAAATTTACCTCTACCCTAAGTTCGCTCGCACCTTCAATAGTAGGTCGCTCACCAATATATAACATAGAGGGAATGCGCTTATTGTGGCCTTTTAGGAGCGCATAAGCAGCATAAATACCAATGGGTGGAATGAGTTTGTAAGTATCTGTGATCTTAATATTGGCCGTAGGAAAACCAATAGTACGTCCAATTTGGTTGCCATACACTACTTCCCCAGTCAATGTAAAGGGGTGGCTGAGCAGACGGTTGGCCACTTCTACCTCGGTCTTTTGTAGTGCTTTTCGTATTTTTGAAGACGACACTGTAATATCATCTATTTCTTGCGCGGAAATTTCTTCTATTTGAAAAATACCTTGCTCCGCATATTGTGCTAAAAAAGATAGGTCACCCTGCCGGTCATTGCCAAATTTATGGTCGTAACCAATAACAATAGTATGTGGGTTAAATTTGGCAATTAAAAAATCTTCCACGTAAGCCTTCGCAGATAGTGCAGCAAACTCGGGGGTAAAGGGTACCACCACCACGTGGTCAATACCAGTTTGTCGCAATAAATCAATCTTTTCCTCGGTGGTTGTAAGTAAATGGAAATCATTGGACAACTGCCCAATCACTGTTCTTGGATGCGGATCAAATGTTATGACCACGCTTTCCCCATTTATTTGCAACGCCATATTGCGTACCTGCTCCAATATCCGGCGGTGCCCCGAGTGCACACCATCAAACGATCCAATCGTGAGGACTCCTCGTTGAAAAATAGGTAATTCTGAAATATTGTAATGCACCCTCATCTACGCCGCAAAAGTAGTTTAATTGTTGCTTAATATTCCTTTTTTTCTCTTTTCTGTTGAATACTTTTCTTTTTCAAAACAATCTATGCAACTTTGCCCCATGCCAATATGGGGTCATCTAATTTATTTAAGTGCCATTGTTTACGCTGGCCTTTGTGTTCTGTTCTATTTGGGACAAGATTTTTTCTTTTTCCGACCAGAACGGCTGCCCAAATGGTTCGTTTATAAATATCCATTCCCTTTTTCAGAAGTCAATTTTGAGATGGAGGATGGCGGCACTGTCAATGGTTTGCATTTTAAAGTCCCCAATTGCAAAGGTGTTGTTTTTTATATCAAAGGAAATTCGCGCAGTATAAAAGGATGGGGTAAGTTTGCAAAAGATTTTGTGGGAAAAGGCTATGATTTCTTTATCTTGGATTACCGTGGGTTTGGCAAAAGTGCTGGCAAACGCACCGAAACCATCCTTTACAATGATTTACAGCAAGTATATAAATGGCTAGAAACTACTTATGAAGACAAACCAATTGTCCTTTATGGCAGGTCATTAGGCAGTGGCATTGCAACGCGTATCGCATCTTGGAATGACCCCGCTTTGCTCATTTTAGATTGCCCTTATTATTCTTTCCTCTACCACATCAATCGTTATGGTTTTTGGTTGCCGTTGCGCTGGATATTGCGGTACCATATCCGTACCGATTTATTTATAAAAAAAGTAACCTGTCCCGTGCATATACTTCATGGCACTCGAGACAGGTTAATTCCGTATAATCAAAGCGAAAAATTAAAAACGATTAATCCTAATAATATTCACCTCCATCCAATAGTTGGTGCTGGACATAATAATTTACCCGATTTTCCTGAATACCATGATATTTTATATGATATTTTGCACAGCGAAGTAACAACCATTGCTGTGAGGGCATAATAATTAGTAGTAGTAGGGGAGGGAGGATTACAGTCTGTTTTTCTCAATCATTTCCAACAATTCATCGCGATAATTCTTGCCAATAGGCAAAGATTTGGGTTTGTCTTTTTCCATCACTTCAACTAGACTGCCGTCAATAGCCAAAATTTTGTCCATACCCACAATAAAAGATCGGTGAATACGGCGAAATTTATTAGATGGTAACTTATCTTCCAAACTTTTCATCGTTTGGAGCGTAATTACCCTTGTATTGAGCAATCTAATAATGACATAATCCTTTAAGCCTTCGATATAGATAATATCGTCAAAATTAACTTTTACGAGTTTTTTATCTGCTTTTACAAAGAAAAAATCCGAACTATCTTCTGCCGTTCCTGCGCTACTTGTGGTGTCGCGGTTCATGGCTTCATGGTGTTCTACTGCGCGGTTTACAGCACGCATAAATCGCTCTAAAGAAATGGGTTTCAGTAGGTAATCCAGCGCATTGAGGTCAAAACCCTGAATAGCGTAATTAGGATATGCCGTAGTAAAGACCACCATTGGTGGATCGGTGAGTGTTTTTACAAAATCAATGCCCGTCAATTGTGGCATTTGAATATCAATAAACATCAAATCAATATCCTGTGACTTGAGTGCTTCATTGGCTTCTAAGGCATTGGTACAGCGGCGCACCAATTTCAATTCGGGCATTTGGCCAATAAAAGTTTCTAAAACATCAAGTGCAAGCGGTTCATCGTCAACAATTAAGACATTCAGCATAGTATATAATGATAGCAGTAATACAAAATAAATAAAAATAAGTAAAGAGAAACGGGGGGCAATATCGGGGAAATAAATGAAATGAGGGGATTTTTTTAGACCACAATCCATATTAGAACGCTTTTGATTATAAACTCAAATTTAGCGTTACTGTATAGCGGCCCGGTTCGTCTTTTATGGTTAAACTATAGGCATCGGGGTACAACATTTGTAACCGCTGCTTTACATTAACCAAACCAATACCGCCACTTCTAGGGTGCGACATTTGGGGCAAATGTTCTGTCTTCGAGTTTTCAATGATAAACTCCAGATCATTGTCGGAGACGTGTAAACTAATATGCACAAATCCGCCGCCATTAATCTGATGGTTCAATCCATGCTTAAAACTATTTTCCACAAACGGTACGAATAATAGGGGCGCTACCATTTGCTCACTTACGCGTCCTTTTGAAATAAAACTAATATCGGCATCTTTGGGTTGGCGTAGTCGTTCTAAATCAAGGTAATTGTTCATGTACAGTATTTCTTTGCTCAAAAGTACCTGCTTTTCGTTACACTCGTACAGCATATACCGCATGATTTCGGAAAGTTTGAGTACGATTTCTGGGGCTTGATCACTTTTTTTAAGCGTCAAAGCATACAAATTATTCAAGGTATTGAACAAAAAATGCGGATTGATTTGGCTTTTCAAAAAACGCAATTCACTTTGCATGGTGCGTGTGATTAGGTCTTGCTTTTCTTGCTGGTAACGCCACCAATCCATAATAACCCTCAAAACCGTTGAAAGCAATGCCATGGTGATATTCCCTAGTAGTAAATTGCTTTGTTGATCGAGGAGTGCTTTTTGAAAGTCAAATTGGCCGTAAAATTTCAAAAAGAGGGCCAATACCTGTATCGGCGTTACCACAGCGCACATAACCACCATCATTACTAGATAAGTTGGGACACTGCGCGCCATCAATTTTGGGATCAAGTACAATAAATTGCAGTAAACGATCACCATATAAAACACTAACGTAATGAATTCATTGGTAATGGCGAGCAAAAAATCTTCATTTTGACGATAATCCAACGCCACTAAACAAGTATATACGATCAACCAGAACAGTGTATGGTACACTATTCTGCGAGATAAAAACTCGTAGATACGATCTAATACGGTGCGTGTAACTTGCATGAAGGGTACATTACAATTAGCCTACAAAAGAACGCAATAAAAAAAAAGCGGTTCTTTTTTTTCGATGAAGTAACTATCTTCATCTACTTAGGGAAGCAATTTATAACCGTACACTTTCATTTTTGGTAATTTATTTTGAAATTAGATATAACGTACAGTTCCCCAAGTGTACCTGTTTTTTCTCAAAAGAAAAAGTGTACGGCTGTAAAGGACGCAAAAAAATAAGCTATTGCGCAGTGCAATAGCTTATTTAATCCTAAAAGAAATCTAGTGTTTAGTATCAATTAATACTGCCACAAATCATGTTCGAAGTTGAAAATCTCATTTTTGATCTTTTCAGACTCCATTAGAAGATCAACACCAGTAAGGTATTCTTCTAATTTGCGGTCATACACGTTTGATTCTTTATAGATATAAGACGCGAAGTGGCGCTGCTCCAATTGGTCTTCCCAAGAGATCGTAGCGTTGGTATTACCGCCCATCGTGAATACACGGTGGCGAGCAAAAAGTTCGCGTGCTTGTGGGTAATACACCCAAAATAATGGACGCTCGAAGCGGAAATTACCTTGTTCGTCTTTTACGTCGATCAAAGGTGCAATACCCATGATGCGTACGTTCATCGTAGAAGTTTCTTTATCAAAGAACCAAATTTCTTTGATACGGAAACGCTTTACGTCTTCCCAGTTGATGTCATTACGAACGATCTGTGTCTTTTCTTCGTAAGTTTCAGGGTCAAACGTGATAACAGTGTCCGTTTTAGACAACATTCCAAGTACGTCAGTAGTACTTAAGCGTTTGGTGAATTTATCATCTTCGGTACTATATACAGGCATTTCACCTTTAGTAGCAGCATCGGAAAGGATTTTGAAGAACGGCTCTTCTGGATATGCGAAGGGAAGGTTCATCTTTTCGCGAATGTCGATGATACGCCATACGCGTTTTTCCCAAAAAATATCGCTTTCGCGGATTGGTTGATAAGCCAATACCTTGCGTTGCGTCATAATCTCCTTTTTAACAACATCGTCAATAGGCATATCACCAGGAGCAACTACTGGCCCTGTTTCAGTTTGTTCTACCTCTACCTCTTCTGGGTCTTGAGCCATAACTGCCAAGGGTGCTGCCGCTAAAAGGAAGCAGAGGCAAGTCCATTTGAAAAAATTTTGCATCGCGCTAAATAGTTTTAATTAGATAATGTTTAAGCAATTTCGATTGTATTGTGTGCATTTCACCAACAAACTGTCTTACAAAAAGCAATTTATTGTTGCATGCACTTAAACTGCCAAAGGTTGTGCTAGGGTATCCCCAGCACAACCTTTAACAATTTTATTTTGGATTATTTTATTTTAAAAGAAAGTGCACCTAGGTTACGTGGGCCAGTATCACCTGGACATTTAGCCTTCACGTTATCAAAGAAATATTGATCCCCAGGGCCAGCCTGATTAACCATGCTTTGTACCTTTTCGTTAAAACGGGCACCAGCATTGGCAATTTCAGGAGATGGATCTTGACGCTTTTTCAAGTAAGTGGCTTCAAAACCAGCTACTTCGCAACGCACATCAAAATCAAAGTTTTCCAAAACAGCCGCAATACCAGATTGCGCTTTGAATTCACCGTTACCCATCGCTTTTGAACGGTGCTTAGCACCCAACAAAGGGGTTGGATCGGGAATACGCTTTACGCGGTATGGGAATGTTTGAGAAGCACCACCACCAGATACAGTCAAAGATGCTTCACCCGGAGTAGATACACGTACTGTATATTTACCATTACCTACTTTACTGACGGCGATACCAGCACCAGTTCCAGTTACTTTTACATCGTTAGAGGACACACCAGCCGCTGATACAGAGATTGGGTTATCAACACCGATATAAAATACATTCATTTTATCAAGAGAGATAGCGATAGAACGCTGACCTACTTCATAAGAGAATACCTTTTTAACGGATTCAACTACTCCTGTTGCTGGGTTCTTTACATTTAGTGTTACAGTGTAGTTCTTCTCACCGATAGAACCAGCCTTTTGAGAAAAAGTACCGATACCGTCTTTAAGTTGAACATTTTGACCATCAACGTTAATATTTACGTTGTCGGACTTAGAACTAAATGCACTCATATAAACTTCTGCTTCAAAAGTTTCACCTAAGATAATATAGTTTTTCTTTGGATTTACACCAGGCAAAAACTTATCAAACTTAATATCTGTACCTTGAACTTTTGTTGCACAATAGTTTAATGCAGCAGTAGTAGAACTTTTAGCATCGCTCTGAATTTTTCCTAAGAGAGGAAAAACTGCAGATACTGGCATTTGCTTGAATTTGTATTCAGGCCATGTTTTTGCTTTCGTTCCAGCAGGCAATTCTTCAATGGCTAAAGACAACGCCGCTACCGTAGATGGATCATTATCAACTAATTTGATAATTTCATCGCGAGTGGACAGTATTTTCTCCATGATTTCATCACCTTTCTTATCGTTAACAAACCACTTTGTAGTGAGGTCTTTGTTACGAATATCCTTAGGTTGACCTGGGATTCTTGGATCTGGGCCACCAGCTTTAGTCGTTAATTCTGTGCGAATTTCTTCGATATAAGTCACAAAATCATTTGTCAACTGAGAAACTTTAATAGCGCGGTTTTTATAATCCTCGGCTTGCGCGCTAGGATAATCCTTTGCTCCTTTTTCAATAGCAGTTGTAAGTGCTACGTTATTTTTATCAACAATATCGCGGCTCACTTTCATACCTCTATCTAAAGAGAAGAAAGCATTCATAACCTCAGCGGATACGTTGAGGGCCAGCAGCGCGGTCAGTACCAGATACATCAGGTTGATCATCAACTGCCGCGGCTCCTTTGGTATTGACATAGTTCGTTATTTTTAAAATTTGAATATTAATTTTTTCTGTTCGGGACAATCAAATGTTTGATTATCAAAAAATTGCAGCAAATGTCAAATTATTGACGACCTATGTTCGACATAGCAGTAAGCATGTTACCGTACACCGAGTTCAAAGAACCAAGGTTTTTGTTCAATGCGCCCATTTGATCTTTGTAAGCTTTTACATCTTCCGCAGATTTAGCCATGTCCGACATTGCTTCGTTCATCTTGGTGTAAAAATTGCTCATTGATTTGATCTGGTCTTGTGTACCAGAAAAATCAACTTCCTGCAAGGATTTCAACGCACCCATGCTTTTTGACAAAGATTGCAATTCGGTTAACATACCACCCAATTGACGCTCTACCACGTCACCATGTAGTGGTTGGAACTCTTGCAAGTTCATTTGTTGGCCACCAGCAGAGAGTGGTTGAAGGCGTGCATCATAGTCAGCAAGACCTGGATACAATTTGTCCCAATAGTAATCCGGATCTGGCCCGAGAATACCTAATAAAAGGAAGATGAAAATTTCAATGCCCATACCTAGGATAAGCATTTCGGAGGCACCCTCCCAAGATTCGAGTTTGAAAAGCGCACCTGCAAGAACGAAGGCGGCACCAACACCGATCAACAAGTTTTTGAGGTACTTGAAACCTTTTGATTTGACGAAACTCATTTTTGATGATACTTTTTTAGCAGTTTGAAAACTGGGTTAAAACCAAAAAAATAATTAAACTGATTGTAAATTTGCTTGAATCAAATGCGAAATCTGAATCTCACACCTGTAAAACGCTGCAAAGGTAAAAATATGATTTAATTGTTAAGAAATTTTTAGCGAAATGTAAACAAATTGCAAATGAACAACCATTTGTAAGTGTCTAACGGACAATTATACCATACTAAAACTTTGCATCGCAACTGTATAATACGCAAATAATGCGTGTTTTATACTTTAAAATGGAGCGGTTGAGGGGTTGAACACTAGGCGCATTAAATATTAGATTTCTGAATGAACATCCATTAATATTTAAGTATTGATCCTATGATTTCAACCGCTCAACCGCTTTTAGTTATTACTTAGTTTTAAAAAACTAGAAATCGTTGATAGAACGACCCAAGAAGGTCAATACGCAACGGAATCCTACATAACATTTTGTAGTGTCTTGGTATTCCCATGAGCGTGTGCCTGTTTGCAAGAAAAAGGCCACATCTTTCCAAGAACCACCGCGAATCACTTTGCGTTTTGCAGTAATAGGATCTTCGTCTTTTGCGTCGTAGCGTACATCTGGGTTCAAGTCGTGCATGAATGAATAAGCATTCTCGAAGTATGCAGTCTCTGTCCACTCAGATACGTTACCAGCCATACAGAACAAGCCGTAATCGTTAGGGAAATACTTGTCCACAGGAACCGTGTACAAGCCACCATCTTCAGGGTAATTACCACGACCTGGCTTAAAGTTAGCCAAAAGGCAACCTTTAGAGTTACGTGTGTAATAAGCGCCCCAAGGATAAGGTGCTAGTTCGCGGCCACCGCGTGCAGCCCATTCCCATTCGTGCTCGGTTGGTAAACGGAAGTCTTCTGAAGTTGGCTCACCATCTTTGTACATATTCCAAAGTTTGGTACGCCAGTAGCAGAAAGCCTTTGCCATTTTCCAGTTTACACCAACAACAGGATACTCGTCGAAGGCCGGATGCCAGAAATAGTTACGCGTCATCGGCTCATTATAAGAATAAGCATAATCACGTACCCAAGCCAAAGAGTCTGGGTAAATTTTCACTTTTTCCTTATGAATGTGGGATGTACGGTTACTATTGCGGTCGTGTGCGGCGCGTTGCCAATCATACCACTGCATTTCGAACACCATTTTAGTTACATCCAATTCCTTACGACCAGCGAAACTCTCGTTTCCTTGGTAGTAGAGGTCTTGAAGTTCCTCTGCGCTTTCTTCCCAATCAATTTCCTGTTCCCAGTCAATCAATTGTTTTTCTGCGCTGCCGTCGCCTTCATCCTCCAAATAGTGTTGGAGTGCTTCGTGCGCCAAGGAGTCACGCACCCATTCAGTGAATTGGCGGTACTCGTTGTTGGTGATTTCGGTTTCGTCCATAAAGAATCCCTGAATAGAGATCGCCTTTGGTCGTGAAACTTGTTGTTTACTTACATCTTCGTCACCTGCGCCGATGTGAAGTGTGCCTGACGGAATATATAACATTCCGTAGGGATTAATGCCTCTCCATTTAGGACGGTCTAAGGCTCCTACAAGTTGGCCGCCTTCGCTGCGACCACATGATGAAAGAACAGCCGCCAATAAGCTGAGAAACAAGAGCGATTTTTGTAGTTGTAGCATATTTAACACCCGTGTGATTTACCTACTTTTTTTGTACGTATTATAAAAACAGCCGTAAAGGTAGTTGATTAAATACAATCCAAACAAACGATATTGAAAAAAAATGTTCGGAAGGTTCTAAATGGTTAAAAGAGCGGCTCATTAACGCATTAGAATTGTACTTTGGTATTGCTATGTTAAAATTTTAACACTTTGATTTGGATTTAGCCAAAAAACGTCCAAACATCAGCGATTTTGAGTAAAAAAACGGGTATGAAGTCACTTACAGACCTTCTATCTTGCGAAATTTCTAGTTCAAAAAACGTGGATTGTATATAATTGGCGGTAATTTTCCAGCCCCAATTGGTTTGTTAAAATTATAGCGCAACATCAATTCATGACTACCTCTATTGGTGCTTTGTAACCCGGACATGGGTATATCGTATGCATACACTACGGTTGTCTTCTCGTTCACGGCTAATCCGGCCATGATTACAACAGCGTCTTTACTACGGGCGGAGAAGCCCCTGTAGGAAACTCCGGCGATGAATTTGTCTTTCCATACTGCCATGGTTGCCAATTCGGCTTGTGTTGCCACAAGATCAGATTTGAGGAGTACGCCCGGTGTGAGCGCGAGGTAGTCCCCAAATTTGAATTGATATTTGCCATGTAGTACATAGTGACGTTCAGGTTGTAGGTTAAACCGCCCGGGCGATCGCTCCTTTATAATAGGTGCAAACACAGGTAAAGATGCTGCACCGATCAGTAGTTTTTCTGTAGAAAAAGAAATACCGAGTTCAAAAACGGGTATGCCTATACTGATTTTGCCCATTGGCAGGTAAAGATCGTTGTGCTGAAGGCCATTATTGTCGTAATCGCCCTGTGGTGTGCGCAATTTGCTGCCATCCAATACATATTGCTGATAACCAACTCCGCCACCGATGGCCAGCAGTCCATTCTTGCCAATTTCTTGCTGGTAATTATAACTCACCATCGCTTGCGAAGTACGGTGCGGCCCTATCGCATCATTTTCTAAACGGATGCCTACACCACTATTAATAATATAGACGGGCAAATGCGCATTGACCTGTTGTGTTACTGGCGCCCCGTCGAGGTCGATCCATTGTTGGCGATATACGCCATTGACCACTAAAGATTGTTCCAGTCCCGCACAAGCAGGATTATAACCATAAGGATTGAGTAGCCACGCGCTGTATTGGGGGAGTTGTTGTGCAGATAGCGTATAAGCCGTGAAAATAAATAATAGTGCTGTGGAAAACTTATTCATAATTGATATAATAATTCGGTTGAGAACCATCTTGATTTTTACAAGGCAAAGATAAGGGAAAAAACGAGCAAACAATTACTTATCATTTTTTTGTGGGTGCATCTTCAATCTCGTTCTAATTAAAACGCTGTCACTAGTTATAGTACTCTACAATTAAATATTTTGAAATTATTGATGCTTCGCTTTTAGATGAACTGTATAATATATTTCTTACCACAAAAGTACACAACAGAACACAAAAGCGTAGGGTGGTCGCTTCGCTCTTTTTTTGAGTTCACAAAGCGTAGGGTGGATACGCTACGGTGGTAAGAAACACAGTTCACTCCCTAATTCCTGCACTTGGGTCAAAGTGAGTCGTATATATTACGTCTAGCAAAGCACCTTTGTTGTATTATACTTCGGCTCTTTAGGTTTTATAAAAATCGTATGGCATCCCATAAATCCATGCACAAAACCTAACGTCGCTCAGTATTAAAAAAATCAGTAAATTATGCGACAAATTGTGCTTCTTTTATCCTTATTTATACTTGCGCCGCGTCTTTTTTATGCGCAAACCACTATTTCGGGCAAAGTAACCACCCTGTACAACGAAATACTACCCGGCGCCAGCGTTGCCCTCGAAGGGAGTTACGATGGTGCTACCACCGATACAGCGGGTGTGTTTTCTTTTGTAACCACCGAAAAAGGTACACAACAATTATTGGTGCTTTTTATGGGCTGTGATACTTTTCGCCAAATATTGGTGCTAACAGGTCAAACATTGGTGGTTTATCCCAAATTAAAAGAGATAAAGAACCAATTGGGCGAAGTGGTCGTCTCCGCAGGTACTTTTGAGGCTACGAGTGATCGTCGTCGCGCCGCCGTGTTGTCTTCGCTGGATATTGCGCTGACAGCCAGCGCATCTGCCGATATTGCAGGGGCTATTACAATGCTGCCCGGCACAACCCGCAACGGCGAAACAGGACAAATCCTTGTACGTGGCGGAGCTGGATACGAAACCCGTACTTTTATGGATGGGCTTTTGGTTCAAAACCCTTATAATAGTACGGTGGGCAATTTGCCGGCACGTAACCGTTTTTCACCTTTTTTGTTCAAAGGCACTATGTTTTCAACGGGCGGATATTCGGCAGAATATGGCCAAGCCATGTCGTCTGCTTTAATCTTGAATACAGAAGATTTGGCTCCGAAAACAATGACTGGGATTACGTTGCTTTCGGTCGGTGGCGCATTATCGCATACCAAGCGTTGGGAAAATACCAGCGTTTCGGGTACAGTGAGTTATAATAACTTGAGTCCTTACTTTGCATTAGTGCCACAACGTAACGATTGGGTTAAAGCACCGCAATCTGGTTCAGGTGAATTTGTTTTTCGCCATAAAACGAATGATAATGGCGGCATGCTCAAGGTTTATACCAATATTAATAGATCATTGATGAAAATGAATTACCCTGATCCAACCGAAACTGGACGCACCAATCCGCTGGAATTAAATGCCGAAAATATTTATACCAATGTTTCCTACCGCGATATGGTGGGAGCGCACTGGACTCTATTTGCTGGAGTTGCGCATACTTATAATAAAGACGAGGTATGGAGTACATTCAAAAACAGTCAAGCGCACCAATCTATACAAGCAAGGGCTACACTATCGCGTTCGATTAACCATACTTTTAAAATAAAATTTGGAGGTGAAGCGTATAAAAGTCATTTTAACGAAGGATTTACACCCGAAAATGGTGCTACGGCAAAAAATATATTGAATGACCATTATGCCGCCAGTTTTGTGGAAAGTGATATTTTTTTAAGCAAAAAATGGGTAGCACGCGTAGGTGGCCGTGCTGAATACGCATCTTTATTACATCGTTTTAATGTTGCGCCACGTGCTTCTATGGCGTATGTTTTGGGTAAAAGAGAGCAAATTTCTATGTCTTTTGGTCGGTTTTTTCAAACCCCAGAATACACCCAAATGCGCCAAACAACAGACCTATCTTTTGAAAATGCAACACACTTCATGCTCAATTATCAACGGATGCGCAATGGGTATATTTTTCGTGCAGAAGTATATCAAAAATGGTACGATAATTTGACAAAAAGCAATATAAAAACGGGCTTGCCAAATAACGCAGGTGAAGGTTATGCACGTGGATTGGATCTCTTTTTACGCGACAATAAAAATATCAAAAATGGCGATTACTGGGTATCTTATTCTTATTTGGATACACAACGCGATTGGCGCGATTTTCCCAAGCAGGCTACGCCTAATTTTGCGATGAAGCATAGTTTTTCTGTAGTGTATAAGCAGTTTTTTCCAAAGTTGAATACGGCGTTTAGTGCTTCTTACGCCTTTAATTCGGGTCGTCCTTATTTCGATCCTAATCTTGAAACGAACCAGTTTATGACCTCGCGCACGCCTGCGTACCATGATTTGAGTATCGCGGTGACGTATTTAACCAATATTGCTGGGCACTTTACGATCTTTTACTTGAGTGTGCAAAATGTACCCGGTTTTAGCCAAACATTTGGTTATCAATATAATAGCGCGCCGGATAACAATGGTCGCTATACTGGTCGTGCGATTACGCCACCTGCAAAACGCTTTGGTGTACTGGCGATTATTATGTCGATTGGGCAAAAATATAAGAAGGAGGAGACGACTTCGGATGATTATTAGACAAGAAAAAAAGCCACCCCATGCTCAATGGGGTGGCTTAAATTTCACAACTTCTACTGTTCGAAAATGGTCTTTTAGCGTATATCTATTTTTGCTGTTCCGATCAATTGCTGATCCGTGGTCATACGTACAAAATACAATCCAGAAGGCAAACTACCGCGCTGAAAACGCCATGTACTGCCTTGGTTCATTTGGGTAGCCACTGTGCGACCATTAGCGTCCAAAATATCGAACCGAACGGCTGTTCCAACGGGCAATTGTTGCACCATAAGATCCACGTAATCCGTCATAGGGTTTGGACTTACTTTTATTTCCGCACCTTTCCATACTGGCTGCCAAGCCGATACCAATAAAGGAACAAAAGAGGTGTCCACTCGGTGATGGGTTGTATTGGTGGTAATAGGCGCGTTGAAATCGAAATAAATATCTGCTGTATTGTAAATATCCGTTCCAAACGGTACATTTTTCTGCTGTGAAACGCGGTACGATACAAAACCTTGCGACGCAGCCAAGTTGGTCGTGCTATCGGGCAGTTTAATATTGTCGAACGTAAACTTCATATTTGCACCTGTTCCATAAAAATCAAAACGATACGGATGGCTGGATGGGCCAGGAATAATCGTTTTAGGGTCGAGCCAAGGCGAAAGTACATCGCGCAAAACAACCGTAAATGCGGTATCGTTGCCGGTGTTTTGGAAACGAATCATGTATTCAATATCGGTATTGCGCTCCATTTGTTGCTTTATTCCAAAGCCATTTGGCTCGGCTTGTTTGTCGTTGGGATCATAACTGCTTACGTTTTCAGTGCAGTCAATATCTATCCACCAATCTGCGTCATCTTGAGAAAACTGAGTGACATAACCTGTGCTAAAATTAGCATTAGTGGTACAGCCTTCTACCGTTACCGACGGATAAGAAAGACCTGGGTGGTTGGCTTCTTGTGTGGCTTCCAAGCGCCATGTGCTACCATTGGCGGGTACTTTTATAGTGTATGGTTGGCTGCTAGGCGTCAGTATGATAATTGGCGGTGGACTGCTCATACGCATCACAGCATCTTCAATGATAAGGTATTCCAAGGCCGAGCTCATAGGGGCGGTACCGTTGTTCTGGAGTTGGAAGGTAATCGAATCCGATTGGCATTCAGCACTTACCGCAAGGCTAGCACCCGACCAGTTTTGGGCCTGTGGGCCACAGGGATCATTAGGGAACGAAGTGGCAGTTGTACAGTGGGCTTCACCTGGAACTGCATCGCATTTAACTGCTACCGTTACTTGGAAAGTACCGTTGGTCAAAGGTGCTACATTGCCAAGTTGGAACCTATATGTATTATTGCCGATACCAGAAGACGGCAAACTGGCTGTTGTGAACAATAGGTCGTCGTCCAGTGCTAAGTCGATATAAGCACCATTCGCCGTTGTGCTACCTGTGTTTTTATAAAGTACCGAATAATATGCAGTGGAGCACCGCCGCAATAATCCCGTTGCAATTTCCACTTCCAGTCTTGGACATAGGTCTTGGGGTTGCAATAAAAAATCAATAGAAATAGTATCAGATCCAGTAAGGGTGACGGTTTGTATCGGTGTACAGGTCGTCCATAAACCATTGGGCGATATTGCTTCCACGGTATATGTTCCTGGCTCTAGCCCTCGGTACCAACTACCGTCGTTATAAGTGTATCCATAAATGATATTGCCATTTGCATCGGTTATTTGGACTTGGGCATCGGGGTATGCTATATCACCTGCATCTTGGAGGCAATTACCATTTATATCGGCCCAAATATGCCCCTCTACTTGGCTGCAATTCACTTTTTCGTAATAATAAGAAGCCTCCTGCGTACACCCCAAGGCCGATAGCGTTACCGTTACTGTATATAGCCCCGATACGGTTGGGTAAATAAGATGGCTAGTGGACCCGTTGCTCCAAAGAAAAGTGGCACCTGCTGTTTCCGCTACATTGGTCGTTAGCCACACTATACTTAACGAATCAGAACAAGAGAAATATTGATCTTCTAGCGTGATTTGCGGATCAAAACCCTCGGAATAGGGTATGAATTTCTGTGCTGTATCCAAACAACCGCTGCCCATCACAGTGACACCATAAGTTGCGCCTCCTGCGAGGTTGGGTACATCAATAGTCGCGGTAGTAGATCCATTGCTCCAAAGGTACTGTACATTAATAGTACTAGGCACGCCCTGTATACTCAGGGTTTGGGTAGCAGGATCGACAGCGCAACTTGGCGGGTCATTGGCTACGATTTGTAGGTTACCCTGCCCATATTCAACTGTTCCAATGCCAACAGAGGTACAACCTGAGGACTGATCTGTAACAGTAACTATGTAATCACCTGCCTGATTCACCGAAATATTCCACTCTGTGGGAGTTGAAACATTATTACCCCAGAGGAAGGTATATGGGCCTCCGCCTCCACCTCCAGTAGTGCTGATAGAAGTAGTGATAAGTACCGTCGGATTAAAGCAACTGAGTTTGCCGTACACAAAAACGTTTACCTCGTGTTTTTGTCGCACTTTCAAGATACCAATATAAGTGACTGAGAGGCAGGAATCGGTAATATCCACTTGGGTAGTGCCAGGTATATTATTACCTGCAATGGCCGCAATAGCGTACTCGCCGGATGGTAAATTGACTGGAATTTGGGGTGCACCATAGCCTGTTGCAAGGATTTGTCCTAATTGGGTGGGTGTACCCGTATGGACAACGTAGTTGACGTATTCGCCCGTTCCTAATACAGCACCCGTCACTTGCGGGACTGTGATGGTGGATGGTGTTGGACAGATCGTAAGATCCGTAGGGGTTGCATTACCTGCAAACGTGGTGCATTGTGCTGAAATATTACCCCACGTTAAAGTGAGTAATACGAGCAAAAATGCAAATTGTAATAAGTGTCTTTTTAACATAATTTATTTTTTTAGTTGTAACCTAGAATATGCTGAACCGATTCCTTTTCATGTTACAAAAGTGCGGCAGCACTACTAGGTGTACAAGTACATTTTTTGTGTTTTGTATATTTTTTTTCGATATTTTTTTTGTTAAAGTATTGATTTGTAAGTTTTTATTAAAAATAAAAAAATAACTTTGTCCCCTAAATTGTGCAATAAAAATGGAAAAATCTTTGCTTTGGCAAACATTCACGGCACTTACGCCTTTGGAATGCAAACATTTGGGGCAATGGATGCGCTCGGAGTTCATCAATCGGCGCGAACCACCGCTGTTTTTATACGATTATTTGTTCCAATGTTTACAGCAAAAACAAGCACCAAGCGGCGAAAATGCGATGACTTTCCTTTTTGATGAAAAGGGACAATTGCCATTTAAACGAAAGGTAATTGCCGAAAAAGATATATCACAGGCCAAAGAACAGGCTTTTCGCTTAGTTTCCAGTGAATTATTGGAGCAAATTGAACAATTTCTGGCATTCAAGGAGTTTTTTGCAGATCCAGTTGCCGTTGCTCTGAAAATCTCCGCTACTTATCGCAAACGCGGATTGGACAAACATTTTGCCCAATCCACCGCTTTTGCTGCGCGCCACCTCGATCGCCAACCTTTCCGGCACGCAGAATACCACAACCAAAAAGAAGCCCTAGAACACGAACAATACCAGTTCCTGAGTGCAGGCAGGCGTACTGTTTCTTTAAATATTCAAACCCTGACCGATCAAACCGATTTGGCTTTTATGTCCAAAAAACTTCGGCAGGCTTGTATCGCTCGCTCGCACCAAAATGTATATAAAACGGAATATCAATTTGGGCTACTCCAATCGGTATTAGACTATATCTATTCAACGCCTGCTGTACTTCAAAACCCGAGTATTGCACTCTATTTTTTTGGATACCATTTTTTGTCGGGTATTGATGCGAATGTGCATTTTCAATCTTTTAAAACCCGTTTATTGAGCGATGCCAAGGAATTACCACCCGAAGAGCAAAGCAATTTGCATTTAATGGCCATTAATTATTGTATCAAGCGGATTAATGTGCGGGATATGCCCTATTTCCGCGAAGCCTTTGATTTGTACCGTTCTGCTTTGGATGGCGATTTGTTGCTCGAAAACGGCGTGCTTTCTCATTTTGCCTTCAATAATATTGTGGCTATCGCGCTGCGTATTGCGGAGATGACTTGGGCGGAGCAATTTATCCATCAATTCCATGAAAAAATTGAAAAAAAGCACCGTAATGCTGCTTACCACCTCAATCTTGCACGGGTGGCTTATGAACGCAAACAGCACGATATTGCGCTCGTTCATTTGCAAGATGCAGACTATAAAGATTTGATTAACAACTTAATAGCCAAAACATTGCTGCTCAAGATTTATTACGAAACCGATGCTTTGGACGCATTAGACGCGCATTTGCAAAGCATGCAAACGTTTATCCGCAGACAACGAATTATTGGTTACCACAAGACCAATTATATGAATATTATCCGATTTACTAAAAAACTAGTGGCTATTTTGCCTTCTAATCGGCAGGAACGGGCATTATTGATCCAGCAGATTTCGGAGGAGCAACACCTGACAGAGCGCGAATGGTTGTTGATGCAGTTGAAAGGGTAGGGGTATATGAATTCCAGTATTTTTTTTGAATCTATGATTTCATGGATGTGATGTTGTCTTCTATCACCCGAACTTTGTGTTATTATTTCACAAAAAAATGGAATGAAACTTAAATAAAGGTGCAGATTTGGGGAGATGATTTTGTCACTATCAAGGCATGAAGAGGGCATTTAGTGGTGCTAAACAACCGATGAATAACGAAGAGAGGGGCAAAATGAAGCCGCTAAATTTGTACTTTTATTTAAGTTTCATTCCAAATACACATCACAACCATGAAAAAATTTAATTTTTTAACGATTACACTATTATTAGTTCTGTTTTCTTCCGCGTGTAAAAAAGATGGAAATGGCAGCGGTTCTTTCTTTTCTTGTCAATTGGATGGTGTCAAATATTCCGTTGATGGCCTATACGCTTATGCCACTAATTTTTCCGATGATACCGTGATTTATGGCGTAAAAGACCAAGGTGAAGGAGAAACCATTTATATTTCGATCACGAAAGGTACAACAAAAGGCACGTATCCTTTTGATGGCGACAAGTATTTCGGGTATTATGTGGACAAAGCCAACAAGGCGTATGCTTCTATTTGGGGCGCGGGCAATGGTTCGGTTACGATTGACGAAATAGATGCCACTCATATAAAAGGTACATTCCAATTCAATGCTTATGATGCCGATACAGAAGCCGTGAAGAAAGAAATAAAATCGGGTGAATTTGATGTAGAAATCCGCTAAAAAAACTTAAAAATGATTAAAAAATATCTATTTACGCTGCTTTTAATGCTGTATGCGTTGATGGCCTCCGCTCAAACTTACCAATTGACGATCAATAATGGCTATGGAGCTGGCCAATATGCTGCTGGCGATACCGTACATATTTGGGCAAAAGAGTGGGATAGTTCCAATACTTTTCGCCGCTGGGCTGGGCAAACTTCATCCATAACAGATATTCGAAAATGGCATTCGACATTGGTCATGCCAGCCCAAAATGTGGCCATTACAGCTATGGTTGATGGTTTACCTGCTGGTGCAGATTTTACCGAAACCCAAATTCAGGGCCGCGATACTTTAAAGCGGTTGTTTTATTATTTGCCGCCCGGTGGCCCGCCAAAGCAAGTGATTTGGTTATTTCACGGGACTGGTGGAAATGCCGGCTTATTTGTCTATAATTTTGAAAATCGCCAGTTTTCCAATCGCCTTATGGCCGATTCTCTCGCGATTATCACCATGGAAAGTGAGGAAACCACCAAGAATATCGACTTGGATGGTAGTGGTACTATTCGGTGGACTTATGCCCCAGATTCAATAAATAATGTAGATATCGCCAATATGCGGGCGATTCGGGATACCTTTATCCAGCGCGGCTGGATATTACCATCGACACCTCACGCAGCGGCGGGTTTTTCGGCAGGCGGCGCGTTTTCTGAAATGGTGGCAATGGTTTTGCAATGGAGGGCTTCTGTAAATCACAATACGGGAGGCCCCGATATTTGTGCTGAAATAAGCCCAACACCTAATTTAAAAAGTAATTCTTGGCGCGACGACGGGCCAGAAGTAGGCCAACAGGGGAATTTGGACGCTTACACGAACTATGAAAAGTACCAAGCACGCGGTATTTGTAGCGAATTTTATATGCTCTACCCAACACCGTTGCACCCCGAGCGTTTCCGGAAATTGCTCAGTATTTCTTTGGCTACTTCGGAGGCTTTGTTTCAAGAATTACAGGCTAACAATTGCCTGAATGCTAAAAATTACCTCACAAAAAACTCTAATGATATCATTGCCGATATTGTTGCAAACCCGCTTGCTTGGCCAGTTTTGTTGTCATTAAGTAATGTTCAAAGGGATTTTGTAAAAGGCCAGATTGGGTATCTTTGGACGGCTCATGCTTTTACGACCGAGTTTATGTATTATGAAATTCAGTTTTTGAAAAACCCTTGTAATACGGCCGGTAGTATTGGCGAAAGTATTGATAATGAATTGTTTGTATCGTTGTATCCCAATCCAGCCAGTTCCTTTGTTGCTATTCCTAATACAATAGAACGCTTGCGCCTATTTGATCTTAGCGGACAATTGATGCTGGATAAATATACGAACGGACAAAACCAATTGGATATATCTGGTTTAGCCAATGGTTTGTATTTTGTGGAAATGTACGCGAATGGATTGCGCGGGGTTTCTAAATTAGTGAAAATGTAGGTAGGTTATTTACCAGAAGCCTTATAAATCGCCTCCAAAAGACCATTTTTAGGTAAATCGCAGCCCAATACCCAGAACATAATGCCGCCAAGTTGCGCATTTTTGGCGTATTTCGTTTTTTCGGCAACGGAAATAGGATCGTCGAAAGTCGCAAATTGGCGGAGTTCGGGGTTATAAGCAAATGGTGCTTTTGACTGCTCGTCCCTGTGGAACACAAACCCGTTTTGGGTGCTTAATCGCTTCGAAAATTGGTTAAATGGGATAAAATGTTGGAATTTCCCATTTTGGTACAGGCCATTATCGGTACTTGCCACCTGCTCCCAAGTACGGGCATAAAAAGCGGCACCAACGATAATTTTTGCCCTTGGCACCTGCAATGAATCCAAGTAATGGATGGCGTAATCCACCGAATTTTGTTGTTTGCTGTTGGAATACAGCGGTGTATGATGCCCCGTTACGGTGCTAAAACCATTAGTCAAGTCGTACGACATTAAATTAATCCGATCGAGCAAAGGCATTACTTTTTGCCATTCTACGCTTTCGTCAAAAAAAGATTTGAAACCGCCTGCTGCAAAACTCAGTTCATACTTTTTACCCAAAACAGCGCGTAATTCCTTGATTAACAGCGTAAAATGTTCGCGGCCACTCGCTGACCAATCATGCCCCGGACAACCTTCTATGCCTGGATATTCCCAATCAAGATCAAGGCCATCTGCACCAAAATCCTTCAAAAGACGCAGCGTAGATACCGCAAAATCATGCCGTCCTGCTTCGGTGGTAAATACATTGGAGCAAGTCTTGCATCCGCACCAACCGCCGAGCGACAACAGCACTTTGAGTTGGGTATGCTTTTGTTTTAAAGCCACCAATTTCCGAATCGTCAGGCTATCTTCCGCATTATCGATGGTCAAAAGATTCCCGCGAAGGTGGCAAAAACTAAAAATAACCTGTGTCAGTTGATCGAAACGGTATTGGTCCAAATCGCTGCCATTTCCATCGTAGTAAGCGATAATTTCAAAAGGTTTGGAGGCGTTTGTACCTTGTTTTTGCAAGGTTTTACAGGCGAAAAACAGCGAACATAGCAACGTGATAATGGTCAATTTGAGCAGAGGAGGAGCGAGGTGTATTTGCATGATTCATTAAACTTGGATGAATTGCAAAGGTAGTGTGTGTGCGGGCAATATTTTACGTTCCTTATCAACTATGCCAGCAAGATAAAATGGGTGGTGTTATTTGCTCATTCGTGTTGAAAATTAATCAAAATAAAAGATTTAGCCCGGTATAAAAAATTATATCGGGCTAAATCTAATAAAAAAACGTACATTTAGCCCGGTATGAAAAGTTATATCGGGCTAAATCTGATAAAAAATCGCACATTTAGCCCGATATAAAAAATTGTATCGGGCTGAATCTGATAAAAAACCGTATATTTAGCCCGATATGCTACCGAAATGCGCACTAAAATAGCCTTGTTTAAAACCATTTCGGGTACGAATAAACAAATTTTTTTGACCCTGCTCACTGCATTCCCGATGCTTCCCAATGAGCACAGCATTGGTTTAGTGGATATGGCATTGACGATGGATGTATTGTTTGATGGTGGGTAGAGTGAGCGATTTTATCCGTGTTTCTAGTGTGTCAGCGATGGTTGTCAGTGGTCTTGTAGAAGATATATCAAATCATGTCGTGTAGATTGATAAGCATCAAATTCGGAATTCTTTTGAAATCAGAATCATTTCGAGTAATGAGCGACAACCCATGTATCCGTGCCGTTGCGGCAACAACAGCATCAGGCAGTTTAATTTTATATGCTTTCCGAAGGGAAATTACTTCGTTTACAACGGCCTCATCCAATGGCAGAATTGCAATAGTAGCCACCAATTCCTCAAATGGTAACAAATCTGCTGGGTTTGGGGGATTAAAACCGAGCATTTCAATTTGATTTATGACCGAAATAGCAATTTTTGTTTCGATAATGCTATCCAGCCAACCAATTGCTTTTGCAGGTAATGCTCCTCCGATATATTCAATGCCCGCATTTGTGTCGAGTAGGTAGCGTATTAGTGCCATTCTTCACGCATTTCTTTAAGTTGCTGGTGCAATTGTGCTGTTGTTTCCGGCGAAATGCGCCCTGCAAAGCGGCTTTTTACCTGTTTTGGTTCAGGATTGTTTGTTTGCTCCTGTTTTTGCACCAATTGCTCTGAATTCGCCTCGCGGCTCAATAAAAGCTCAATATAGTCCAGCACCTGTTGCTTCAGATGATCTGGTAATCTTTCAATTTTGGAATAAAATGCCCATGTACTCATTTTGACTGTCCTATTTTACTGCAAAGTAACGAGAAAACATCCATTTTGCCAAAAAAATATTTAAAAGCATGAAAACCGTCTTTGTTTTTCACTTTTATGGTGACCTGTATCGTGGAGGCAAGTGTCTTTTGGTCATTGGTCTATCCTTGAAAAGGGTTCAGGCCAAAATCCTCGTTCAGTTCCTTGCCATTGTAGGCGTAGTCGTTACTTCAAATATCTAATTTTACATACTTTCATAAATGAACTACCCAAAATTGTTATTTTTTCAGGCAGCCTTGATTCTTGTTTATAATGAACAACTTTTACATCATCATAATCATACTCAATAGTGCAGGTGTGTGGGGGAGCAACTTTGAAATAAAGACTTTGTAATTTATTATTTTTATCAAATGAACGCTCAAAGAAAGCAATATCATCTTTTTTAATGCATAACTTTTCGTATTCATTCGCGCTGACAGTATCTCCATTCAGCCTAATTAAAATTCTATCTATAATTACTGTACTATCATTATATTGCCAAGAGCAGGTACTTTTTCTAAATTGTCGCAGGTGAAAGACTTTTTGCTCAATAAAATGATTTACAAGATAGGTTAGTTCTTGCGAGATGATTTGACCTGCCTGATTATACTTTCGTACTATTTTTGACGTTAACTTTAACTCTTTTGTAAAAAAATCTGTGTCGTAACTAAATATCGTTAATGTGTGTTGGTTTTCACTTATGAAAGAATCAATTCCAATTGTGGCAAATGTAGCGTCTGGCATCTGCTTTTCTTTATTAATTACTAAAAAATATTTTGTATTATTAACTAAATATCCTTTCGACAAAATACGATCACACTGCCAAGGTAACCTTGCAATTTCAGGCAATCTTCTTGTTGTTTCAAAATTGGTGGTATCTCCATTAAATGTGAAAACAGATCTGATTTGGACACGGCCATCACGTGCACTTTCCCATCCTTCAGCCCGTTGAATACGTCCAATAGTATCTAAATAAAGTACGGAATTACCGATCGTATCACATTTATTATCTTCCCAATAATCTAAGATGGTGTACTCAATAGATTTTATACCCAGTTTGCACAACTCTTTTGCAGGGAAAATTGTATCAAATTCCAGAGATTGAAGGCTGCTAATCTCCCGAAATTGACAAATTCCAATTAGCGGAATTATATTAAATAGAATAATTATTTTTATTAAATTAGTGATCATTTTTAATGTTTTAGTATTGTTTGCAAAAATAAAGGTTATTATCTTCTGCAAATAACGCCGTCAATAATCCATCAATATATCTATACCAACCACTTATCTTTGGATTTGTGTCATCTTCTATTTCTGTTTTTGATTCGTAATCTAAGTATTGGTTAGCAATATCAAAGTTTTTTTAAAAGTATCATGTATGAAATTATTTGACTGTATTTATTCTTAATAATGTAGCAATTTACGACATAAAGCATCAAAACACCTCATCCAACGGTCCATTTCCAATCGCCCCTTTTTTTTTAATCCTGTATTTTGGTGGCGTGCTGTTGGCTGCTTCATAACAGAAATAAGCGAGAAAAAGACATAAAACAGGCGTGAACCAATATAAAACGTTGTGCGCAAAAACACGATCAATGAATATGGCCGATAATATCCGTAGCATACAAAGCCCAAAACCAATCCAAAATGCGGCCTTGTTATAGGTGCTTTTGCCCCATATCCCGATAATGATAAAGAGTACGCCAAAAACCACTGAATTAATAATGCCTCCAAAATCAATATTTACGCCTGTTCCTTGCACCCCTTCGTAAACCGTGTAAAAACTCATCCTAAATTTGAGCGCAAGCAAGATGCCTATACCAATTAGCCAATTACCGGCTCTTTTAAAATAATCAATAGCATCATTTGAGCCACTTTCGGTATTACTGATGCACTCTTTTCCTTGGTACCACACTTCTATGCCATGACTTTCGGTCACAATCAATAATACTTCTTTTTGACTGGGTAGTACCAGTTGGTGTCCAAGTACTAATTTAGATTTTTCAATGACGGGACTAATGGGGTGGCCATTCTGAAACACCCTAAAATCTCGGTAATTATTATCCGTTCTTTTCCAATGGAAATCCCAAATTGACAATATCCCTTCAATTAAACTTAATATAATGTCTATAAGGTAGTACTGTTCCATATTCCATTCCAATTGAATGGTCTCCTCTGCAATCTCTACGGTCAATTGGTTCATGTTTTTTACATTTATATACAAAGGTAATGATAAATATCCGTTATTTGTCCCCAATACCAAGAACGATATACTTAGTCTAATTATTACACGGAGCGTCGTTAGGTTTTGTGCCAAAATATAACGCAAAAATATGTACAATATACCCTTTACTACCCTGAATTGGTCGGATGTACCCCGCATAACACACGGAGGAACAACCGGCACCGCCTACTGGCAAACGCTTCATTTGGACGGTTTACGCATCCGAATCGTGGAGTATTCCGCTGGATATATCGCCGATCACTGGTGCCAAAAAGGCCATATCGTTCACTGCTTGGAGGGCGAATTTACCAGCGAAATGTCCGATGGCGCGGCATTTGTACTCACAGTAGGTATGACTTATATCGTTTCGGACGACCTGAGTTCGCACCGCTCTACCACTGTTGATGGTGCAAAATTACTGATTGTAGATGGCAGTTTTTTAAAACCTCCGACATCATTTTAATACACTATGAAAATTCTTAATTTACTCATTATCATACTTTTATCTTCTTGTATGACCACTAAAAACACCATGAATAACCGCGTTTACGCTTTGCGTTTGTTGCCGGGGCAAGACCTCAAACAAGAGATCGTCAATTTTGCAAAAGCCAACGACCTGCAAGCGGGTTATATTATTACTTGCGTGGGCAGTTTGAAAAAAGCAACGCTCCGGCTCGCTAACCAGCCGAGTACCACCACTTGGGACGACAAATTTGAAATTGTTTCTTTGGTGGGGACATTAAGCGCAAGTCATGGCGTACACCTGCACGCCTCGATCAGCGATGGCACAGGTAAAACCATCGGTGGACATGTCACCGATGGTAATATTATTTATACGACTGCCGAAATAGTGATCGGGGAGGCCTCAGATCTGCGATTTGTTCGAAAACTGGATTCTTTGACGACTTTTAACGAACTTTTTATTGAAAAACGGTAAGTCAATATGTGCAAGGATACGTATTCGTCTAGTGATTTGCATAGGGATTTATATTAAAGTACAGTGCCCAAAGTGTGGCAAGACCGGCCTTAGAAAAATGCCGTTTTTGCTCGAGTGGAGGCGGATGAAGCCAAAAAGTGTTTGAGCCAAACGGAATTGGAGGGACGC
>JAYUKX010000149.1:0-33478 GCA_043764095.1 Chitinophagales bacterium
TTTTGCTCGAGTGGAGGCGGATGAAGCCAAAAAGTGTTTGAGCCAAACAAAAACTGAAGGGACGCAGTCCCCGCTCGACTGTGCGGCGAGTTTTTTTTGGCGCCGCCGGAACGAGGAAGCAAAAGCGCAGCATTTTTCGTCAGCCGAAGCCTTTTTTGCCTACTTTTTTGGCGAAAAAAAGTAGGAAGTAAGTATAGATGAACTGCTTTTCAACTTTTTGAAATTTGCAAGTGGGTAAGACTTCTTTTCTACAGAAAATGTATACCCTTTGTGTCTTTACCTATAAACAACAAAAGCCGCTCTGAAACTCAGAGCGGCTTTTGTACACTTACTGTAAAAGTAAGAACTTATGAGCCTTTTTGAACCTGATCCACAATTGCTTTAAAAGTGGTTGGGTTGTTCAACGCCAAATCAGCAAGTGCTTTGCGGTTCAAACCAATACCTTGTGTAGCAAGGGCGTGGATGAAGCGGCTGTAGCTCAAGCCCTCTGGGCGAACGGCTGCGTTAATACGTGCAATCCAAAGGCGGCGATAGATACGCTTTTTGAATTTACGATCGCGGAAGGCATATTGCCAACCTTTCTCAACCGTATTTTTTGCAACGGTGTAAACTTTTGAACGTGCGCCGAAGAAACCGCGTGCGGACTTCATGATCTTTTTCCGACGTGCGCGACTGGCCGGATTGTTTGTTGCTCTAGGCATGTTTAAATGTTTTTTAGTGCGACACAGAGTAGCAAAAAGCTAACTTTGGATCTGTGTCCTCGTTAAAAAAAGAAATAATTAGATAACCAACAAGCGCTCAATACGAGCATGCTCTGATTGGTGAACGATAAGGCTGCCACGACCGTGACGCTTAGCCTTTTTCGACTTCTTGCGCATCAGGTGACGCATGTTCGCCTGACTACGCTTTACTTTCCCTGTACCAGTCACCGTGAATCGCTTCTTCGCACTGGAGTGGGTCTTCATCTTTGGCATAACGCAAAAAATTAGTTGTTTTTGAAAAAAGAGCCGCAAAGGTACATCTATTTATGAGAATACCAAATGTGAATTGAAATATTTTACTAGAATTGTACTATTGTTACTATGGTTGTTTTGCCCGCACAATTGCCGTAACACCAGCCGAAATACCAAAACCCAATAACATCCAAATCATCATGCTAAAAAAGTATGGCCCCAAGGGCTGTTGAATATGGTTCATTTCGGCTTGTATATCGTTGACCTGCTGGCGTATTTGGTTCATTTGTTGAGGATCGCCCATGCCTTGCTTGAGTTGATCTTGTGCAAAAGCCAATTGTTGGCTGAGTTCCATACGAGTAATATTGGGATCGGCTAAATGCAATCCGTAAAGGCACAACCAAAAAGCCACATTCGCTATGGCAAATACAAGAAATGGTGTGCGCAGGGTTTCCCTAAAATCTTTCGCTCCATTTTGACGTAATTCATCCAAACAAGCCTTGTACATCAGGGGGGGCATTAAAAACACCAATGGCAACCAATAGGTCACAAATCCATTCACCATCAGTTGGTTATCCACAAAGTAAAGTCCTAATAAGTAAACAATAATGACGAGGGACCCATATACCCCATATTTTAATCCGTTATTCTGCATGGCGCAAAGGTAATTCTTATTCAGTAATTACTGACAGTCATTATCTTTGCCATAAATATGGATACTCAAACACCCACTCTGCCCATTTGCCCGAATTGCGATCATGAAATGACCGAAACGGGTAAATTTTGCCCCAATTGTGGCCAAAAGAAATTTGATGGCCGCATCCGGGTCAAGGAATTGCTCAGTAATATGATGATTAATATCTTTCATTTAGATAGTAAATTCATCAAAATGGTGGGGCATTTGCTCGTGCCAGCCAAGGTAAGTACCGATTTTTTTAATGGTAAAATAATCCGTTACCCCAATCCGGTACAGTACTTTTTTATCATCATGTTTTTCTTTTTGGTGACAATGAACCACCAATGTCAATCTGCCCTAAATGAAACGGTAAAACTAGGTGTTTCTACCTCCGATAGTACAGAAGTAACTTATTCGGGTGCTAGTTTTTTTAAAGCGGCTGAAAAATATGCTGAATTGCTCAAATTTCGGCAAGCCTACGATCAATTGCCGGATTCGCTCAAGTCCAATGATGCTCAAATTGCAATTGACTCCTTAATATCTATCCGAAAACGCCCGATTAAAGGATTATTTGATAAAGATTCAATTTCTTTTTCATCGTTTGAAACCCAACGTAAAGTGTCGATTATTGATCTAGCGCAGATTACTCCAGATCAGTTTGTCGAGAAATATAAATTTGATGCATGGTATGATAAAATACTGGCCAAACAGGGTCTTAAAATAATACGGGATGTCAGTTCATTAGTCAACGCTATTTTGGGTAGTCTTACATGGACAATTTTGGCTTTTAATGTCATAATGGCCTTTTTGCTGTGGTTAGTATTGCGCAAAAGACGTGCTTATTACATGGAACATTTTATTTTTTTGCTCCATTATATGTCTGCCGTTTTGTTGGTCGTTACTGTTTTTTTTGCCATTGATTTTTGGGTGGTTGATATTCCAGAAATTGGCTTAATCATCGTGAACCTTGCCGCCATTTCGTTTTTATTTATTGCCATGAAACGGTACTACAAGCTCACCAATGTGGAAACGGTTTGGCGTTGGATGCTGTTTGGCTTTGTGGCTCTTTTTGTATCGGTTTTGCTTTTAGCGGCTGCTTTTTTTATTGTAATAATTATCCTCTAGCCGAGCAAAACCTTTAGAAGGTCGTCATTTTTGTATAAAAAAAACTTATAAAATGGTTGTTTTTATACAAAAATGACGAAAATAAGGCTCAAAATTTAACCCTTTAAAATTTGAATCCAAAATGAAGACCAGGCTCAAATAAGAAATATTTACGCCATTTTTTATCTATTTGAGCAAATGAATCCGGCACATTTGTATTGATCGGCCAGTTGGTAACCGCCACTGAAGGCTCAATAAAAAACCGATTTTTAAAAAGTTGAAAATGATACCCCACGCGGTACGTCATAAATAACTGATACCCATTTTGAATCTTTTTGTTGTCTTCGCCCACAAATTTTTGAAGCGAGTTCATGGCGTGAACTGCCGCATAAGCACCTTTCCATAAAAAACGCTGATAGACAAGCGCAACACCAAACGATCTGATATATCCCGGGTATTTTTCTTTGGGGGCTTCATACGATTTACCATAAGGAATGCCCAAGCACCACGCGTATTTCCATGTTTTTAATTCAACTGAAACTACATTTTTAGGGGTGATCCGATAACCAAGGTTGAGTTGGGCATACTCGGGTGCGTTGTTATCGGCAGTATTAAGGTTAGCCAAAACGAAAAGTGTGCTGCCTACAAACCGTTTTTTGTACGTCGGATCTTGTGCTGTGTTTTGGCTGTTTGCGTGTGTAAAAGCCAACGCAATAACGAATAGGGATACAATGAGTTTTAATTTCATAACAGTGCATTTTTTAGTGAAATAATTTATGATGCAAAATTATGAGGGTCCTTAGTGACCAAACGTTCACTTAAGTTAACAAAAAAGGAAGACCCTGAAAAACGGCATTATTTATGTTGATCCACTAATCGCCTACGAATACGGCTTAAAGATTGCGGTTTCATCCCCAAATAACTGGCCAATTGGTGTTGCGGCACTCGTTGTAACAAATCCGGTCTGGTTTCTAATAATTTCAAATAACGCTGTTCTGGGGAGGAAGTCTTAAAATCGTCAAATGAGGCTTGGCTCTTGGCCAGCAATTCTTCTGACAAAATACGGCAAAGCGTCTCGAAACGGGGAAATCTTTCAAAAATGATTTTTTCCATTTCAAGATTCGCAACCGTAAGGATCGAATCTTCCACGCAGGATACATAATACTCCGATGGCTTGTTATTGACGACACAAAGCGGCGAAAAAGAGTCTAACTCGGTATAAAAAGCAGTCGATTTTTCCTCTTCATCTATTACATAATAACTTCTGATACATCCTTTTATGACAAAATAACCGGCTTTGGAGTATTGTCCTTCTTTTAATAATACAGTACCCTTTTTATAATTTCTGAATATATCCAATTCAATGATCGCTTCTTTTTCTTCGACTGAAAGCGGCATATATTTGGCAATGAAATTGAATAGTTCTTTTTCCATGCTAATTGTTAGTTAGGTATATTTTAAAGGCTGACAACCTTACATTTTTTCTTTTGAGAAAAACCAAGTACATTTAAAATCGCAAACAATCGCAAAGGTAGAAAATTCATTACTCAACCCTTAAATTTACCCTAAAAAACAAAAATACACACAAAAAAATGGAGTAGATCAAATTACCAGAGTATAAGAAATCCACTAAATCCAACGAACTTGGCGCAAGACTTGTACCAAGACTTACCACATACATATTATAAAAACAGGTATTTATACGGGTATTTAGCCGGAATATTTGATATTACCTTTGTGACGAAGAATCTATTGCATTAAAAGCGCATTAAATATTAATAAATAATACAAATGATATGGCAACGATTAAAAACTTAGCATTTAAAGGTGGCGGAGTACTCGGCATCGCTTATGCAGGTGCTATAAAAGTACTTGAAACAAACAATATTTTGCCACAAATTGAAAAAGTAGCGGGTACTTCTGCTGGCGCGATTACCGCAACACTAGTCAGTTTAAATTACACTGCTGACGAGATCCAAAGTATTGTAAATTCGACTAGTTTTAGTACTTTTGAGGATGATAAAAGCATTTTACGTATCCCATTCAAATATGGTCTTTATGCAGGAGATGCTTTACTCGCATGGGTAAAAAGTAATATTGCAAAAAAAGGGCTTTCTGAAAATGCAACTTTCCGCGATTTTTATAATTTTACCGATGGACAAAACCAAAAAACCAAAGATTTGTACGTTTTTGCCTCGGATCTGAATTTACAAAGTTTGAAGGTGTTTTCGTTTGCTACTACCCCCGATGTTATTGTGGCCGAAGCCGTCAGAGCATCAATGTCCATTCCCATGTTTTTCGAAGCTTGGAAATTCTCTAATAATGCCCCTGATGACCATATTTATGTAGATGGTGGTCTGATTTACAATTATCCCATTACCCATTTTGATACTGGGGGCGAGCCCAATCCCGATACCTTAGGATTTTATTTGGCTAACTTACAAGCAATACCAAAACCCAATGATCTGTCCTTCGACAAATTACTGAATTACGTCAAAATAACTTTTGAAACGAGCTTGGATGCCCAATCTGTGCTTGTCTTAAATGATCCAGAACAAGTAAAAAGATCAGTTTTCATTGATGACTTAGGTATTTCTGGAACGAATTTTAATCTGACTAAAGATCAAGAAGATGCCCTGTACCAATCGGGTCTGAATGCGACCCAAGCGTATTTAGCCAAAATGACCTAGTACACAGATTTTTAAATACTATTTATCTCAAATAGACTTGCTGGTAGTGCTTTCCGCTACGGCAAGTCTATTTTTTTGTAATCGGGTAGTATAAATACTTAATTAGGGTAATTGAGATACTAATAAATAAGAAAACAGCATACATTCGCCGTAATATTCCATGCCCGCTATTGTTTTATCGCTTATCGTCAAAACATCAAAATTTGGTACACCCAAAAGATAGGGCATCATAAAAAACAACACCATTTATAAATCTACGTCAACACCAACAATATGCATTTCCAACACGCCCCTAATACCCAAGCGCTCATTCAGCGTTTGGAAACGTTCATGCGCACGCATATTTTGCCATTAGAAGCCGAAATTATACAGGAACGCGCTCCACATACTGCCAATTGGCGCGAATGGACGCTTGATCCACGTTTGGAAGCACTCAAAACACTGGCGCAGGAACAAGGGCTTTGGAACCTGTTCCTCCCCGAAATAAGCGGACTGACACATACAGAATACGCTACTTTGGCCGAAATAACCGGACACTCCCTACTCGCTCCTGAAGTGTTCAATTGCAATGCACCGGATACTGGAAATATGGAATTGATCTGGAAATACGGCACCGAAGCACAAAAAGAAATGTGGTTGCAACCGCTATTATCGGGCAAAATACGTTCTTCCTTTTGTATGACCGAGCCAGCAGTAGCTTCCAGCGACCCTACAAATCTGGAGGCCTCCATTACACAAGATGGCGACCATGTAGTACTTCATGGCCGAAAATGGTGGAGTACAGGTTTAGGTCACCCTAATTGTAAATTATTGATATTTATGGGTTTGTCCAACCCAGATAATCCCAAACACGCCCAACATAGCATGGTTTTGGTGGATGTGGACACACCTGGCGTTACCATAGAACGGATGCTACCCGTGTTTGGTACGTATGATGCTCCTTATGGGCATGGGCAGGTGATGTTTGAGCAAGTGCGCGTACCTATGAGCAATGTAGTGGGCGGACTTGGACGTGGCTTTGAAATAGCGCAAGGACGATTGGGCCCTGGACGTGTACACCATTGTATGCGGTTAGTAGGTGCTGCCGAACGTGCGCTCGAACTCATGGTGCGTCGCGGTAAAGAACGAGTGGCCTTTGGCCGAACGATCGATCAATTAGGCGGTAATCGCGACATCATAGCACAAGCCCGTATTGATATTGAAATGATTCGTCTATTAGTACTCAAAACCGCTTGGTTATTGGATACAGTAGGCGTAAAAGGTGCCATGAGTGAAGTATCGCAGATAAAAGTAGCTTGCCCCGAGGTGGCGTGTCGCATTATAGACCAAGCCATGCAAATGTACGGTGGAGAGGGCTTGAGTGATAATACGCCTTTGGCCGCATTTTATACTTATGCCCGTATTCTTCGCCTTGCGGATGGCCCTGATGAAGTACACCGCGCCGTGGTAGCAGCACGAGAACTAAAAAAGTATGAGTGATATAAATTTACAAACTTTTAGCGACCGCCCTACGGCCATGCGCCGCGAAGATGCACTTGATGCAGAAGTGATTGGGGCCTATATTCGGGAGCATATACAAGGGTTGGTCGGCACACCCGAAATTCGTCAATTCCGGGGAGGTGCATCTAATCTGACTTATCAAGTTGACTTTGGTGAGCAGTCTTTTGTTTTGCGCACTGCTCCTGCTGGCACGAAAGCCAAAAGTGCCCACAATATGGATCGCGAATACAGGATAATGCGACAATTGAAGCCTTTTTTTCCTAAGGTGCCTAATATGATTGCCTATTGTGCCGATGAAAACATCATCGGTCGCCCGTTTTTTGTGATGGAAAAACTAAACGGGATTATCCTGCGGGCCAACCTGCCTCAAGGGATGGATCTACCCGAAACCGATGTGCGCGCCTTATGTAAAAACGCAATAGATCAACTGATTGCATTGCATCAAACTGATCCAATACAAGCTGGTTTGAACCAATTTGGCAAAGGTGAAGGCTATATGCGCCGGCAAGTAGAAGGCTGGAGCGAGCGTTACCAAAAGGCCAAAACATGGAATGTGCCTAGTTTTACTAAAGTGATGCATTGGTTGCAACATAATATGCCCAATCAAGAGCATATTTGCTTTATCCACAATGATTTCCGTTTCGATAATTTGGTATTATCACCTACTAATCCAAAGGAAATACTGGGCGTTTTAGATTGGGAAATGGCCACGATGGGCGATCCATTCATGGATTTGGGCAATGCACTCGCCTATTGGGTACAAGCGGACGACGATTTTGTCTTTAAGAAATTTAGGCGACAACCCACGCATTTGCCTGGTATGATGACCCGCAAACAAGTGGTGGATTATTACTGTACCCAAACAGGGTACACGATAGACAATTTTGCTTTTTATGAAGTATATGGGCTGTTTCGTTTAGCTGCCATTGTACAGCAAATCTATTACCGCTATTATAATGGGCAAACTACCAATCCCGCATTTCGTAATATGTGGGTAATGGCGCATTATTTGCAGTGGCGTTGCGGTCGGGTGATGTCTGGTTAGAGTTATACCGTAGCAGTTTTCTTGTGTCTATTCCAAACAAAAACCATCCCGATTAGACTAATCAATATCAAGCCTACCGAAATCAACTCTGCTTGAGTTAATCTCATAAATCCATCGTGCTGCACATTGACCCTGATTTTTTCAATCATAAAACGTTCTATTGATATCAAAGTCAAATAGATAAAGAAAATCATACCTGGAATATTGATCCGCTTACGCAACGCCCAAAGGATCGCAAAAACTACCACCATCATTATTGTTTCATATAATGGAGTAGGAAATACTGGCTGACCCAACTGCATACAATATTCCCATGTACAACCCTCCATAGGTACAGAGGATACCGGATCCGTATTTACGGTATTCAATACATTATGTGGATATTGGTATCCCCACATCCAATCCGGCAAAAAAGACATCCAATCGGGTTTAGGCGCAGTATTTACAATGCCCCAGTCACCATCACCGGATACCTGACAGCCAATACGGCCTACACCGTAGCCCGCAGTCAGCGCAGGCGCAACAGCATCCGCAGAAGGTAAAAACGGTATTTTTAAGGTACTTTGATACCATACCACAGCCACAAAACCCAGTATAAGCCCTCCAAAAAATGCCAACCCACCACCAGAAAGTAATGCGCCCAACGGATCGGCTAAAAAAGATTGCCAGTTATCAAAAAGATCAAAAATCTTTGCACCCAAGATACCGCCTACTGCCGCCCAAACCGTCATTTCACTGATCCGATCGTGTGGATAGAACTGGACAAAGCGTTCCGTAGGCGGATTCGTCTGCTTCCTCCGAGCATCCCACCAGATTAGTCCGGCAAATATAACCCCGCCAAGTATCGCACCAATCCAATGGAATTTGCCCGATAAGATAACCGAGGCAGGATCTTGCCGGAATTGCGGAAAATGCAGATAGGCATATACACCCTTGCCCACAAAGAAAAAACCAGCGGCGGCATTGATGAGTATATCTGAAATAGAAGCCGGCTCGCCTTCAACAATTCTAACTCTTGTGGCCGTAAAAAAGCCTTCCTCTGCTTTCCGCTTCAATTCCAAGCGATAAACTACTGCACTCACTATAAATGCAATAGCGAGAAAAAAGCCAAAAGTTTTAAAAATCGATAACCAATTGTCCGGCGCAGTGCCGAGGAGATCGTGAAATAGATATGAAAGGTCTGGATACATATTGTCAAATGTGATATTCGTCGCAAATGTAGGATGATTTGTTACGGCGCACTCCATTTTTTATATTATTTATTCAAAAATCATTTCGATGTAATGTGCGTTTAATAAATCAATTTAACCCTTTCGTAGAAAATCTCTAACAATGACAACATATTTGACCTTCATTTGCGTTACTAGTCTTATCACAAGTGACTGTACAATTCCACGCCGTCTTAAAAACGGATTTTCTCACAACTAATCTACCATAAAAGATGTTGTTTACTAGCAACTTTGACCCGTCCAAACTTATCCCGGACATGAAATTTACAAAATCATTATTAGTTTTTTCTTTTGTCGGTATTGCAGGGGCTGCCTTTATGTTTGGCGGCGGTGCATCCTCTTTCTTTGGAAAGCAAGATCCCAACCCTCAAAAAGATGCCGAAATCATGCGCACGCTCTTAGAAGGGCTGCAACGCATGCACTTCCAACCTAAAACATTGGATGATAATTTTTCAAAAGACCTCTACAAACTTTACTTGGAAGATTTGGATGGCGGCAAGCGTTTCTTTACACAAGAAGATATTAAAGCCTTCTCTGAATATGAGGAACAATTGGACGACCAAGCCAATGCAGGTGATTTTCGCTTTTTTGACCTAAGTGTACAAAAAATGGAAGCCGCTCTAACCAAAACACAAATTTGGTACAAAGAGATTTTGGGTAAAAAAATGGACTTTTCTGCCAATGATGTTGTTGATATGGATGGCAAAAAGGTAAAATGGCCCAAAAATGATGCCGACTTACGCCGCCGCTGGGAACTTATGCTCAAATATGAAGTACTGAGCCGTGCAGTGGATGAGGAAGAAAAACAAGCCAAAGCAGATTTTAAAGGCGAGAAAAAATCTTTCGACGACCTTGAAAAAGATGCCCGCTCCAAAGTACAGGACGTATATGACAAATGGTACAAACGCCTCCAAAAAATGGACCGCGCGCGCCGTATGGAAATGTACCTTAGTTCCTTAACGAATGTTTTTGACCCACATACAGGCTATTTTTCTCCAAAAGAGAAGGAAAATTTTGATATCCAAATGTCGGGCAAATTAGAAGGCATCGGCGCACGCCTCCAAAGCGATGGCGAAAAAACAACCGTTACTGAAATCGTGCCTGGTGGCCCAGCTTGGAAACAAGGCGACTTGCAAGCCAAAGATGTTGTTTTGAAAGTAGCACAAGGCGATGACGAACCTATTGACGTAATGGGTTGGGAAATTGACGATGTGGTATCCAAAATTCGAGGCAAAAAAGGCACAGTGGTCAAATTGACCGTTCAAAAAGCAGATGGCGGCACCAAAGAAATCGCTATTACCCGCGATGTGGTCATTATGGAAGAAGGCTTTGCTAAATCATTATTGCTGCAATCCGATAACCAAAATGATAAAGTAGGTTATATCTATTTGCCTAAATTTTATGCCGATTTTACGCCACAAGGAGAGACTTCTTGCTTTGAAGATGTGAAAAAAGAAGTAGCAAAACTAAAAGCAGAAAATGTAACAGGTATTATCCTCGACTTGCGCAACAATGGCGGTGGTTCGCTCCGCGATGTAGTAAAAATGTCGGGTTTATTTGTAGAAAGTGGCCCTATGGTGCAGGTAAAAAGCCGCAACCGCCGCCCAGATATTATGAGCGACACAGATCCTACCGTACAATGGGGTGGGCCTATGATCGTAATGGTCAATGGTGGTAGTGCTTCTGCTTCCGAAATTTTGGCAGCAGCCATGCAAGACTATAAGCGCGCAGTCATCGTAGGTTCTGCGGGAACGTATGGCAAAGGTACTGTTCAGCGTTTCTTGGATCTCGACCAAATGTCGGGTCAGGAAGCCCTTAAACCATTGGGGGAAATGAAACTTACCGTGCAGAAATTTTACCGTATTACTGGTAAAACCACACAATTGGAAGGTGTTACTCCAGATATTGTTTTGCCCGATTTTTATAATTTGGTGGACAATGGCGAAGGCGAAAATGAATTCCCGCTCAACTCAACTACTATTGAAGGGGTAGAATTCAAACAAGACGCTTATGTCATTCCAGATATGAATAATTTGCGTGCAGCAAGCGAAAAACGCGTTGCCGCAGATCCAACGTTCAAAAAGATCAATGAAAATGCAGTGCGTTTGCGCAAAATGAAAGATGAGCGCAATTTTGATCTACAAGCGGCTAAATACCGCACCTGGAGCAAAAAGCAACAAGCAGAATCTGATCAATACGAAGATATGTTTAAACCAGTTGATGGATTTAATATCAAAAATCTAACAGCAGATATGTCCTATATTCAGGTGGATACTTCGCGTATTGCCCGCAATGACGATTGGATCAAAGAACGCAAAAAAGACGTGCAACTCTTGGAAGCACTTCGTATTATGAATGATATGATCCGTATTGATGGCGTGACGGGTAAATAATCTCTTATTATTGGAGTATCCGATATCCCATCTTAGGAATGAGATTTAAATAAAGGTACAGATTTGGGGAGACGATTTTGTCACTATTAAGGCATGAAGAGGACGTTTAGTGGGGCTAAACAACCGATGAATAACGAAAAGAGGGGCAAAATAAGGCCGCCAAATTTGTATCTTTATTTAAATCTCATTCCTTATATAAAGAATAAAAAAATAGCGTTTAACATCTAGCAATTTTATGCGACCATGTTAAACGCTATTTTTTTTACCCATAATATCCACTTCCTGTACCCGCTCCTGCTCCAGCCGATACCCATTTTCCTTTAAAAAAGTAAAAAAGACCTGCTCTTCTGCTGTCAGATAAGCGGGTACTTCACCCTTAAAAGGCTTATCTCCCACCGCATAATTTTGATACGTTTCAAAAGTGTTTTTATCCATCATAATCGGCTGCACATTAGGGAAATACGAGCGTACCTTACTCAAAATATCCAAACCGTGCGTATCCAAATCGCCCCAATATAATAATCGAACATCGCGAAGCCAATGCACGTCCTTGAGTACTGCTATGCCGTAGCCACCTCCAAAAACAATCAAGGTTTGAGGCAGTTCATGTTTCAATAATTGCTGTGGACTATGGCTGTTTTCTACAATAATAACCTTTTCGACATGTTGTATTTGGCGCGCCAATTGATTCGCTGGAAATGCCAACGACGTAAACCCGTGGTAATGTGCTACGAGTTTTGGATCGTTAAAATAGCAGTGAATAAACGGCTCTTTATCTTGTAATTTATACCTCCGTTCAAAATCAGAATAGGTTTTATCCACATACTCGGGCGGAATGGTGGCATCAATAAGGCTGCACAAGAGCGCATTATTATTGCCAATAAACTTTGTATCAATACCCTCAATCGGCAGCAACCTTTGCGGCACACCAGGACTGGGATTTTTTCTAAAATAAAGCACAACCGCCAATAAAGCAGGCCAAATTTCAGTATTTTGTTCTACCATTTTCGCCTGCTTCACCGTCCATTCCCGCAAATACGGCGCAACAGCCCGAATGTGCGCTAATGTTGTATTAAACGCTTCAAATGCCGCTTTTTTATCCAAAAAAAACAATAAATCTTCAGATGTTTCAAAGGTAATCTTTTTGATTTTGCTTTGTGGTACTCTGCCTCCCCTACCTCCCGATACTGCTGTTTCGATCGAATAACCTTGCCCGAGTTTGTTTTTTGAACCATCAACGAGTTGCTCCATCAATGCCAGCCTGTCTTCCTGAAGCGATCCATTGTCCGCAATTCTTATTAACATCAAAGGGTCATAAGGCGCATCGTGGTCGGCGATGTCTTTGAGCCATTCGTAATAATAGGCTTCTGCGTTTTTTTTATCCTTTCAATAGTAATCATCATTACCCATTTTTTCGCCGCTCCTGCAATTGCGCCAATTCCATCACCGAATACACATGCACCGAAGAACGCGGTGGCATTTCGTCCTCTTTTTTTACAAAAATAAGGTGCGACATCCTATCCTGCGTCAATTTTACATTAGAATTAGGCGTAATCAACAGCATCTGAAAATGCAAATTACTCAATAAATCCAACAAATACGTGCTATTCTCAGGATCAAGTTTGCTAAATGCCTCATCCACCATGATAAACCGGAACGATTTGGCATTTCGACTATCCGCGCTGATATTAAACTGGTACGTCAAAGCCGCCGCCAGCACCGTATAAGTCAATTTGGCCTGTTCGCCACCCGAAAGCGCACCCGTACTATCCAGCAATGTCCCCGGTTTTGGTGCATCATCCAATTGATACACTTGTTGCGTCCTGAATGTAAGCCAGTTGCGTACATCCGTGACCTCGAGCCGCCAATCTTTATCCTTGTCTAACCGCTGTATCAATAAACCAATCCGTTGCACCGTTTCCCGCAATATTTCCTGCTGTTCCGTCGCCGAAGCCAACCGATACGCCGCCCGATCGTAGTCCCAATGCGTTAAAAGGCTAAAAAACTCACCAATTCGGCCTTTTCTCGTATTTTGATCCGATACAATTTGTAAATACGTATCCGAGGAATAAGGCAACGATTTCAGCGAACGGTTAATATTGAGGATATTTTCCTCGTGATCGGCCAATTGCTCGGTGAGTTGCTGCTGGAACACCTGCATCGCATTGCCAATATCGCTCCCAGCACGGGTCTGGTAACGCTCGCGTAAAGTAGGCAATTGGTCACCTTGGATACGGTCGAGCAGATCGGTATATTGGCCAATATGCTCCATCTCGGGTTGATCGGGCAGTTCGTAAGTATCATTGATCCAAGTAGGAAACGCCTCCAAAATATCTTTTTTAGGGTTTTTAAACTGGTTCATCAACAGCAAAAGGTCCTTTTCGCGTTTGCTTTGCTGGGCGTTAATGCCACTAATTTGGGCGTTAATCTTGCTGCTGATCTGCAATTTTGCCTTTTCAATACTCAACAAATCCAATTCACCCAATTCCGCCACCGCTGGCTGCAATGCGCGCCAATCGCGGTCGTCCAGTTCGGCAGCATCGCTTTTTTGGGTATTCAACAGCGTTTGGTTGCGTAGGATAGCCTCTTGGATGGATGTGCATTGCTGAAGACATTGATCCCGTTTTTTTCCTGTGGTTTCAATGCTTTTTTTGACCAATTGATGCCGTGTTTGCAGCGTTTTTAATTGCTCCGACGAGGCACTTAATTGCTCGATTTGGGCAATCTTTTCCTCCAATTCTGTCTTGGTATCCTCGTGGTTGATGGCCTCAAAATGTTCAAAATCGTAGAGGCGTTGGAGGTCGGCCAATTTTTGAATCAGTTGCGCTATTTGTTTTTCCACGGGTTCAAACCGCAGTTCCAATTGTTGTAATTCCGTTTCTGCTGCCCGCAATGCCTCGCCTGTGCTGCGTATTTTTTCTTCGTTACTCCAGCCCAGTACATATTGATTTTTCCGGTTTTTGCGGTCGTCTTTTTGGTGTTGTTTACCATTTTTGTTCAAGCCTTCGGGCGTAATGGCCTGTTGATGGCGTTTGTACTCGTTGGTATCGCTGGTACAAAAATGCGCGTAACGGCGTTGTAATTCGGTGCTTAACCAAGGCGCAAACCCCGATTTGGGCTGTATTTCCAGTTTATTGGCCGCAATATCGCTGCTCAGTTCGGTCTGGAGGTTTTCGCTCGCTTTGTCGTCGGCTTCTGTGAATCGGAGCAAAGTACCCAAGTCGTTGTTGCGCGTCCATTGGATCACTTGCGGCAAGTGCTTTTGTGGCACCAGCAGATGCAGCGAAAAAGGCATCAATAGTTTTTCCAGTGCGTATTGCCATTCGTCGCGTTCGTTGGCCTTTACCTGTACCAATTCGCCCACAAAAGGCAATTCTTTTTCGGGAATGCCATTGGCCTGACAAAGTCGTGTACGAATATCGACCAAATCCGCAGGTAAATTATTTTTCCGGCTGCGCAATGAGGTCAATTCTGCATCTAAGGCCGAAATGCGTTGGTTCAACTCGCGTTTTTGTCCCACCAATTCGTCGCGTACACCCGTTTGTGCCTGTTGTTGCGCCTGAATTTTATTCCCTGCTGCTTCAAATTGGCTTTTTTGCGCGTGAAACATAGCGGCATCGGGGTTTGGGATAAAACTGAGCGACATAGCCAATCGCGCATAATTATCTGCGTTTTTCCGCTGTTGTTCGTAGCGTTTTTGGGCATCAGCGCGCTCGCGTTGGAGTTGTTCTAATCTTTGGCCAGCGTCGTTTTGTTTAATTTGATACTCTAAATCCTTATCCTCCTGCCTGTATTTCACCAATTCCTGATCCACTTGGTTCAGTTGTTCGGTCGTGAGGGCCAATTGTTCGGTTTGTTGCCCGATGGCCGTTTCCAAAAGCCCAATATGCTGTTGGGCAAACCAAGGCGACACAGCCCGTTGCGCCATTTCCAGCCGATAAAATTCATCTTTACCCGTGAGCCAAGCCGTATAATGCTCCAACATGGGCATCAGCATTTGCTCCTGCTTATTGGCTTTATCGAGGCTCAATTGTGTTTCCGAAATATCGGCGTATTCCTTTTTGAGTTGGTCAAAATACTGCTCTACATTGGATTCATCGAGCATATTTTCTCGGATAAAACCATCCAAATTGCCCAAAACTTTGATACCAGCGGTTTTGGCCAATAGATTCAGCGGCTTGGTACGCCCTGCATTGGTATTGCTCCGCTCCGAAATCCGCATCCCAATTTTAGGGATAAAATCAGCGGCATATTCCGAAAACGAATCATAACTCCGCGCCTGAAATTTCTTAGTAATCAGGCTATTAAAATCACGGATATCGCCACCAAAGCGGAAATGATCGCTAATATTGAGGGCAACCGGGGCCGTATAATACCGCTTTTGGACTTGATCGTTTTTGAACCAATACAAGTGCGCCAGGGTATAAAACTGACTGTAATCTTTATTGCTAAATACGCCCAAAAGGACGGTATAAGTCCCCTCGCCGGGCTGTACACCGCGCAGTCGTTCTTTGCCAGAAGTGGAGCGGCCATACACACCCAAGACATAATCTTCGGTACGACGCATCCGCTTTTTATCCTCAAAACCAGCCGATTGGTTATAAAAACGCTCTGGATTGGGGGTTAAAAGGGTGATCAATGCATCGACCAAAGTCGTTTTTCCGGCACCATTAGCACCGGTCAAAAGAGCATTTTCGCCTTTGAGTGGCATAGCGTATACCGTTTGGTGGAACGCGCCCCAATTGAATACCTCAAAGGATTCGAGCCGAAACCCCGCCGCTTTTGCAGAGGTAGAAAAAAGGGTCAATTCCGGGACAACTTGCTGGCTCATGCGGTAAGAGAGGTGGTGATATTGGTCAATAATTGGGTCATACTATCGGCATCGATAAAGGCTTTGAGGATACGCCGCACGCGGTACCTGCGTTCATCGTCGTTATCGGGTACTTCTTGTCCAACGGACTCGAGAAAACCCATGTTTTTTACATCATCTACCGTTTTTTTGAGGTCTTTCAGGAACCGTTGTTGGGTATTGCGTTCCCTCGAAAACAGTTCGACCATATCTCGAATATCGCGCAGGGTCATAATGGGTTCGCGGCTGGCGGTATCGCGTATGGCGTGCTCATCGAGACGTTCGCGCAGGAGTACGCAGAGGACGGATTGGTCAAAATTGAGTGATCGTTTGCGCATTAAACGCGGCAAATGCGCTGTTTCTTCCTGATCTTCCTTGGGTTGTCGCAAAAAAGCAAACCCTTCTACTTTGTCCACGATCAGTTCCATACCTATTTGCGCAAAATAGCGGCGTAGGGGCAATTCGTGTACTTTTACGAGATCTTGCCAGTTTTTGGTATCTTCTTCGTAGATCACGCCTTGCAATAGTTTGATGGCTATTGGGGCGAAGTTATCGGGTGCTTGTGGTGTGGTTTGTTCTTCCATGTTTGGGGGGTAAAGGTAGGGGATACAGGGGAATTTTTTGGGTTTTTAGGTAAATTATCAAACGAACTGGATGCTCAGGGCTTCAAATAAAGGATTGTATAATAAAAATTACAAACCTGTAGTATTTCCCAAAATTCCAGTATCAAAACTAAACACTAGACTAAATCTCGAAACTTTACTATTGAGCCTTACTAACACATACTCCTATTAAAATATACAGCAACTGTAACTATTCAGCCGCCGCCCAAATTCCCATAGGGAATGTATGTTTATAGGATTGAATGAAAAAATAACCCAAATCCCGTAGGGATTGCATGTTATTTTATACGTTTTTTACATAAAATCCCTACGGGATTTTCGGCTAATCCCCTATTAAGCCTATAAACATACATTCCCTACGGGAATTTTTCGGGCGGCGGCTTGGATAGTTACCAGCAATTTACCTAAGCGAGAATTCTTACGTAACTTTTAAAATTGAAAAAATTCCTGATACTATATTGCTTTTCCCTACAGAAAACGACTCTCTTGTTATCAGGTTTAAGGTATATTGTTGCTCTAGATCAAACCATTGTCGCTTAAATGAAATTAAGTCTTTTTCTCCTGTCTGACCTTGCGCTTTTGATAACAATAAATTTAATGATTTTAATATTTCATCATTTTCAATCAGTTTTTTTGCTTCATCAATGGTTTGGCGTTTAAAAGAGAGCGGTTTTAAACTATTGCTTTCGTCTTTTACTAATTCATTAAGAAGTTTCTCCACCCTTTTTCTCATCCAGTCATGTGGGCTTAGAAACTTTGAAAAATTATCCAAGAATGGTTTATCTTTATCTAATTCTGGATAATGATTAAGAAGCATCCGCACCATCTGAGCAAGGGAATCTTCTATCATATCTATAAACTCAGCAAGAACGTCCCTTTTTTCTTCTAATTCCTCTGCTTTTGCTAAATTAATCTCATCAAGCCTTGGCCCTTTTGATACAATCGCATCTAATTCAGTTCTATATTCTTGCAGTTCTTTTATATATCTATTATAATGAATAAAAATATCATTCATTTCTACCTTTATTGCTCTTAACGCAATATCAGGTTGCTTAAATATTTTAGCCTCTGCACGTTTAACATACTTAAAAGTAATAATATCAATAGTTTTATCTGATCCTGCATCTTTGATTTGATGATATGAATAATATTGCTTTAGGTATGCTGATAATTCTTTTTTTGTTGTCATTTATTACTGTTATCTTATAAAAAAGGAGTTCCACATCATTTGTTTCGATTTTTACTACGCCTCTAGTCTCCCCACCTATTCCTCATCAATCATCACATTTTTTCAATTTACGCTTAGCATCAATCTCTTTAATTCTCTCTTGCAATTCAAGGACATTCGAATATTTTTCCCGCATGGAATTAATCGAATCCATACGCCACTGTTCCAGACAGTTTGTAAGCTGCGTATTATTTAGGATAGCAAGGGCGCCATTTAATACGCCTTGGAATTCGGCGATTTCCTTTTTTTGTTGTGCCTCCTCATACTTTCTGAGCGATTCAGTGGCTTTGTCTCTTTCTTTTTGAGCCTCTTTCAATGCATTAACCGCATCATTCCGCAACCCCAGAACATACACTACTCCCCCAATCACCATCGCCAATGCCACACCTGCCGCCACCAAAACAGCCAACAACCGCCGTTGTCTTCGTTGCGCTTCGCGCCGTTCCGCCGCCGCTTTCTCCAATGCCTTCCTTTCCGATTTCGACTTCAAGATCGGCGCAATCATGGTGTCATGCGATACTTCATAATTAAAACCACCCGTCGAAGTAGATTCCCGGCGCAACAAAAAAGTGCTTTCCAATTGATTCAATAAGGTTTGGGTAATGTCCTTTTCATGGAGCAATACGCCCGAATCTACGCTCAAGCGGCGGGCATCGCCAGTTTGAGCATCTTCAAAGATCAACTTTTCTTCTATCAGCAATTGGGCAGCGTGTTGTACGGAAGGATCGAGTTTTTCAATCAATCGTTCGTAATAACCCTCATAAATATCGTTGATATGATCTGCAAAGTGTTGTGGTTCAATCCGATTATTCGGTATTTCCCCTTTGATGATTTTATCCTCCAAATATTCGCAGAGGATTTGCAATTGAAAAGCCTCAATGCCGGTACGTTGCGATACTTTGGTTTCTGACAACTTTTGCGTCATCACCCGCAATGCTTCATCGCTGTACGTGAAAGGAGGAGAAGCGAATGGCTTTTCACTTGCATAAGTAGCCGAAGCAGGTTTTTGAATCGCTTGTCGCGCCTGATCTTCCGTCAATCCCTTCAATTCGTAGCGTTTTTGCAGGATTGCAGGGAGTTTATCCTTCATCGAATCCAATAAACTCATGCGGTCGGCGCGGATCGCAAACAGCACTTTGGCATCGAAAGGCGTGGCGATAAACGTCTGTTGGCTGTCGGTTAAGGTATCGTTGAGGTTCCGCACGGCTTGTGGCACTTGGGTATAAAGCAAATCCGCCACTTGCTCTTTAAATGCCTGTTGGTCGGCCATCGGATACGTAAAAAACTCCTCAAATTGGTCGAATATCAACACAAAACGCCTTTTTTCTTGGCTTTGTTTGCGTTTTACCTGATGCCACAAGGTTTTAGGCACCTGTAAAGCGTTGATAAAATCGGCTTCGGGATTATTGGTCAATACGTCGTCTATTTTCAGCCGCAAATTGTCCAAAGGTGAAGGCGTTTGCCCCGCCACATAACTGCCCAGGCGAACCACAATCGGCACGGCTTCTTCGCTTATTTCAGGCAAAATACCGGCATTAATCAAGGAACTTTTGCCATAACCCGACTTGCCAAACAGCACGACGAGTTTTTCCAACCAAATTAGGTCGAGCAAGTCTTCGATGTCGCGGTCGCGGCCAAAAAACAGGGCGCGTTCGGAGGTTTCAAACGGTTTAACACCCGGATACCGTTTGTGTTGCGAGGTCGTACTCATGGGCAAACGTTTTTAGTGAGTTCAATCATCGTGTCCAATATTTTTGCCAATTCCGTTCGGTAATCGCGGCTGTCGGTTTTGTCTTTTTCGTCTTCCGATCGCGTGTATCGCGCTTTCAGGTGGATCACATCGCTTTCCCAATCCTTGCCTTTGGCGGCAGTGTGCAACAATTCCAACGCATTGTCGATTTCATTGTTAGCGATGCATTTCAGCACCGCCACGGCTTCGGCACACAAGGTATCGGCACCGACACCCCGCAGCATTTTGGCAGCGCCGCAGCGTTGGTGGAGTTCGCCAAAGAAATCGAACTGGTCACCCATGAATTGAATTTGGAACTGGCGGATCACAAATTGGTGCGAGTCCTCATCAGACAAAGGGTTGTTGATGGAGATGAGTTTTTCGCGCCTGCCGTTGTCGCTTAGGAATTTGAGCAACAACTGCGAATACCATTTATCGAATTGAAAACCCAAGAAAATATAGGTGCTGGCCTCCCGAAAACTCCGCAGCAATTTATTGGGCAGGCTAGAGGTACCGAGTGCAGATTGCAGCATTTTATACACATCATCGTAATCCAAGACCAAGGAATCGTCTTGGTCTTTGCTGCCAAATAGGTTATAGATCAAAGGCAAAGCGCGGGTTGGTTTCTCAATTTCATCGTTTTCATTGTCCCGGTGGTGGTGTTGAAAATAATGAAACCGATGCTTCACTCCCGACCGATAAAATGCCTCCGACACAAACGTATCGGGATTGACGGACACCACCAAATGAAAGGGAATCTGCACAATTTGCTGCAAAACCGCTTCATCGGGCGACATATCCCGATAAAAACGCTTCACCTGCCGAGCCACCCGCACCTTACTTTCCGGCGATTTGAACAGGAAAAACCCATCGCGCTCGTAATAATAAGCAATGTCCTCCGGATTGCGCTCGTGCAAACTATCGCGCAAATGCCGATTCAATGGCTTGCCATCTATCTGCATCAGTTCCGGCCCAATGAGCAGGACGGCTTTTTGGTCTTGGATGTCGGTGAGGATATCCTCCCAATCCTCTTTAGATATTGGTGTCATTTTTTTTGTTATTTATTGTTTTTCGTGGGGTTAGAAAACTAAAATGCAGTTTGAGAGTAGTTTTTTTATTTTTTGTTTTTCTCCTGCTGAAATTGGGTTACCAACCAAACCCAAATTCGTCAATTTGGTCAGTTTTCCAATCTCGGGCGGTAAAGTCGTCAATCGATTTTCGTACAAACCCAACTTAGTCAAGTTGGTCAGTTTTCCAATCTCGGGCGGTAAAGTCGTCAATTGATTATTGTACAAATTCAAATTCGTCAAATTGGTCAGTTTTCCAATTTCGGGCGGTAAATTAGTCAATTGATTCCAGTCCAAATTCAACTCAGTCAAATTGGTCAGTTTTCCAATCTCGGGCGGTAAAGTCGTCAATTTATTCCAGTCCAAATTCAACTTAGTCAAGTTGGTCAGTTTTCCAATCTCGGGCGGTAGAGTCGTCAATTTATTAACATCCAAATCCAAATCAGCCAAATTGGTCAGTTTTCCAATCTCGGGCGGTAAAGTCGTTAATTTATTACTCGTCAAATCCAACTTAGTCAAGTTGGTCAGTTTTCCAATCTCAGGCGGTAAAGTCGTCAATTTATTACTCGTCAAATCCAACTTAGTCAAGTTGGTCATTTTTCCAATCTCGGGCGGTAAAGTCGTCAATTGATTATTGCCCAAATCCAACTCAGTCAAGTTAATCAGTTTTCCAATCTCGGGCGGTAAAGTCGTCAATTGATTCTCTCTCAAATTCAAATTCGTCAAGTTGGTCAGTTTCCCAATCTCAGGCGGTAAAGTCGTCAATTGATTTGTAAAGGACAAATACAACTGAGTCAAATTGATCAGTTTCCCAATTTCGGGCGGCAAAGTCGTCAATTGATTATTGCCCAAATCCAACTCAGTCAAGTTAGTCAGTTTTCCAATCTCGGGCGGTAAAGTCGTCAATTTATTCGGGCCCAAATTCAACTCAATCAAGTTGGTCAGTTTTCCAATCTCGGAAGGTAAATTCGTCAATTGATTGTAGCCTAAATCCAACTTAGTCAAGTTGGTCAGTTTCACAATATCGGGCGGTAAAGTTGTCAGTAGATTACGGCTTAAATTTAACTCAGTCAAGTTGGTCAGTTTTCCAATCTCGGACGGTAAAGTCATCAAATTATTACTAGTCAAATCCAACTTAGTCAAGTTGGTCAGTTTTCCAATCTCGGGCGGTAAAGTCCTCAAATGAATATAGACCAAATCCAACTCAGTCAAGTTCGTCAGTTTTCCAATCTCGGGTGGTAAATTTGTCAATTTATTATCATGCAAATTTAACTTAGTCAAGTTGGTCAGTTTTCCAATCTCGGGTGGTAAAGTCGTCAATTGATTCTCTCTCAAATTCAAATTCGTCAAGTTGGTCAGTTTTCCAATCTCTGGCGGTAAAGTCCTCAATTGAGTATTGTATAAATTCAAATTCGTCAAGTTGGTCAGTTTTCCAATCTCGGACGGTAAATTTGTCAATTTATTCGGGCCCAAATTCAACTCAATCAAGTTGGTCAGTTTTCCAATTTCGGGTGATAAATTTGCCAATTTATTACTGCCCAAATTTAACTTAGTCAAGTTGGTCAGTTTTCCAATTTCGGGTGATAAGTTTGTCAATTCATTACCGCGCAGATTCAAAAAAGTCAAATTGGTCAGTTTTCCAATCTCGGACGGTAAATTTGTCAATTGATTCCAATCCAAATCCAACTCAATCAAGTTGGTCAGTTTTCCAATTTCGGGCGAAAGGCTATTTAACCTATTACCATTCAAAAGTAAAATTTTGAGTTGCTTATGCTTAAATACGGAACGAGGTATTTTTTTTAGCGAGGTATTTCGTAAATCCAAGGCTGTCATACTCGAATCTAATTGTTCCACACTCGTGGCTAATTTATATTCATGTCCGGAGGTATCAATTAAAAAATAAACCTCACGTTTCTTCACCTTTGCATAACCGTCATCGTCAAAAGGCAAGGCCTCATTATAATTAAAATCAATTTTAGTTTTCAGATTTTTATCAATAAATCCATATCGCATTACACTTTTGTCATAAGCCAACCCAAACTCATCGTAAAAATAAATCTTATTTAAAACTGCTTGTGCTTTTTCTCTTTGTATCTCAGAAACGTTAAAAAGAGAGTCGGCTTTTTGCAAAGCGATTTTAGTAGAATATGTTTGTTTTTCGGCAATATTAAAAAGCGAATCGGCTTTTGTTTTCTCCGCAATCGCCGCCTGTTTTTCAATTTCCACCTGCGCCAAAGCCTTTTTAGCAATATCCGTTTGCTTTTTTGCTTCATCTCTCGCCTTTTTCGCATCCTCTTTCTCTTGCTCAATATTCACAAACAGCCGCCGCCGCAGTTGCTTAATTTGTTCCTTTTCTTTGGTATTCTTATCGGTGAGGTAGCCTTCGGCAGAGTCGAGGTTATCGAGTGCTGATTGGTATTTGCTGGCGTTCAGCAAGGATTCCGCTTTTTTGTAGGCGCAATCGAAGTCGTAGCAGGGTTTATTGGTTTGTGCTGCTACTTTTACAGTAAATAATGTAAAGAGGATAATGGGGAGTAGCGTATAGCGTAATTTCATTGGTATTCGCTTTTTTGATGATGGATAATGAGGGCAAATGTAGAAAATGTTTTTTATTAAATCTTGGTGTGGTGGCTTTAATTTGTGCGGTAGCTACTCACAAATCTTACTTTATATTGGTGTGGCCTAGATCCATTAATTCAATGGCATCCTTTTCTGTCCCGATGAGTAGTGTCGCTTTTTGGTCTTGGATGTCGGTGAGGATATCCTCCCAATCGTCTTTAGTTATTTGGGTCATTTTTTATTTTTTTATACCGGGGATTAGAAGTCAGTTAAGCAGTTTGGGAGTAGTTTTTTTATTTTTTCTTGTTCTTCTGCTGAAATTGGATTGTCACTCAAATCCCAAAAAAACAAGTTGGTAAGTTTCCCAATTTCGGGCGGTAAAGACGTCATTTGATTCTGGAACAAACTCAACCGAGTCAAATTGGTCAATTTTCCAATCTCGGGCGGTAAATCCGTCAATTTATTATTCATCAAATCCAATTCAGTCAAGTTGCTCAGTTTTCCAATGTCGGGCGGTAAAGTCGTCAATTGATTATTGCGCAAATTCAACTGAGTCAAATTGGTCAGTTTTCCAGTCTCGGGCGGTAACGTCGTCAATTGATTACTCCACAAATCCAATTCAGTCAAGTTGCTAAGTTTTCCAATCTCGGGAGGTAAATCCGTCAATTTATTACTCATCAAATTTAAAGTCGACAAGTTGGTCAGTTTTCCAATGTCGGGCGGTAAAGTCGTCAATTGGTTATCTTGCAAATACAACTTAGTTAAGTTAGTTAGTTTCTCAATCTCGGGCGGTAACGTTGTCAATTGATTACCCCACAAAATCAATTCAGTCAAGTTGCTCAGTTTTCCAATTTCGGACGGCAAAGTCGTCAATTGATTTTCATACAAATTCAAATAAGTCAAGTTGATCAGTTTTCCAATTTCGGGCGGTAAAGTCGTAAATTGATTACCGCCCAAATTCAACGTAGCCAAGTTGGTCAGTTTTACAATCTCGGGCGGTAAAGTCGTAAATTGATTACCACCCAAATTCAACTCAGTCAAGTTGGTTAGTTTTCCAATTTCGGGCGGTAAAGTCGTCAATTGATTACTGCCAAAATACAACTTAGTCAAGTTGGTTTGTTTTACAATCTCGGGCGGTAAATTCGTCAATTGATTGCCACTCAAATCCAACTTAGTCAAGTTAGTAAAATTTATAATTTCAGGTGGTAAAGTCGTCAATTGATTACCACTCAAATCCAACTCCGTCAAGTTGGTTAATTTTCCAATCTCGGATGGAGAATTCGTAAATTGATTTTCGGACAAATACAAAGTATTCAAGTTGGCCAGTTTTCCAATCTCTAGTGGTAAATTAGTCAATTGATTACTGCTTAAAACCAAAGAAGTCAAGTTTGTCAGTTTTCCAATGTCAGGCGGTAAAGCCGTCAATTGATTTAAATTCAAAAGCAAAACCTTGAGTTGCGTATGCTGAAACACTACCTGCGGAATTTCTTTTAACCCGTTATTTCGTAAATCCAAGGCCGTTGTACTCGAATCTAATTGTTCCACATTCGTGGCTAATTTATATTCACGTTCGGAGGTATCAATTAAAAAATAAGACCCATCTTTCTTCACTTTCGCAAAGCCGTCGTCGTCAAAAGGCAAGGCCTCTTCATATATAAAATCAATTTTAGTTTTCAGGTTTTTATCTATAAATCCATAGGTACCAGTATTTTTATCATAAGCCAAACCAAACTTATCAGCATAAAAATAAATCTTATCCAAAACTGCGTTTGCTTTTGCTTCGGCCTTTTTAGCAATATCCGTTTGCTTTTTTGCCTCATCTCTTGCTTTTTTTGCGTCTTCTTTCTCTTGCTCAATCTTCACAAACAGCCGCCGCCGCAATTGTTTAATTTGTTCTTTTTCTTTGGTATTCTTATCGGTGAGGTAGCCTTCGGCAGAGTCGAGGTTATCGAGTGCAGATTGATATTTGCTGGCGTTCAGCAAGGATTCCGCTTTTTTGTAGGCGCAATCGAAGTCATAGCAGGGTTTATTGGCTTGCCCTGAGACTTTTACAGTAAATAAGGTAAAGAGGATTATGGGGAGTAGCGTATAGCGTAATTTCATTGGTATTCGCTTTTTTGATGATGGATAATGAGGGCAAATGTAGCGCATGTTTTTTATTAAATTTGGTGTGGTGGCTTTAATTTGTGCGGAGGCTACTCTTTATTAAAATTAATATAGCATTTAGGTATAAGGTTTTTTATTTTTTCCTGTTCTTCTGCTAAAATTGGGTTGCCGCCCAAATTCAAAGAAATTAAGTTGGTCAGTTTTTCAATTTCGGTCGGTAAATTCGGCAACCGATTATAGGCCAAACCCAAATTAGTCAAGTTGGTCAGTTTGCCAATGATGGATGGTAAAGTTGTCAATTGATTATTCCACAAACCCAAATTAGTCAAGTTGATTAGATTTCCAATTTCGGGCGGTAAAGTCGTCAATTGATTAGTGCTCAAATACAAAGTCTTTAAGTTGGTTAGATTTCCAATTTCAGGAGGTAAAGTCGTCAATTGATTAGCACTCAAATACAGATTCGTCAAGTTGGTCATTTTTCCAATCTCGGCTGGTAATGTCGTCAATTGATTCTCGGACAGATTCAAATCAATCAAGTTGGGTAGTTGTCCAATTTCGGGCGGTAAATTCGTCAAGCGATTACCGCCCAAATCCAAATTCGTCAAATTGGTTAGTTTTCCAATCTCGGCTGGTAAATTCGTCAATTTATTATTGCCCAAAACCAAATTCCTCAAGTTGGGCAGATTTCTAATTTCAGGCGGTAAATTCGTCAATTGATTATTGCCCAAATCCAAACTCGTCAAGTTGGGCAGTTTTTCAATATAGGACGGTATATTCGTCAATTGATTATTGAATAAATTTAAATTCGTCAACTTGGTTAGTTTCCCAATCTCAGGAGGCAAAGTCGTCAACTTGTTATTGAATAAATTCAAATTCGTCAAGTTCGTCAGTTTTCCAATCTCGAGTGGTAAAGTCGTCAATTGGGTACCGTTCAAATACAAAACAGTCAGGTTGGTCAGTTCTCCAATTTCAGCCGGAAGCATATTCAATACCCTGCTATTCAAAAGCAAAACTTTGAGTTGCTTATGTTGAAACACAGAGCGAGGTATTTCTTTTAGCGAGGTGTTTCGTAAGTCCAAGACTGTCATACTTGAATCTAAGTCTTTCTCACTCGTGGCCAGTTTAAATTCGACCCCAGCGGTATTAATTAAAAAATAAATATCATTTTTTTTGACCTTTGCAAAACCGGTATTGTCAAAAGGTAAGGCTTCCTTATATTTAAAATCAATTTTAGTTTTTAAATCTTTATCAATAAAACCATATTTTTTTTCTTTTTCATCATAAGCCAAACCAAACTCATTATTATAAAAATAAATTTTATCCAAAACGGCGGTTGCTTTCTTTCTTTGTACCTCGGAAACATTAAAAAGAGAATCGGCTTTTAGTAAAGCAATTTTTGTAGCATCTTTTTGGTTTTCAGCAATTAGTTTTTGTTTTTCGGCAACATTAAAAAGCGAATCTGCTTTTGTTTTCTCCGAAATCGCCGCCTGCTTCTCAATTTCCACTTGCGCCAAAGCCTTTTTAGCAATATCCGTTTGCTTTTTCGCTTCATCTCGCGCTTTTTTCGCGTCCTCTTTCTCTTGCTCAATCTTCACAAACAGCCGCCGCCGCAGGTTCTTGATTTGTTCTTTTTCTTTGGTATTCTTATCTGTGAGGTAGCCTTCAGCAGAGTCGAGGTTATCGAGTGCTGATTGGTATTTACTTGCGTTCAGCAAGGATTCCGCTTTTTTGTAGGCGCAATCGAAATCGTAGCAGGGTTTGGTGGTTTGCCCTGATACTTTTACAGTAAATAATGTAAAGAGGATTATGGGGAGTAGCGTATAGCGTAATTTCATTGGTATTCGCTTTTTTGATGATGGATAATTAGGGCAAATGTAGAGAATGTTTTTTATTAAATTTGGTGTGGTGGTTTTAATTTGTGTGGTGGCTGCTCACAAATTTTAGTTTATATTGGTGTGGCCAGATCTATTAATCCAACGGCATCCTTTTCTGGTGCGATGAGTAGTGCCGCTTTTTGGGGTCTTGGATGTTGGTGAGGGTGTACTCGTAATTGTCTTTAGATATTGGTGTCATTTTTTTTGTTGTTAGTTGTTTTTTTGTGAGGTAAATTTTATTTTTTTGTAATTTGAATTTGACAGACGGTGTCTGTCAAATTCAAATTATCACTTTTCCTAAGGGGTTTCTTCAACATCTGGTTGACTAAGAATGCGCTCTAACTGCGCTCTCAACTCCTCAATATCTGGCAAATACAATTGATATTTTGAAACAAACAACTGGCTACTCATTCCATAAGTGGCGTATTTGACTAATAAATCATCTTTTTCACGGGTTAGAATGATACCAATTGGCGGATTTTCATCAGTAGTAGTCTCTTCATTTGCAAAATAGCCCAAGTACATATTCATTTGCCCAATATCATAATGCTGAATTTTGTTTACTTTGAGGTCAATCAATACAAAACAGCGTAAAAAGCGATGATAGAACACCAAATCAATTTTATAGTCTTCATTGTCCAACGTAATGCGGTATTGTCGGCCAACAAAGGTGAATCCTTTGCCTAATTCGAGTAGAAAAGCCTGTAAATTGTCCAATAAAAGCGTTTCTAATTTTTTTTCTGATAATCGATAAGGCTCTGGAATTTTCAGAAACTCAAAAACGTAAGGGTCGTGAAATATGTCTTCAGGCATTTCAATAATACGTCCATACTTTGCCAATTTCAAAACGCCTTCTTTATCTCGACTTCCTGCCAAACGAAGAAATAAAGCAGTGTTTTTTTGACGTTTCAACTCTGATACAGACCAATTTTCTAACTCAATTTGCTTTTCATAAAATTGACGTTCAAGGTCAAGGTCAATTTTAACTAATTCGCAATAGTGCGACCAGGACAGATTTTTAGAGAACGCATCAAAACTCGGATAGCGCACATAAAACAGCCTTATCTGATTGAGATTAGAACGACTAAACCCCTTGCCATGTAATAAAGTTAAATCGTGTGCAAGTGATTCCAGTAAAGCCTTGCCATAAGGCGCGCGCAGATTGCCTTTTTGTTCAAATTCGACAATATGTTGCCCAATTTGCCAATTTGTTTGTACCAAAACTGTGTCAACCAGTTTCAAGGCTTTATTACGCCCTTGATGATACACTTGCGAAATAGTATCTAAAAGGGCCTGATAATCGTTGTTCGTTTTAGTTAAATCCATAATGAATTTGTTTTTTATTACTTTCTACAGAGATTGCGCTCCTGCAAACTATCGCGCAAATACCGATTCAATGGCTTGCCATCTATCTGCATCAGTTCCAGACCCAATGAGCAGTACCGCTTTTTGGTCTTGGATGTCGGTGAGGATATCCTCCCAATCGTCTTTAGATATTGGTGTCATTTTTTTTGTTATTTATTGTTTTTTGGGATGGGGTTAGAATTCGATTTTGCAAATAGGGAGTAGTTTTTTTATTTTTTCTTGTTCTTCTGCTGAAATTGGGTTACCACCCAACTGCATATAAGTCAAGTTGGTCAGATTTTCAATTTCGGGCGGTAAAGTCGTCAATTGATTACCATGCAAAACCAAAAAAGTCAAGTTGGTCAGTTTTCCAATCTCGGGCGGTAAAGTCGTCAAGTTATTACTGTATAAATTCAATTTCGTCAAGTTAGTCAGTTTTCCAATCTCGGGCGGTAAATTCGTCAATTGATTAAGGTACAAATACAACGCAGTCAAGTTTGTCAGTTTTCCAATCTCGGGCGATAAATTCGTCAATTGATTATAGCCCAAATCCAACGAAGTCAATTGAGCCAATTTTCCAATCTCGGGCGGTAAATTCGTCAATTCATTATATCTCAAACTCAAATTCATTAAGTTGGTCAGTTTACCAATTTCGGGCGAAAGGCTATTTAATCTATTAAAATTCAAAAGCAAAATTTTGAGTTGCTTATGCTTAAATACGGAGCGAGGTATTTCTTTTAGCGAGGTATTTTGTAAATCCAAGGCTGTTGTACTCGAATCTAATTGCTCTAAATTCGTAGATAATTTATATTCACGTCCAGCGGTATCAATTAAATGATAGACTTCATTATAATTAAATAAATTAAAGTCACCATTCCTTTTCACTTTAGCAAAACCATCCCCGTCAAAAGGCAAGGCCTCATCATATTTAAAATCAATTTTAGTTTTCAAATCTTTATCAATAAATCCATAGTCGTGTGCGCTTTTATCATAAGCCAAACCAAACTTATCATCATAAAAATAAATCTTATCTAAAACCGCGTTTGCTTTCTTCCTTTGTACTTCTGCAACATTAAAGAGAGAATCAGATTTAAGTAAGGCAACTTTAGTATTTGCTTCAGCAACTTCTGCTTTAATTTTCTCCGCAATCGCCGCTTGTTTTTCAATTTCCACCTGCGCCAAAGCCTTTTTAGCAATATCCGTTTGTTTTTTCGCTTTCTCTTTTTCTTCCTCAACTTTATTAAACAGCCGCCGCCGCAGTTGTTTAATTTGTTCCTTTTCTTTGGTATTCTTATCCGTGAGGTAGCCTTCGGCAGAGTCGAGGTTATCGAGTGCTGATTGGTATTTGCTGGCGTTCAGCAAGGATTCCGCTTTTTTGTAGGCGCAATCGAAATCGTAGCAGGGTTTGGTGGTTTGGCCTGATACTTTTACAGTAAATAATATAAAGAGGATTATGGGGAGTAGCGTATAGCGTAATTTCATTGGTATTCGCTTTTTTGATGATGGATAATGAGGGCAAATGTAGAAAATGTTTTTTATTAAATTTGGTGTGGTGGCTTATGGTTGAATAACGGCTTAATGATCATTTAAAGAATCAACGCCTTGCTCTTTAAGTTTTGCTAATGCGTTTTTCATTGCATTAACTTGTTCGGTTGGGTGTCCTTGCCAAATGGTTATTTCACCTACAACTCTAAACGGATGTTCCGAACGGTAAGATTTTGTTGGATTACCTGGGTATTTTTTATCAGTCAAATCTGGGTCGTCTTCTATTGCTCCAGTTGGTTCTACCAAATAAATCCTTTCGCGGCCTGCTCCAATGGCCAGTTCGGCACCCCAAATTGCAGCGTCTAATGTTGCTGAAAGGAAAACATATTTAGCCATTTTTTGTCGTCCGAAGTTTGAGTTGTATCCGGCTTCAATGAAGTCGCCAATTTTCAGGTCTGCCTTAGTTCCATGAAAATAAGTTTGCGCAAAAGGTGTTGCGTCTTGTCTGCTTGATTCTTGTTCGTTTAAATTTATTTTCATCACCAATATATTTTTGCCATTCAAAGCAAGATTTACTTACTTTTCTTTGTGGTCATACCTTAAAAATGGCGCATCTAGCCGAAAAATACCTGCGTTTATTTCTGCCAAGTAATGATGTCAAGTACTTAATTTAATTTTTACGCCTTCTTGCATACAAATCATAAATATATTGCATTAAAAACATGAACAAACCAAGTCTTGTGAATAGTCTAAACTTCATGTCAACAAAGTAAGATAATAATACCCCTAGAATTATTATCAAAAGCCCGATGTTATAAATAGCAGTATGTTTAAAGAAAGTGACCAATTCATGCCCATTGTGCAATCCAAGTATGGCGTATAATTTCTTTCTATCATAATACAATAAATATAAATTCATTAGTAAAAAAGCACCATCAATAAAAGGTGTTCCTTGCCAATTTAAAGAAATTACGACAACAAGAATGTTTAAGATCATCGGAAACAACATAATTGCTCCTAGTGTAGCATACTTTTTGATGAGTAGTAAATAACCAATCACCAACTCTGCAATTGCTATAAAAATTGCAAAGAATAATAAATGGTATTTAGCCAGTTCTTCAAACATATAACCCGGCCCAATAAGTCCTGATGTGCCATAAAACTTACCTATCCCAGAGGAAAGGAATACAACACCGAGCAATATTCTAAAAGTATCGTAAAGTAATCTGCTAATGTTCATTTTGATGTTTTTTACACGAATAATGAAAAATAGTGAAAGTAAGACAAGGAGTAGTGTCTTCAGATCGCCCAGCCCATCATTTCACCAAAAACACCCTCGATCCTTTCAACTGCTTTTCTTCCTCCATGGGCAAAAGATCTTCTTGGTCTGCTTGGATAAAATGGCTGTTATCGGGTTGTGCCACAATACTCAAATAGGTCAATACCTCCGCTAATCCTTCGCTAACGGGGTGTTTTTTGACCAATTCAGCCAAAGTCATTTGTCCAAATTCATCCAATGCAGCCGAGATTTGTGCTTGTAAACGTTGTGCTATCAATTCTTCACTTTCCAATTCAAAATCTGGGCGAGATTCGGTCATGGCTTGCGGCATGGAGAACCGCACACTCCCCTCTTCTTGGTGCGTCCGCAGGGTACGTTCTAGTGGCAGTTGAATATCGGCGCGATCGGTATCAATTTCCCATACAATGGCCGTTGGATCAAAAGGTTGGCTTAGCAGTTCTGGACTTAAAACGGCGGCTTTTATGGCCGCGATCCGCTCTTTCAGTAATTTACGATCGTGGGTAGCATTTTCAGTAACCAATCGGGAAATACGGTCGGCAATACGGCGATTGGCTTCCAATACAGGTCTGGCTTCCTCCAATAAATGCTTGTGCAGGCGCGTCATTAAACGATCATTGGGGTGCGGAATTTGGTGTATTTCCAGCACTTCGATCAATGCCTGTACATTATCGGCAAATTGCTTTTGGCGCATAGGATCGCGCAATTCCTCAAAAAAAGCATTAAAACTCACGCCCTGCGCTGTCCGGTCGAGTTCGTCGCGGGCATCGAGCATATTACCCAATAATGCGCCTTTTGTGCCTTCTTGTGCAGCTTGTCGGCGCAAAATATCGGTACGAATACGCTCAAAATTGCTTTCTACCACTTTGAAATCAGTGGAAAGTGCACGTAATTGCTCCAATAATCCGTCGTATTCTTCCTGTACCCGCACGGCATCAAAAGGGCGATAAGGGGCTTTCCCTGCACGAATATCGGTGATTTCCTGTTTGAGGAACACCTGTTTTTCTTCTAATTCCTCAATGCGTTCGGCATCGGTTTTTTCGCGGCTATTTTCCACCACGCGTTTTATCTTTTCAAAAATATCATCGAGTCGGGACCGTGCACCTGCAAATTCTTTTTGTTCTAGGTTATCGAGCCATTGCCAAGCGCGGGTGACGTGCTCGGTCAGGCTGTATTCGTATAGGCCTTCTGCATTATTATCGCCTCGGAGGTAGCGTTTATCGCGGCTTTCCCAATCGCGCAGGAGTGCTTTGGCGCGGTTGCGAAATTTATCAAAAAGGTTGGCGTTGGGTTCGGTTTGTTCCAATTCGTCCAAAGCGTCCTCGTCTTGGTTTTGATCGAGGTAATCCGCCAGTAAATTGGTCAATTCTTCTTGTCCAATACTCTTTCTGCCATCGGAATAGGCCCCTTGCAGGAAATCCAGTATCATTACGGCTTTGTTATCCCGTAAGAGTTGGAGGGCATTGGCCTGCTGGAAAAGGCGATCAATGGTGTTGGATTTCATATCTGCAAAGGTAGGAAGGATGTGGTATAAATAGTGTACTCCTGCAAAACGGTGTAAAAAAAAATGGTGAATAAGCAGGGTAAATTACCCAAACTCATTCACCATCTGATCTGTGATTGAACGTTACAAGACAGTTGAATACCTTATAACATATTGCTTATCGACTACCAGCGATCGCCGCCGCCGCCGCCGCGTCCACCACGGTCGCCGCCGCCGCCGCTAT
>JAYUKX010000150.1:0-33153 GCA_043764095.1 Chitinophagales bacterium
ATTTGCGCAAATGCGGAGAGAGCATAGATAATTATGTCGTGAGAAAACACAAAAATCTAACTTTTTCCGCATCTTTTCAAAAATGTCTAGTAGTGTGCAATTATACTTTAAATGATATAAAATAGATAATATGAAAAATAATATAACCATCCTGTTTTTATTTGTAATTGTTCTGTTTTCGTGCCAAGATAAAGAAAAACCACCCACTGAATCGGAAAAGTGTGAGGAATATTTAAACTTTAAACAAATTGGGGAGCAATCAAATAATTTTATATCTGGAACAATTGGCAATAATTCATTTTATTATGGGGTTCAAAACACTCGTTTCAAAATGTATAGTTTTGGTGGAAATTTTAGTTCAGGTTCAGGAGTGCAAAGATCGGAATTTGTCTTTGGGCTACTGGATACTTTATCAGGTATTAACGTAAATGATGTACGAGAGCCAAGTTTTAATTTTCTTTTCTCTTTTATCGCAAAAGAGGAGTTACCACATTACGAAATACTCCAAAAATATTTGAAAGTGGGTGATTTACCTATAGAAATTGAACAAAGTAGCGATCCTTTTGGTATGTCTATTCGTATAGAGGCTGACTGTGGTTATTTATATACCCAGGGCGGCGGCTCCACTATTTGGAGATCAAATGTAGGCAATCAACAAAATAGTTATATTAGATGTACCTCCGTTTCAACCAAAGACTTGGGCGATAGTATCGAATATTCAGTAGGATTATCATTTGATATAAATATTTATAAAGATAACTTTGGAAATGTACTTTGGAACAATATAAAAAACGGCGTAGCACAAATGACATTTACCATAGATAAATAAAAAAACATGAAAAACTCCACTTACTTTTTCACTTTCACACTTGCCCTAGTCACCCTACTATCGTGCAGCAAAAAAGAACCCGAAGACCCGCAACGCGCATGGTTCACAGCAGAAGATTGGAACGCTATGCAACGCGCTGATTTTGGCTGTAATGGAATTACAGGCGATTACTTTATATCTGCTAACTTAGATGGTGCTCCATTTTGTTTGGATGCCGAAGGCGGTAAGGATACCACTTATTTTGCAAAAGCAATTACGGTTATTACTGGGTCTAACGGGACATTACTCAATGGCCATCTGTATAGGTTTGCGGTAGGGGACAAAGATTGCTTTTCTGCTAGACTGGCTAGATTTACCAAGCAAGAACTATCCGAAAATGGGGAATTAGAGGATGAAGTAGAATTTGAGGTGGTGTATGCTACATCGGTAGAACGCCCTGCATATGTTATTATTGATAGTTTATTCAAAATCGGCCAAGACTACCCAATGTACAAGCAAGGGGTTGTTGAGGGAGATCCGACGGGTAGGTTTAATCTAGCGATCAATGTCTATTATGATGTTTTGTTCATTCCCGGGGGGGGCTTACTTCTGCCAGTATTAACTTTCAATCTCGTGGGCAGCAACCATCCGAAGCCTTTCTCCGCTGTGTAGCCATCAGCAAAGAGGAATTTGATACCTATTATTTGTATGATATTACTTTTGAGTTTAGAGGAGATATGTTTAGAGATAGAGATAAAAATTTATGGCGTACCTTAACCGACGGAAAAATGAGGGGGAAGTATAAAATAGCGAAATAGCCACACTTTTTCATTAAAAAAACACCTATTTATGACAAAAAGAACCTGGATAATCCTTCTTATTGCATAAATCGGCTCAAAGTGAACACTTGAAAAATGGCTCGTTTAGCCGAAAAATATTTACGTTCATTGCTACCAATTAATTATGTCCAAATACTTGCAACAATAATGTATCTTTAAATTTATTCACATACCCATTTGCCATGGTATTCAAAACAATTATACGATGAAACACATTGTAAATTACTTATTATTACTAGTTCTCTTTTTCACAATTTCATCTTGTAAAAAAGAAAATGACAATAAATCAGGTACTTCTACTCTGATAGAAGGGAGGGAACTAACGCTCACCGATAAATTATCAAAAGGTTTTTCGAAGTATATTTCTGCTGATAATAATCGTGGTGATTTTTATGCACTTATTCCTAGATATGATTACGGATTTGGAGAAAAACTATTTCTATCGCTATTACAAAATAAATTATTTTCCAGTAATTTTACAAGTGCATACAATGAAGCCAATGGATCTAATATCACCGATAGCGATTTAAAAACATTGATCAAATCGGTAAATCCATTTATTTGTGTCCGAATAAGAGGTCTTTATAAGGGCATAAATAATTTTGAAAACCTCACTCCATTAATACGAGATATTCCAGATTTAGCAATTTACAAATCTGGAATTTTAGTTGATAATGATTTAGAGGTAGGAGGCGTTTCATCGAGTCAGGTTCCTTTTACGATTGATATTGATTACTCCCAGTCACAAAAATTTATCAATGTTTCAACAAAAAATATCGTTTTTGAACCTAACAATGGTGAGTATAATTGGATGCTTCAAAGTGAAGTAATGTCGCACATCAAAAATAATTGTCAGTTACTTGAGGGCGATATATACATTGCCGATATGATTCAGGATTTGCAAAAAATTGCCAAAGTCAGTTGGTTAAAATTGCCACCAGTAAATCCGCCAGTAAATCCGCCCCTCTCCCCTTGTGCAAGAGATGATAATAATGAGGCAAACTCTTATATGTCCCTAAAATTGACTTCACCGCAAGTATTATATGCTTTTGGGAATAATCCATGTGAATTTGGCATTGGACTTTCTGGACTAATAGTTGGAAATATTAATAATTTTTCAAACAGTTTAGAGGAATTTTATGATTTCAAACTAGTTACCCAATGGGCTAGTCCAACAGGTTCAATAGGAGGCAGTTCAGTCCATAAAATTTTTGTTACCCTCTTTCAACTTGTTGATGCTCCAGCATTTACGGTGAGTCAGGTAAATGGAAAACCGTATGGTAATTATACTATTTTTACTATGAGTTCACCAGGATTCACAAACACATTAGAATACCCGCTTGATTTGCCTCTATTTGCATTTGGAGATACTTGGATTGCTAATACTTGGAATCCCGCTCTAATCGGAGATGTGGTAAGAATTTCAATGTTCGAGGCTGATCCTTGTACCTGGAATTACCAATCAGGAACTTCTGAGGTTTCATCCGGAACTACAAGTTATTCATCTTCTGTAATTGCAAATTTTGCACAATTTGGCAATTTGGTAGTTAATGGCTCTCAAGTATATTCTCATACCAATGCAACAACCTCAAATTTCACAGTATCAAGTAGTAACAACTATGAAATAGGTTCAGTTTTATACAGCTATTGTTGGGCAGGAAACATTCATGAAGTAAGTTTTGGAAATATATTAAAATTGAAACTGAAACATAATCCATAATTTGTATAAATGCGTGACAAAATCGGGGTGTAATCTTTTTTATAAATTAAAACCCAATAAGAGGGTGTTTTGCCCTGTATCAGTTTTATGCCTCGATTTTGTCATGCCCCTAGCGAGTATTGTGGCAATAGGTGCTGCCGCTATAACCCCAGTACTCTTGGCCACCAGTCATCAACATGCATTAACGTAACAGTTTATTGAGGGGAAAGTATAAAATAGAAAAATAATCACATTTTTATAAACAATATTACTAAAAAAATATTTCTACAATAATGAAAATATGCCTCAACTTCATGGTATTGATTGCCATTACAGCCATTGTACTCTCTTGCAACAAAAAGCAGGCAGCACCGGATCCTACTTGCCCTACGTGCTGGGATGAGAAAATGGAATGTGTGGATTTGGCCTGTCAATGCCCAGAAGGATCCATAGAAACATGGTTGAATTTGTTTAAAAATTCCGAAAAAGATAACGTATTTGGTAAATCAAGAAAGTACTGTATCAAGCCGAATAAATTAACTTTTATGGCGCATTTTCCTCGGTTCGAGTGTATTGATACCTTTGCCATTACTTTTTTGACAGAGCCGCTTGAAGTCTCAGATCAGACACCTGTATTAGCAACGAGTCAGGTAAAGTCCGAAGTACCTGAATCATTTACGGCATTACCTCCCGGGCTTATCATTGATCCGAATGATCCCAAAGGTACTTACGTTGCCATCCCTAGTCTTTATCCAACCCACGGCACTAACATATTGGGTTGCCTTGATCTTGACTTGGATGGCAGTATTGATGGAGGTATTGGTAGGTTATCTTTTAGGGGGAATTTTACACATAAAGACACTATTTCAGGCGCCATTCTTTTTGAAGGTGCTTGGGGTTCAAAGGAACATCGCGATAATTATGAATTAAAAGGAATTAAATTGATTCGAACAGTACCTTATTGATCGTTATCAATCAGCCGCCTTACCCATTCACACCCATTATCTGCATTACCTATTATATTTATGAAAAAAACACTAATCATTACTTTTTTGCTTGTTAGTCTAAAGGGCTTTGGCCAAGTTTTTGTCAACGATTGGGTAACTCCTGTTACATTTATCCCTGATGAGGTAAGTTTGTTGCCCAATAAAATCGGTACCATTAACGCGGATGAGAACTGAGTATTAAAGGCGTTAGTAGCGTAGTGGATAAATCTTTTTCATCCATTCCTTTTAATGTCTTTCCAAATCCAACCGTGGATGGTATTATATCGGTGCAATCCAATAGAACAGAGGGCGTACTTACACTGTATGATATTTCGGGGAAAATCGTGTGGTCGCAACCGATAGAAAACAGAAGTACAATTCAATTGCCAAACTCAGGCAACTATGTTCTGGCTTATACGCGTCAAGGAGAAACATTTACTCAAAATATTATTTATATTCGCAAATAAAAACTTTATTACAATGAAAAAAATCATATTCTTGGCCATTGCATTACTATTCGTATATGCTTCAAAGGCTCAAAACAAGTTTCAGCCTAATCTAACCGCAGGCCTTTCGACTAACTTGATTAACCGAGGCAGCGCGCCCGATTATTCAGTACCACTGCTAAATCCACGATTGGCCGTAAGCCTAAGCCGCCACATTGGCGTAGGCGTTGGCTCGTTCTTAAGTATCCAAAATGTTGAGAACTTTGATCGACAAACGACCCATATGACTGGTGGATTTGTTCAATGGACACCCATTATTCGGAAATGGATACGTACTTCTGCCGAATTGGGGTATTACCGTGGCAATACTATACGTACTACAAATTTCCCTACTGATGGCCCTCAAAAAGAGTCGGGACAATGGTGGGGCAACTTACGCTTAGCCGCTGAGGTAAAAATATATGGCCCGCTGTACTTAGAAACGGCCTTCAATTTTTTACGTGCTGAGGATTTTGATTTCGATAATATTCCAACTTTGGGTTTGTTGGTTCGGTTTGAGTAAGACCGACAGGATTGCAACAGGATTTACAAATGTATATTTTATAAGTAAAGACTCTAAGCAGCAGAAAAAGGCTATAGCCGCGCTCAATAGAAGGCAATGAGTAAAAAAGAACGGATCTAATGGAGGCATATCACCTCCGCTAGATCCGTTTATCATATAGAGCAATGCCCTAAAAGCATTCCTATCATCGTTTTCAACAAAAACTACTCTTCTTTTTCCACAAACACAATACCATAAGTCTCTAATTCGGCCATTACAGGCTCATATACTTCCGGCATGATCGGGATATTCACGCCCGTAGTGGATATTTTGCCCTGCATCAGCAATTTTACAAAGATACCCAAAGGCAAACCGACTAATTTGGACATGGCCGTTTCTTCGCTGTTTACCCCCTTCATCACTAGGGTAGAAGTGAGTTTTTTGCGTTTTCGATTGATTTCGTATTCAAAAACGTGCTGCATAATCACCATGTCTTTATCGGTGGGTTGCAATGCCCATTTTTCGAGGAGTAGGTTTTCGAGTATCAGCGCGGGTGTAGCACTTTTTACTTTGATCCGGCGTTTGCTAAACAAGCCCAACCACTCCAGTTTTTGCATGATCTCGCTATTGGGGTCGGTTTCCAGCATTTTTGCTACGCGGTCTTTTACCGATCCTGTATGCTGACTAATACCCAAAAATGCTTCCATCAGGTCGTGGTACGACAGCTTGTCCGAATCCACAATAGGGAAAGTAGCATCGGTAAGGCCGATACGGACGAGGGCGTTCCAAGCCTCACAGAATCCTTTGTGACGGATAGTGCCACGGAACAGGTTTTTGATGTTTTTTAGGCCATACGCGTCTTTATAGAGCATCGAATCGCGGTTGGCATATACTTCATACGTGCCCATGCCCGGAATGTCCACTTCGCGAAATTGGCGAAACAGGCGGCGGTAAGGGATATATTTGAGTTTGTTATCTTCCAAAAATTGCGCAGTGCCTTGGCCTGCAAGTACTACATTGCGGGGGTTCCAACTAAATTTGTAATGCCAAGGGTTATTATCGTTTTCGGGGGCTACCAAGCCACCAGTATAGGAGTAAAAACCTGTGATATTGCCACCTTGCTTTTGGATCTGGTGTATGCGCTGCATGGCACTCATGTGGTCGATACCCGGATCAAGACCCAATTCGTTCATAAAGACTAATGCGCGTTGGCGGGCTTCGTCGCCGAGGCGGAACACTTGTTTGGATACATAACTAGCGGTCACCATGTGTTTGCCCAAAACGATACAATCTTGTGCTACATCCAAGTGCATTTGGGGCGGTAATAAAGATACCACCACATCATGGCGTTGGATAAGGTCTTTACGATCTGCTTGTTTGGAGGCATCCAGCCAAGTTGGGCGGCCATTGGGATGATCGTGCACTTTGCGCTTGGCTTGCTCAATATCTGCATCGGCAACGGTGACCATAAAATTATTTTCCCTTGCCTGCTCCAGTATATAGTTAATAAAGATTGTGGCAGAACGTCCGGCACCAATTACTAAGAGGTTCTTCATCGCGTATTTTTGTATGTTGAGTATTTAGAAACAAATTTTACTAATAAAATAGTTCGAGTAGCGTTCCTTTGTACTTGAATTAAAAAACAAAGGTGCGGCTTTTTAGTTGTGGAGAAAAGCGGTACAGTTAATTTTTTTATTTTTAGAATTTTTCGAGGCAAATCAATAAAAAACGGTGTAAGAACACTTGTGTTTTTTACCTTCGCCCCCAGTTATGATGCACTTTAGAGCGGCAACAGTGGTTTTAGACAAAAAGGAATATTCGCTGATACCGGGTAAAATCAATTCTTTTGATACCTTTTATGTGGATTTTCAACACGAGCCTTCGCGTGGGAATAGTGGTCGTTATGCCCTTTTTTTACATCCTAAGCAGGATGTACTCGTGGATAAAATTGAACTTCAGTTTGAACTGCCTTTATCGGGTTTTTCCAGTGCTGTTACCTTTGCTTTGCGCTCTTCTGGTGATAGCCAAGAGCAGGATTTCATGGTCAAAACGAAACCGCAGCCTGGTTTATTTAAGGGAGATACCTCTTTTAACAATATTCCCGCTGGACGTGGGTTGCTGCATGCTTGGTCTTATCTGCTGTTTAATGGTACAAAAAAACAAATACTAGCGGCTTCTACCAACGAATCTGCTGGATTTACGTCATTGCTTTACGATGCCGAACGACAAATATTAACAGTGCGCAAAGATGTTGGCAAAGGACTGCGTATGACACATTCTTTCCCTGCCCTCGATTTTTGGTGGGGCGATGGTGGTTTTGCTCAGTTGCAGTCGGATTTGGATATCGCATCTAAAATGCGACAAAAAGCGTTGGTTTGGTCTGCTTCTGCTATCATGGGTTTTGACCAATTGGAGCAACAGGTGGAAATGGTGGCTGCATCGGGATTGCCGTTTACCCATTTTTGTTTGGGTAATGGCTGGCAATCACAAAATGGCGATTGGATTGGGGCTAAACAAGCGCCTAAGCACCAATTGTCGGCTTTGATCCGTAGCAAGGGGCTGCGGCCTGCGCTTACTTTTTCGCCTTTTACGGCATCGGTGCAATCGGATTTGGCACGCCAACACCCCGATTGGTTGGTGCAACATAATGGTAAACCAATTTTGGTGACGACCGCTAATGGTAGCGATGCTTATGCCTTGGATGTGTATCATGCGGGTGTTCGGGAGTATATTGCGGCTGTTTTTTACCAGTTTCAGGAGCGTTGGGGCTTTGATACGTTTTTTTTAGAGGATTTGTCGGCGGCGTGCGCATGGCCTAAAATGGAAAAAACACGCGGCCAATTAATGGAGGAGGCCACTACTTTGATCCGAAGTTCGGCAGGGAGTGCTTATTTGATCGCGGCACAGGTGCCTGTCGGTGCGGCAATCGGTCATTATGATGCGGTGCAAATGGGGAGTCCTTTGTTCCGTTTGACAAAAGATAAATTGGACTGGCAGTTGACTGGGGGGCAATTGAATGTTCAACCGCTTTTGGCGGCTCAGTATATCAGGAATGCGCATTTGCAAATCGCGGGCAACCCAATAGCACTGCGCAGCACCTTGGATAAAAGGAATGCACGCGCCCAATATGCTTATTTGATCGCGCAAGCGTTGTGTAGCGATATTTTGATTGTTTCGGATGATTTGGGGGGATATTCGCCTGAACTTCGGGCAGAATTGGAGGAGGCGGTGTTTTTGCAACAGGCTAAGATTGTGGCAGTAAGTAGATTGTTGCCCAGTGGTACTAAGGTTGTTTTTGAGGTGGATGGGAATCGTTATACGGCCTATTTTAATTTTATGGATAAAAAAATGCGGATTGGGGATGGTGAACGTGGGTTTGAATTGGAGGGTTTGGAGGGGTTGGTGATATAGCGGCGATAGAGAGCAGGGGGGCAGGGGGGACGCACAGGGCGCTGCCCTGTGTTGGATATGTCGCCCCGTTGGGGCTGGGATTCGTGGGAGATTAAAATTGGAATGTTTTTACTTTAACTTGGGGTGTTGAAGTTGTTTCATAAGTATGGTTTATTAGACATTATACGGAATTAGTTTGTTGAATTAAATGTTTTAATTTTTTTTAATGTTAAATTTTAAACGTTTAATTTTAAATTTTAAATGTTAAAGTCTTACTTATAGGGCAAGTTCGCACTACCTACAACTCAATATTATACTACTTATGTGGTGGAAATTTACTGCAATCGCTCTTATTCTTTACACGTTAATTGCCGGCCTTTTGGTGCCGCTCAAATCGGGTATTCAAAGTACAACGCCTGCTTTTGTTAAAACAGGTGACTCGGTGACCGTCCAGTTGGATGGTTATAATACGATGTTTTTGCAATCTGCCGATCGCCCAATCCGTGCTTGGCTGAGTTTTGATGAAACACATGCCATTGCTGGTACGAATGTTAAGGCGTTGAGTGATACCAAATTAGAGGCTACTTTTGTAGTGCCGGGGGTATTGCCCAATCAATTAAAATCAACGTTTCTTAATGTAATTGTGGATCATCCAAGTGCGGGTACTTCTTTGCTGCCTTCAGGGATAGAAGTGCGCATGGGTGAAGGAGTTGCCAATTCCGACTCGTCGGGATGGCGGTCGCAGCCTGTTGGGCAATTACATGTCCAAAAAGGGTTTTCGTTTCCGTATCAAAATGTGATTTATGAGAGCATTCGCAATACGTATTACCATGTACCGATGTGGTTTGCGTTGATGTTTATGTTTTTGGCCGCTGTGGTGCATAGTATCCAGTTTTTGCGTAATCCCGACAAACATCGCGACCGTAAAGCCGTGGCTTATACCGAAATGGGTATTGTTTTTGGCCTTTTGGGCTTGGTAACTGGTATGGTTTGGGCCAATTACACTTGGGGCGCACCTTGGAACAATGATATTAAACAGATTACTACGGCTATTGCACTGTTGGTTTATCTTGCTTATTTTATCCTCCGTAGTTCTTTTGATGATTCCGAAAAAGGTGCTCGTTTGGCAGCCGTTTATAATATTTTTGCCTTTGCCGCGCTGTTTCCGCTCTTATATATTGTGCCGCGTATGTTTACTAGTTTGCATCCTGGCGCTACGGGCAATCCGGCGTTTGGTAGCCAAGATTTGGATAATACGATGCGAATGGTATTTTATCCAGCCATTATCGGTTGGACATTGCTGGGTACCTGGATTGCGGAATTGAGGACAAGGTATATGCGCTTATTTGACAAAGTGGCTAATATTGATTAAGTATTTAGTGGAGGGAACACGGTGACGGGATAGTTGTAAAAACAGAATTAAAGTCGATTTCTTCGATAATTTAGGTGTTTTTGTCGTTATTTTCCTCGTTACTTACTGTAAACCCACTCATATTGCGCCGTTATTAAAAGAAACACATTAATTAAATAATATGCAAAACCACGAAATTGACTATCGCATCTTTGGAGAAGAGATGCAATGCGTAGAAGTTGAACTTGACCCACAAGAAACGGTCATTGCTGAATCTGGCAGTTTTATGTACATGTCGGATAGTATCGAGATGCACTCGGTATTTGGCGATGGAAGTGGCCGTGCTGAGGGCTTTTTTGGCAAATTGATGACTGCTGGCAAACGTTTGCTAACGGGTGAAAGTCTGTTTATGACCACGTTTACGAATACGGGTTATGGCAAACAACACGTTGCTTTTGCAGCACCATACGCCGGTAAAATTGTAGCCATGGATTTAGGTAAATTAAATGGGAAAATTATTTGCCAAAAAGACGCATTCTTGTGTGCGGCCAAAGGTGTGCAAGTCGGTATTGAGTTCCAACGCAAATTAGGTACAGGTTTGTTTGGCGGCGAGGGTTTTATCATGCAAAAACTGGAAGGTGACGGCATGGCCTTTGTACACGCAGGCGGGTATATCATGGAGCGCGAGCTTGCAGTAGGTGAAACGCTAAAGGTGGACACGGGCTGTATTGTAGCATTTACCAGTCGTATTGATTATGATATTGAGATGGTAAAAGGCATTCGCAATATGGTATTTGGTGGCGAAGGTATGTTTTATGCTGTATTGCGTGGCCCCGGAAAAGTGTGGTTGCAATCGTTGCCAGTAAGCCGTTTGGCTGCGCGTATTCTCTCTTATGGCACTGTGCGGGGCAAAGAAGAAGGCAGCATCCTGGGTGGTTTAGGTCGGATGATTGATGGCGATGGCTTCTAATTATTTGAAATGATTTGAAAAGTCGTCCATTGCGGAATACGGCTAATTAATAATTGAATTTAGCCCAACTAAGTGTCGGCGTGACTTCGACTCGTATATCGTCAGATTAAGCACATTCTGACCTCGATAGGGGTCGAACGTGAATAGCCCCGAATGAAATTCGGGTTTGGGAATGCGTGAATATTTTAACAACCCTGAAAGGGTTGAACGTAATGAACCGTTCATAATGCGTTGACGTTCAACCACTTCGTGGTTATTAACCCCTATATCCCCCGAATTGCATTCGGGGCTATTAACGTTTAACCACTCCGTGGTTGGAATATCGCTAAATTGACGACCTTAGATTTCAAATCACGCCGACACTCTTCGTTTTACGGTGTACTAAGTTCTCACCCGTCTTTGCTCGCTTTCTGCACCGCCGCTCTGCCTTGCCCTGAGTGTTTGGCCTTTGCTGAACCTATAAGAGAAAGTCATTGTGGCCACGCGGGTATCCAAAAGACTGTACCAATTTGCAGCGGAATTGCCCAATCCTTTGATGTCGCCACCCGGTTGGTTGGTGTAAAACAGGTCACTCACGTTGAGTTTGATCGTCCCTTTGTCTTTTAAAATTTTGCATGCAACAGCGGCGCGAATATTGCCCACGGGGATCAGTACAAATTGTCCGCTATAAATGCGCGTTTGATACACGCCGCCTAGTTCTGCATTCCATTTAGCATTGATTTGGAACATACAAGTGGGTTGTACATACCAATAAGTGCCTTTGTTTTTGAGGGTTTGTCCATAGAGTTCCGATTCAAAATCGTTGTGCATGAGTTCGGAATAGATTTGAAATGTCCACCATTTTTTGATCGGTATTGCTCCATTGACCGAAATACCGTACGACAGTTGCTCGCCAATATTGCCCGGTCGGCTATAAAAAATATTATTGCGTTGCTCAATGGTTTCGTTAATCATATTTTTTACCACACTCAATTGCAAAGTAGTGGTAATGATATTTTTATAGGTATGCGATAGTTCAAAATTATTGGAAAAAGTGGGTCTCAAAAATGGGTTGCCGCCATAAAGCGTAAACCGATCCATAGGGTAAGTAAATGGGTTCATCGACATGTAATCGGGGCGGTCAATCCGTCGGCCATAAGAAAAACCTAACACATGCAGCCCACCGGTATCCAGCGGGTGTTCGGCATAAAAAGTAGGGAAAAGACTATTGTAATCCCTTGTAAATACCGAATCTTTGACCTGTACATTACCCAATTGGTTGCCCTCGATACTCGTATTTTCAAAGCGTAAACCTGCTTGAAAAGTCCATTTTTTGATACTTTTATTCGCATTTAAGTACGCAGCATTGATGTTTTCGCGGTATTTAAAATTATTGGAAAATGCGTAATTGGGTATATTTTCATTGTTCACCACATCATAAAAATCGGCGATATTGCTGGTATTTACCCAACTTGATTTTGCGCCCAATTCCATTGTACCTCCTTTTTTTAAAGGGTGTGTATAATCTACTTTTGCGGATTGAATATCAATATCCGATGGCAAAGAAGCGTCCAAAATACTGCGCCCCAAGGATTCTTTGACGGGGTTAAATACTTCGCTGGTCAGTGATTGGGTTAGCGTAGAATTGTAGTTCAGGTAATCAAAATTGGCCGACAACGATTTTCCTTTGCTATCAAATTGGTGGCTAAAATTCAGGTTGGCATTGCCGTTTTTCCACAGCAAATCCGACGGGCATTGTGCTTCATTGAGGGCGGTTAGCACGCCATTGGCATCGGTGATACGGGCATTATTGGTGATTTCTTTCCGGCTGGGGTTGCGCGCCCCACTAAAGACGAGTCCAACCACCGTTTTATCGGAAATATAATAATCCATGCCCAATCGGAGGTTGGCCGCTTGGTTTTGCTTTTTGATATAGGATTGTTGCGTAAAAGCCGAATTGAGTGCGCCTTGTCCGTCAAAATACTGCCGCCAAATGGTCAAATCCTGGTAGGAATTGTTCATAATCCAACCCGCATTGGTAAAGAAATTGACTTTATTGACGCGATAGTTAAAATTGACATTATTGTTACTTCGCGCATAAAAACCCTGCCCGTAACCAACGCTTATCCCTCCATTAAAGCCCTCTGCTTTGGTCTTTTTGATTTTGATATTGATCACGCCAGCATTACCCGCTGCATCGTATTTAGCGGGCGGATTAGTCATGATTTCGATCGTTTGAATAGTGCCAGCAGGCAGAGAGCGGAGGTAATTGGCCAAATCTGCATCAGAAAGGTAGGTCGGCTTGTCGTCGATAAAAACGGCTACACCTTGTTTGCCTTTCAGACTAATGATACCATCGGGGTTTACTTGTATGCCGGGTGCTTTTTCCAATACTTCAAGGCTATTAGCCCCTGCATTACTAATGAGCGCATCGGGATTGATGATGGTGCGGTCAATCTTTTTTTCTACAAAAGGTTTGCGCGCAACAACGGTCACTTCCTTGAGTTGCTGGGTACTTTCCGATAATTGAATGGGTGGAATTTGAAGATTTTCTAAGGTTAATTGGATACGCGCACTGCTGTATGGCGCAAAACCAGTGCAAGTGATGGCGAGGAAAAAATCGCCGGGTTTGATTTGGAGTAATTCAAAAGCACCGTTGTTTTCTGAAATGGCCGTTTTAACAAAGGACGAATCCTGGGTTCTAAGCAATGAAATTATGGCGCCTTCTACTGGTTTGTTTCCGGTATCCAAAATTTTACCGTTAATCGTGCCCGTTTGGGCATACAAGAGCATTTGCAATACTGCGAACAGTATTGTCAGTTTAAGTTTGTGCATAGCTGGTAGAATTAAAAATGAACTGTTTTTGTTAGCACAAACATAGAACAAGGTAAAAACGAGGCCAAATTACTTCGACGAAGGCGGGGCATGGAGCTACGGTCGGGTTGTAAGTGATTGAATAAAACTATTGAAAAGCCTTTTGCACCAACTGGTGAAAATGGTGTACGCCCGCTTCCCGAGTAGGAGAAAAACGCCCATGTTTGTAAAACCTCGAACGCGTACCGATATGCACTTGCTCCACCACAGCCTCGTCTTCGCGTTCAACGAGGTCAATATCGGCGCCTGCACCGGCGTTCAACTTGCTTTCGTCCCAAATATAGGAACGGAAACTCACCTTGGTCAAATCTGGTGTAATAGGTCGGACAATATTTGCCGAAAGTCCCCACGGATAGAAATTGAGCATGATATTGGGGAATAACCAAAAATAATAGGCGGCAATCGCCTGCCCAGCGTCTTCATGGTCTTTGGGTAAATCAAACACGTGTTCACCGCCTTTACTAATCCCTATTTGGCAATTGCTGTAAGGAAAAATTTCGGTGCGGTAACTCGACCAATCCAAGGTAGCCGCCAAACTTTTGTGTATAAATGGAATATGAAAACCTTCCAAATAATTATCGCAATACAACGCCCAATGCGCTTTAACCAAATAATCACGCGAGCGTTCGGGCGCAAAACGAAACTGCTCCATCGGCAAAAAGCCCACTTTGCGTTCCACATCCTTGATCCAATCATCAAAACCAAACGCGGGATTCAGCGAGGTAAACACCAATTGTCGCCAACGATGTACTTTTAATTGCGTCAAATGATCGTCGGAACAAGGGAAATTCAGCGCAGTTTCCATCTCCGGCATGGACACAAATGCGCCATTGAGATCAAAACGCCTGCCGTGATAACCACATACAATACTACCACGCTCCAAACGACCAGCATGCTCTACCAAAATTTTTCCACGATGGGTACATACATTGGACATACAACGCAACTGATCGGCTTCATCGGCCAACAGCAGCAAGGGCTCTTCGATAAATCCATCCATAAAGCGGAATGGAAGGACTTCTTTGGGGAGTTTTATACCCTCACCACCAACAATCATTTGCCACGACCGCGCAAATACCTGCTCTTTGGAGGCTTCAAAGAGATCGGGACGGTGGTAAAATTCGCCGGGTAGTGTCTTTGAGGCGTGCGGGTTTTGGTGGATATCGAACATCTTTTTTTAAAGCGTGGTTTAGGTTGGAATGTGCTGTAAAATAAGTTTATTTCTATTTTCTAATTGGCTGTATTGTTCAAAGAAATTCAAAGCGCTGTCCAAATTGCCCAATGCGGTGTGGATTGAGCCAATCGGAGCAGAAGGAAGAGCCATTAGGCTCGGATTATGTTGTAGCGGCGGATTTCAATCCGCCCCAATGTTACGCAACCGTCTGAAAGCCATAGGCTCGGTACATATTCCGTCATTTCAAATCTTCAAAAATGCATTGTACATCATAAGATACCTTGAATATCTGAAAAAATATGTATCGAGCCGACGGCTCTCCATAACTTGTTGTGCATCTGTTCAGCGGATTAAAATCCGCGGCTACAAGATGATCCGAGCCTAACGGCTCTTATATCGTGCGTTGGCAGGTTTGAACGCGTAATCACGCTGACATTAAACTCGACCATCAAAAGGGCGCGCGAAAGGCATTAATTACACTGTAAAATAAATTTAGCCAAAATATAAAAATATTTATTTTACAGTGCATTTAGTACGGCTACAAAAAACTTCCAAAACTTCTGAAACGAAGCGATACTTGCGCATTCATCGGGAGAGTGGGCATTAAAGATGTTGGGACCAAAGGACACCATGTCCAAACCTGGGTATCGTTCGCCAATGATACCACATTCCAAACCTGCGTGACAAGCTTCAACAACAGGTTTCTTTTCAAACATTTTTTCGTACATCACGACCATTTTTGCTAAAACGGGGGAGTTAGGATTGGGTTTCCAGCCGGGGTAAGCGTTGGCCGTTGTTATTTTTGCACCCAACAAATCAAATGGCGCACGAACGGCTGCTGCCACATCTGCTTTACCCGATTCGATGGCACTGCGCTGGAGTGTACCACAATTAAAATGACCATCTTGCAGTACAATAGCAGCCAAATTGGAGGAGGTTTCTACCAAACCCGCTACATCGGGACTCATCCGAAAAACACCATTATGTGTGGCGCGAATGGCGATTAATAGCCGTTTTTGATCGCGACTTTTCATTACTTTGGCTGGTGTTGTAACAGCTGTACACGTAATTTTCATTTCGGGTTCAATGCCGCCATATTCGTTGGTAATATCGCGAACAATAGCTGCATAAGCCTTTTCAAAAGCCGCAACTTTAGTTACCGCAACCGTAGATCGGCATTCGCGCGGGATCGCATTGCGTACATTACCGCCTTTGATCTTACTGATCCGCAAGCTGGCTTTTGTACATGCTTCCAAAACGCGGTTCATAATTTTATTGGCATTGCCACGACCGAGGTTGATGTCCACCCCAGAGTGACCACCTTTGAGGCCGTTAACGATGATTTCGTAACCATTTGCCCCCGCGGGAGTAGCCTCTTCGCCATAGTTCCAATCGATCAAAGTATCGAGGCCGCCAGCACAACCGATGGTAAATACGTGATCTTCTTCTGTATCGAGGTTGAGCAGTATTTTGCCTTTGAGCAAGCCCTTTCCGAGGCTTTTCGCACCGCCTAGCCCTTGTTCTTCGTCTAAAGTAAACAATGCTTCAATAGGAGGATGAGACATATCTTTCGATGCTAAAACCGCCATAATAGTGGCTACACCAAGGCCGTTATCGGCGCCCAACGTGGTGCCTTTTGCACGTACCCAATCGCCGTCCACATACATATCAATACCCTGTTTTTCAAAATCAAAAGTAGTGCCTTCGTTCTTTTGATGCACCATATCAAGGTGCGCTTGCATAATAACCGTCTTGCTTTTTGCACGACCAGCGGATGCAGGTTTTTTAATAATGACGTTTCCAAAAGTATCGCGAATGGTTTCCAAGCCTAGGTTTTGACCAAAAGCAACCATAAATAAGGCGACTTGTTCTTCTTTTTTAGAGGGACGAGGAACGGCATTTAGATCCGCAAAGTGGCTCCAGACTACCGTTGGTTCAATTGAACGTATTTGTGATGACATGTGATGTAATATAGAATAAAAATTAAAAAGTATGTAATTGAATGTGATTTTTAAAGTGATGGCTAACTGTAGGGCTCTCGTATAAAAATTTCAGGTGCAGCGCACCGTAATATTTGTGGCAAAAATCGGCAAAATCAAGGTTGAAGGTGCAGCGCACCGTAACATTAATTCAATATTGCGGTGCGCTGCACCTTCAAAACGCGGATATCTCACAATTGCTACAAATATTACGGTGCGCTGCACCTTTTATAAGAAAGCCCTGCTGCTTACAGTAGTACTCTTTTTTTTGAGAAAAAACATTAAACAATTTTAACAGGAAAAGCCTAAAAATTGTTATATTTTGCACTTTTTTATAAAAAATGATAGACAAAGGTACAAAACCTATACACATCAAGCATATTAGTTTTGCCATTCCATGAAGTTCCTAAGTAATAATTGCGTACCTTTGTCCCTTTATGTTACAGTCCTTTTCAGAACTCAACCTCAGTGCCCCCCTGCTCAATGCCTTGGAAGACATGGGGTTGACACAGCCCACTCCCATTCAGGAAAAAGCATTCTCCGTTATTATGTCTGGCAGGGACGTGGTGGGTATTGCTCAAACCGGTACCGGAAAAACGTTAGCGTACCTATTACCGATACTCCGCAATTTCTCTTATTCCAAGCAAAATCACCCGCGGGTAATCATATTGGTGCCCACGCGCGAATTGGTGATTCAAATGGTGGGCGAACTTACCAAAATTACAAAATATATGAATATTCGTATCGCTGGCGTGTATGGCGGTACTAATATTAATACGCAAGCAGCGGCCGTAGGGATGGGAGTAGATATTGTTGTGGGTACACCGGGTCGTTTAATGGACTTGGGATTGAGTCGCGCTTTACTGCTTTCTGGTGTGCGCCAGTTGGTGATAGATGAGGTGGACGAAATGCTCAGTTTGGGTTTTCGGGCACAATTGACCACTATTTTTGACTTACTTCCCAAACGCCGTCAGAACCTGTTGTTTTCGGCAACTATGACCGAAGAAGTAGATCAAGTATTGGAGGTGTTTTTCAATAATCCAGAACTGATTGAAGTGATTCCGATGGGTACGCCTTTGGAACAAATACGTCAATCTGCGTACAAAGTACCCAATTTCATGACAAAAATGAATTTGTTGGTAGAAATTCTTAAAACGGATGAAACCACACAAAAAGTACTCATTTTTGGGGCGACTAAACGGATGGCGGATACTATTTTTGAGCATTTAGAAGCATCTTTCCCGAAACAGTTTGGGGTAGTCCACGCGGATAAATCACAAAATTTCCGGATGAACTCGGTGAAAGCCTTCCAAAAGAATTCGATCCGAGGTTTGATTGCTACCGATCTTTTTGCCCGCGGCCTTGATGTAACAGACATTACACATGTGATCAATGTGGACACACCCAAAGAAGCCGAAACCTATATCCACCGCATTGGACGCACGGGTCGCGCTGATAGTGCAGGTGCGGCGATCACGATGATTACCGAGAAAGAAGAAATATATCAAACCGAAATTGAGGCTTTGATGAAAATAGAGATTCCAATACTCCCCTTACCAGAAAGTGTTGCGATTTCCAACGAACTCATTCTCGATGAGATACCAGTTCCTGCCGGTAAAAACTACTTGCCGCCCACGTCTGTCAAAAGATCGAAAGGCGCGTTCCATGAGAAATTGGATAAAAACAAGAAAGTAAACCGCGGCAACAAGGCGATCAACATGAAACGCGATAAATATAAAAAACCAATTCGGAAGCAGCAGCGTAAAACAAAATAGCCTTAATTTAAATTTTATTCCGTAGGTAGAAATACCTCGGCCATCATACACCTTGCGCTGCCGCCGCCATAAGTTTCAATGGTACTGATATCGCTGTACAAAATCTTGGTTTCTGATTCAATGGCACTGATTTGGTCAGCATCCAACGCACGATAGGCTTGCTCCGACATGACTAAAATGGTTTCGTCTTTGTTGTTACGCACTTGAAGCATATTACCTGCAAATTTATTCATTTGATCCAAACTGATTTCGATCATTTCTTTGTCTGTTTCCGCAAAAGAAGCAACTAACAAAGAACGTTCGCGGGCATCGTGTACCGTATCCATACAAATCACCACAAAGGTTTCGCCCAATGCCATCATCACATTGGTGTGGTAAATATCTTGATTTTGGGCATCGGTAGCATGAAAAACCACTTTTTGATACCCCATAAAACGGCATAATTCTTCCAATAATTGTCCATCGGTACGAGGACTAAGACAAGCATAAGCCAAACGGTGCTGATGGTCAAAAATAATACTGCCTGTCCCTTCCAAAAATAGGTTATTGGACTCATAACGCTCAAAATTCTTGCGTTCGCCGTTGTATTTGAATCCACTGGACAATACCGTTTTTATAATATCTTCGTCGCGTTCGAGCCTGCGCACAGGAGCGTACATTGGATAAGTTACGATATAACCTTCTTGGTGGAAACTCACCCAATTGTTGGGGAATACAGCATCCGGTTTTACAGGAACGGCCTTGTCTTCGGCTACCATTACCTGAACACCAGCAGCGCGCAATGTTGCTACAAAGCGATCAAATTCCAACATGGCTTGCTCCCGCATTTCATCGGCAGAATGGCGTTGGTCGCGACTTTGGAAGGCATTACTTGCGGCAGTTTCTGGATTAAATCCAAAATTTGCAGGGCGAACCATCAGGATATTGGCGGTGGTTTGTTGTCGCATGGGTATCGTATTTTCGTATAAAGAAAAAAGAGCGTTGGTAAAGACTGGGATGAGTTATTTATCCAATCTTTACCAACCGCTCCGTATAAATATTCAAATCGAGTGCCGCTGTTTAGCGCACAATAAGTTTCTTCGTTGCAATACCTTCTGCATTTTGAACAGAAAGCAAATACGTGCCTGATGGCAAGTTACGAATATCCAATTCGCGGTTTATCACGCCTGTTGCTAATACAAATGAGCGCAAGGTTCTACCTGAAATATCGGTAATCGTTACACTGGCATCAGAACTAAGGCCAGTTCCAAAAGCCAAGCGAACACTTTCTGACGCAGGATTTGGAGCGAGGCTAAATTCTAGTTGTGATATTGGGGCGTTAACCGATACCAAAGCAGAAATAACAAAAGTACCAGATGCCAAGCCGCCCGCTCCATCGCTTACGGAGAAACGGAATGCATCGGTTGTATTGGAAGCACCATAATCAAAAAAGCGCAACTTACCCGCGTCAATATCTGACTGACGGAATTTATCGCCTATCTTTAGTTGTCCCCAACCATCGAGATTAACGAATCCTCCTTTTGGTTCCGTCATCATAGTGAATACCAATTGCTCCGCAGTATTATCCGAGTCGGTTGCTTGAAGTAGATCCGTAGGGATTAAGGCACTTGTTCCCGGAGTAAGCGTAAGCACTTTGTTATTTACAATTATGGGAGAATTAATCAAAACAGCCGAACAAACTTCGAGGTCAATAGAAGTAATAGAACCACCAGATCCTACTTCATTATCTTTTACCCAAAGTTTCCATTCACCATTACTGGTTTGGCCATTGAAACCCGCTAATGCTTGTTGTGGACGAATAATTTGGCCAGCAGGCGGACAAGGGAAAACGGTAACAGAAGCACCATCATCAAATCCTGCATCCATTGTAATAGAAGAGAAGCCACAACGCTCTTTAAACAATAAGATATTAGCACCACCTGGACCAATTAAACGTACCTCTAATTGATTAAATGCATCATGATACAATTTTAGGTTTTTCACATTTACGTCGCTAATCGCTCCGCCAGTGATGGCAATTTTGGCTTCAACAGGTGTTGTACTACCACCACTAATGTTTTTAGGCAAATCCGGAGAAGTAAAGGTATTACAAGCATCCAATTGAGTAGAGAATGCAAATGGTCCTTCCCAACCGCTATCACCACATTCATTGACGGCCCGTACATGCCAATAATAAACAGTGCCTTTATCCAAATTGGCAGCACCGATAAGTGTATCCACCAAAATATTTGTCCTGCTCAATTTGATTGTACCCGGTGCGAAACTTGGGCTTGTTGCAATTTGCACTTCGTAATAGTTCGCATCCAAATTGGGTGTCCACTTCAAAATAGGCAATTGGCTCGTGCTGGCAGTGCCATTAGCGGGAGACAATAAATCAAAACTGCTAAAATCATTAGACACTACTTTTACATTAAAAGTAGAGGTATCGGCTGATGTAGCCGTAGCAGCATACACCGTAATATCATAAGCGCCTTCCAGTGTGCCTGTAAAGTCGATGCTTAACGTTACATCTTGGCCAGCGGGAGCAGGATTAGTACTAAAAGTAGGAACTGCTCCAGCAGGTACACCGCCCAAAGAATAAGTAACGGGTTCGTTAAAACCTGCCCAAGCGCTACTACCAATATTCATGGTAAATGTACCCGGCAAACAGGCTTGTGTTTTCGTATCCCCTACACAAATACCAAAACCAGGAACCGTCGCTGGTTCAATTTTAAAGTTGGTATTTGAAATATCAAAAAATACGTTATCGGCAGCATCCACACGAATACGATTCGTTGTGCCTATTTCATTAGGTACTAAAATACATGCAGAACCTGTATTTGGTACACCGGTCGCTAAGGTGATTGGGTAAGTAAGACCGCCATCTTTACTCATACGGATATTGACGCTTTTACAATTAACCGGAGCGATATCCGTATTTGCTACACTCCAAGTAATATATTGATATTCATCTGGATGCAAAATAGCACCTGCGGCATTGGGGAATGTGACGCGGAAAGGGCCTGCATTAGCAGTAACCTTAAACTCTACTTCTGCAATGCCTACACCGCCACCACCAGTTTTGTTGTCGCGTGCAGTTAAGGAGAAACTAAGGTCGCGGGTATAAGACGGCAACAATTCATCCTTCGGATTTTGATTGTTAATAATCGCCGACATCTTTGGGAAAGTACGTGTTGGCGAAACTTTTGGCGGAAGCGACCTAAACAATGGAGTGTTTCCTTGTGGTGATCCCATAGGGACTAATGGGCCTGTATCCGACTGTTCCCAGCAAAAAGTAACAGCATCACCATCAGGGTCAACTGCGCTTCCTGTTAATTCAAAAGGCGTGCTTTTGGGCAAAAATTTACCATTAGCATAAGGGATAGTGACTACTGGAGGTTGGTTATTCACCACTTCTTCTGAGCCACAGGTGGTTCCCAGACCATTTTCCACGAAGTTACGAATTTCAATAATGGAACAAACATTAAAATATAAATCAGATGATCCTTGCACATTATCAGCGCCACATGCACCTGCATACGACATGATTGTGGTACCGCTACCTGGTTCGCATGCTACACCTGGTGCATCACCGGGGCCTAAGCCACCCATTGTAGGGTCACCACAGTACGTCCAAGTGTGTCCTCCTGTCCATTGGTGGCCCATTTCCTGTCCGATAATAGATAAAAAATAAGCACCATAAGGAACATTAGCCGAAGAGCATCCACGTCCTTTAAAGTCGGTACAACAATTACCTCCTGCTACACCAATAGCATTACCACCTTGGTAACGAGCAAATACGTGGCCAATATCATAGGTATCAAAACCGATGGTTGCAATCATTGCCGCTGGGTTTTGGCTCATCCATTCGCCCACAGTTGTACCGGTGTAAGGATCGGTTGCAGGATCGAGGAATAATATAGATTCCACATTATCGACCAAAATCAAGCGGATAGCGAGATCCGTTTCATAAATAGCATTCAATTGCGCTACATAGTTAATCATAGCCGACAAAACGCTTGCGGTAGTACCACCGTGATCTTTGGAAAATTCGCCTGTTGTAGCGCAAGCAAATCGGTATATCTTTACTTTTACAGGATTGGCCAAGTCCAAGCCACGCTCTGCTGGTTCCAAACTATGCTGCACAGTAGCACGAGGTGTTCCAGATTCCTTGATTTGATTAGGCGCAGAGCGGTAATCGGTGGTGAGGTTAACGCCAGGAATCTTATATTTTTCGGGGAAAGCCCTATGGTCGTACACCATATAATAGTTATCCTGCCCTTTTACTGCCCTTTCGATGTATTCCATTCCTTTATCCATACGACGGATAGTGCCTTTTAAGCCCCAATCAGGAGAAACAGTAATACGCAATTTTTTAGCAGGTTCATCCAAGGCATAACCTGTATAGGAACGGATTAGCGGATATTTTGCCCAAAGTGCTTCACTCACCAAACGGTATTCTGCCACAGCGAAGGTCTCAAAAGTACCATCGGCTTGTGGGAGGGTGATCGTAAATGGCTTGCCTGTAAAATCGGCAGGCGCTTGGGTTAATTGTTGCTTAATGGCCTCAAAATCCAATTGATAAGAGAAATAGGCATCGGGTTCGAATTCACGAACACCTCCGTCAGCTACTTGGATGGATTCATTAGGAATTTCAGTCCAATAGCCATTAGTGGGCTTTTGGGCAAAAAGCCCCGTAGCCACTAGGGAAAATACAGAAATAAGTAGTAGTTGAATACGCATGAGCGAGTGAGAGTATTTATTATGCTGAAAAGAGTGTAAAATTCGAGCATCGATGGTGGGGATACTCAAACGATAATACTTGTTAGGACAAAGGTAAATAGTCCAAAATTGACTTGGCATTTTTTTTTTAGTTTTGCCATTCTTGGGCAGGAATAGTTCGGCTTTTTACTAGTATTGTAAAGATTTTATTTTAGTTTTTCATTGCTGGCGTGCCGTTGGGCATCACGAGTTGTCTTTTTATCCATGTTTTTTTGGATGGCTTGTGTTAAATCAACGCCAGTTTGGTTGGCTAAACAAACGAGGACAAAAAGTACATCCGCCATTTCATCGGCTAAGTCGGCGGGTGCAGTAGCCGCCATTTCAGGTTTTTTAAATGATTGTTCACCATATAATCGCGACATTAAGCGGGCGACTTCGCCTACTTCTTCCATAAGAATGGCGGTATTGGTGAGTTCTGAAAAATAGCGGACACCTATTGTTTTGATCCATTCGTCCACTTGGTTTTGGTATTGTCGGATCGAAATATCTTGATGCTCTTGCATAATTTTTTAAAAATAATTAGACTTATTGCGGTGGGAGCGGTCGAGCCATGAAATTAGAGATTTTTGGGCTGATTGAGGCTTATTTTTGAGTTCGTAGCAGCGCTACGGACGAGAAAATAGCCAAAAAGTAGCCCAAAAAGATCAATTTCTGGCCGGATGGTCTCCCACCGCAACAAGTCTATTAAAAAAGAGCCACCCCGAAGTAATCGGGATGGCTCTTTAAATTTTTTCGAGTATCGAAATTTATTTAGTAACGACGTTTTTTACGTTTTGTTTTGAACGTGTTACCAGCATTATCGTTGTTACCGGTTGGGCTACCATTACGCGTCATTGCACAACGGAAACCTACGGAACGGCTTGATTTATCTTCGTCCAAATAGCGGCGTGAGCCAGGAGAAAGCCAAAAAGCGCGATCGGCCCAAGAGCCACCTTTAATAACGCGCGCTTTATCGCTAATCAAAGTACTCAAACCATAACGGTATTCTACTGTAGATTCAGCATCACCATCTAAATAGTTTAAGGCATCTGGGCGCTTATAGTTATCGCGTAATGCTGTTGAGGTAGTATCTACCAATTGCTTTTGAATACGTCCAAGACTATCCAATTGAGGTAATCCATCGGCATCCAGTGAATTGGTGTAGAACTTATTACCACGGAACGAGTTCAATTCTTGGTTGTCCACCTCACGCAAATCGGTAGAGGTCATTGGGCGATAAACGTCGGCAGTCCATTCGTTTACATTACCCGCCATGTTGTACAAACCATTGTCGTTAGGCCAGTTGGTGCGTACAGGAGAAGGCGTGAACGACTTATCGTTCAAAGCACCTGCCATACCACCATAGTCACCCGCGCTACGACGGAAGTTCGCTAACATTTTACCTTGGTACTTGTTGCGTTTTTGATAACGAACGGTATTGCCATCCCAAGGATAGATACGACGATCTGTGATCAATTCATCTTTGCTGGCTGCTTGCGCACCTACCAAAGACAAAGCAGCATATTCCCACTCAGATTCAGTTGGAAGGCGGTACTCTGGTAATACAATACCATCTTCAAGGCGAACGTGACGTTCTCCTCCTGTCTGTAAATCCGGCAAGTTTTTGCGAACAGAGCCTACATACTTACCCAACAAATAGGATTCGGTAACAAAGTTATCCGCATCTTTTTGAGCAGGATTTACCTCAAGAACGCCTTTTTTGATAAGGATAGCCTCATTTACGCGGTCTGTACGCCATTTGCAATAATCTACTGCTTGGTTCCAGTTTACGCCTACAACGGGGTAATCATCAAAAGAAGGATGGCGGAGATAATTTTCCACCAATGGCTCGTTAAAGGTTAGTTCTTCCCGCCAAACCAATGTGTCAGGGAAAGTGCGTTTGTGCACTTCGGGATAGGTTGCTCCAAATACGCGGCCTACCCAGTACATGTACTCGCGGTAGTCGGTGTTAGAGATTTCTGTTTCGTCCAAATAAAAGGAAGAAACGGTAACGCGACGTGGAACATTGTTCCATTCGAAGGTGACATCCTGTTCGGTGACACCCATAGTGTAAGTACCACCTTCAACCAATACAAGGTTAGGGCCTGTGGCTTGGCCCTCATAGTCAACTTTTTCAAAGCCGCCCCATTTTGTATCATTGTAGTTCCAGCCAGTGGTAGAGGATTTCTCCTTTTTGCCACCGCAGCTGGCCAACAATAATCCTAAGAGTGCGACGCTTAACCCGTGAATGAGCGTTTTTTTCATCGTATTAAAAAATCAAGTTTAAGAAAACGAGCGGCAAAAGTAGATAAAATAAATCAATCAAAATGCGAGAAAGCGGATTTTAACCAAATCATTTTTTTCTTTTTGCCCAAGTATATTTCCGAAATCAGTTATAAGCCTGTTTAAAATTGGTATTTTGGTCTTTTATCGGAAAAACTTTGGGCATTCTGAGGTGTCTGCCAGTGAATTCTTCCGTTTTAAATATTTGTTTTGATCGAGTAAAAAACTCATTGTCACCTCGTAAGTACCTCCCGAAACCTTTGAAAGGCGAGATAAAGTGGCATCCATGGTAAATCCAATTTTGTAAATATCGTATTTAAACCCTAGCAAAAAAATGGCAGCATCTACATTTTGATCAAACGTGTGCCTTATCCAAGTGCCTGCAAAGAAAGAACCCAACCCTGCATAAGCCCCGCCATTGATTTGTTGGTATGGTCCCTGAGATACAAAAAGGAAATTCGGCGAGATAAACGCCTCGGCTTGTTGTTTATTGCCTTTACGCAAAGTAATATCCATACCGCCATGCAACGTATAACGCAGTGGAAGCCCTCTTGATAGGTTATTATTCACTAAAAGCAACGTTTCATTGGGGGTATTGAGGTGTTTCATCGCAAAACCAGCCCAAAAATTTTCTCCAAATATTAACAAACCACTAGATAAATCCAGCCGAGTAACGGTTAAAAGATCGGGGCGAATTTCAAATGTTGGTTCGGAAATACCACCAACTGGGTCTATTTGATCGGGAAAAATCAATTTATCCCAATTCAATCGGGATTGGAATGCGCCTGCTTCTACCCCGATTTTGACCCCCGTCTTTTTGTTAATCATTAATCGGTAAGAATAATTTGCAGAAAAGCGGTTGGTTTTGAATATACCATTACCAGCATCATCGCCTTCTAAATTAAAGCCGATACCACTGTTGAGTTTATTGAGCCGCTGTTCATAAAATACGGCATACGTACGGTATGCGCTGTTAAATCCTTGCCATTGACTGCGATAAGCGATGCCAAAACGCGGTGCAAATGCACTTCCCGCAAAAGCAGGATTGATTTGGAGCGGTGTTGCGTAGAATTGCGAAAAAATAGGATCTTGTGCATGTAAAGTAGTAATACAAAGCGCAACAAGGACAAAAACGAGCATTTGGAAGTGTTTTGCCATGGATTTATTGATTGATGGTGAATTATGGATAGTATTTATTTGTTCATTGCCGCGACAAATATCCTGATTTACGAACAAACGAAAGATTAAAAACGAAATATTTTTCAAAAAAACATTCAAATGCCAGATTTTATCATTCTGCTGGGTGTTAAAAATCGGTAAATTTGAATCGATCGCCAAATTCTTGTATCCAAGCCAACAGTTTCATCGCTTCCTTATAATCAAATAAACGAGTGCCGGTATTCATTGTTGCAGCCGAGCCGCATGCTACGCCAGTCTGCACCATTTCGCGATAAGATTTACCTTCCCCTAATGCCCAAACCATGCCGGCTACCATACTATCTCCTGCGCCTACAGTACTCACTTTTTTAACCATTGGGGCCGGAATATGCTCAAAACCATCTTTGGTAACCAACAACGCACCTTGTGGCCCTAGCGAAACCACAACCACCTCACATTTGCCTTGTTTGATTATTTTTAATGCCGCATCGTCCACTAGATTTAATTCAAGGTCGCCCTCAATGCCGGATAAAGCACTTAGTTCGCTTAAATTTGGTTTAAATAGAAACAAGCCTTCATTGGCAGCGTTGAGCAAAGGCTTGCCGGAAGTATCCAAAATAAATTTCGCTCCAATTTCTTTGGCCAACACCGCCACCTCCTCAAAAAAAGTTTCAGGAAGACCCGGAGGCAAACTTCCGCTAGCCACTAGAATATCGGGCTTATGGCTGCGCACCATGTCGAGACAAGCCTGCGCATCGGCGAGTGAGAGTGCGGCTCCGGGTAAAGTAAACCGGTACTGTAGGTTAGTGGAAGTATCTAAAATTGAAATATTTTCGCGCGTTTCGCCCTGGACTGGCACTATAGCGGTAGTAATACCTGCCGACGCGACCAATTCTTGAAGCACTTGGCCATTATGGCCACCTACGGGAAACACAGCGATACTATTACCCCCCAATTTGGCAATACCTTTGGACACATTAATGCCTCCGCCACCAGCGTCTAATTGCATCGCAGCACTGCGTAGTTTTTGTTCGGGCATCAAACGCTCTACGGACGAACTTTTATCCAAGGCAGGATTGAGGGTGAGGGTTACTATTTTCATAAATATGATGTAAAACAATTTGTGATTCAAGAGCCAAAGGTAAGTCAATTTGCTAAACATCGGAACCTGTAAAGAATAACTTACCATTTCTTCCTCAACAAAGCAATTGTTTTTTGTTTTCTTGCAAAGTAACTTACCTTTGCTGCATCAATGCAGGTATTTTCCTAGCGTAAAAATTAAGCCCATGCAGTCTTGGTATTCCATTCATTTAACGCCTAAAAACGACCAAAATTCCTTTCTTGTTAGTACTTATCTGCCATTTTGCGAACAGATGATTTGGAGTGCGCGCGGTGTACGTACTTTTTTTATTAGATATGAAGACCAAAGTGGTCCCCATTTAAGGTTGCGATTTAAGGGCGATGCTGAGTGGCTGGAAAAGACATTGCAACCTGCTATCCAACAACAATTTAAGAAAAAGGGAACATGGACTGTTGTGCCCTATCACGGCGAAACAGACCGATTTGGCGGAGCGCAAAATTTGGCTTGGGCCGAAGAGCATTTTCATATCAGTACAAGGGTAGTATTGGCGCGTTTGTCGAGACCCAATCATGGCTATGGCGATGCTTTATTTGATGGTTTAAAAATGCTAGTTATGGCTGGTTTTGCCACTGATTTGAGTAAAGTAGGCATGGCGCATTATTACGACCAATTATGTAACCAATGGATCAAGGCGTTTTTTCTACCTTCGGAAGGCATATCTGACGGGGAATTAGCGGCAGCAGTACGCGAAGATTTTAATGCTACCCTAGCACCACAGTTTTCTTTTCTACAAGATGCTTTATCGCAAGTGCTTATCGACTTGGAAACGATGGAATCTAGCACCAACCCCGAAAATAGTTATGATAATAAGCAACCAGAGTGGCTGCGTTGGTTAAAAGGGAATCAATTGATTTTTAAAGAAGTAGGCACACAAAAAGAAATTTTATTGCCACATTTACTGCATTTGAACAATAATAGGCTAGGCGTTATTAACCAAGACGAAGCTTATATGCTTTATGTGCTTGCATCCATATTAAAATGAAGCGGCTCGGTACATACCGAGCCGTCATTAAGAGAAGCAGGCGGGAATAAAAAAAAAGGAGGTCACTTCGGCTTCGCTCAGTGACCAGTGCGAACCCGAAGTGACCGAGCGTAGTCCGAAACCCGGTGATTGAGCGTAGCCGAAATCAGGTGATTGAGCGTAGCCGAAACCCGGTGATTGAGCGTAGCCGAACCCGGTGATTGAGCGTAGCCGAACCCGGTGATTGAGCGTAGCCGAAATCAGGGGCGCATATATTGTCTATAACTTAATTCCTCCAGCATTTCTGTTGTGCCTGGGAATACATTTAAATCTACTAATTTTGAAATACCTTCTACACAACCCTCATTACTGTACTGCCAAAACGACCAAAAATGGCCTTCTTCCAAACTGGGTTTTTCTGCTGAATAACGTGCGATCCAAAGTGGGTATTCCTCAAAACCTTTATCGGCCAAAAAGCGCTCAAAAAAGTTTTGATTGGAGTAAATGATGGGCTTTACGCCTAATTGTGTTTCAACCGTTTTAAGCCAAACATGCAACTCTATCGCAAGATCTTCGGGCGTGGTACCATCTAGGGTTTCTACATCCAATACAGGGGGTAAATCGCCATTTACCATATCCACACTGCTCAAAAAATGGCAGGCTTGCTCATAACCACAACCATAACCCTTGAAAAAATGATAAGCACCTCTTTTGATGCCTAAACGTTGCAAAGCACCCCAATTATAGCAAAACATTGAATCGCTAAAATTGCTACCTTCTGTTGCTTTTACAAATGCAAATCCAATATTTTCATGCGCTGTAACGGTATCCCATTCAATTTGCTTCTGATGGTGCGACACATCAATACCATGGATTTCCACATGTGGAGCCAGTACAAGTAAACTGTTACTCTCGGCACACCAAACTGGTGCAATTAGAAATGGAATGATCAATAACCAGCGCATAATGTTTATTATGGGGCAAAAATACTGCCATTTTTATATTTCGTCACTAGTCACAGACAAGGTTTGGCCGAATCACCCCGATTATAGGTACAAACGACGGTAAAACGACGTTGAACAACATTTAATACAATGCAAATGCGCAATACGTCCTAAATTGCGCGTCATTTTTGTCGTCCATATCTTTTCACGTTTATTTCATCACACATCACACACATGAGAACTTTAGTTTTTTGCTGTGCAGTTCTATTTTTAGTAACGGGCTGTTCCACTTCGAGGGGCAGTAAGTCTGCCCAAAAAGACAACCCATTGAACGATATATTAAAGAACACTAAGTTGAAAACTGTCCTTGCCCAGCAGGACAAATACGAGGTACAAATTATTTACACCCAAATAAATAGGGATAAAAACCAAATTCCGAGTTTTACAACTTGGTATTGGAACGTGGACTCTATGCAGTATTTTTATCCGGCGAGCACCGTAAAAATGCCTTTGGCTTTGCTGGCTTTGGAAAAAATAAACACCATGAAAGCGAGTGGATACCCGCGTTTGAGTAGCGAAACATCTTATGAGTTAGATTCGGTTCGCCCCTTTCAACATGCTTATAGCGAAGATTTATCTGCGCCTAAAGGCAAACCTACCATTGCGCAGGATGTACGTGCTATTTTTGCGGTAAGTGATAATGACGCTTATAACCATCTTTTTGACTTTTTAGGTCGGGAGTATATCAATATGACTTTGCACGGAAAGGGTTATGAAAACACAGGTATTTTACATCGTTTTTATGCTGCACAGCGCGATCAGAAATACGCACAACCGATCCGTTTTATGGACAGTAAAGGCAATGTTCTACTAAAAGAAAAAGAAAAAGAGGATAAACTGATTTATTTCAATCCCCAAAAAGGTTTGAAAAAGGGCAAAGGTTATTTGAACAGCAAGGATTCATTGGTACAAACGCCTTTTGATTTTTCGACCAAAAATTGGTTTGCGCTTACGGATATGGAACGTATGTTGCGCACTGCGCTGTTTCCTGATGTAGTACCGTCCGGTCAACGTTTTAATATTTCCAAAGAGGATTATAAAATGATGCACCGTGCAATGGGATTATTTCCTAGAGAATTTACCCACCCAAAGTATGACACAACGGATCATTGGGACAGTTATGTCAAGTTTTTTGTGATGGGCGATACCAAAGCGCAACAAAATGGCAATATTAGGTTGTTCAATAAAGTAGGGGAAGCGTATGGCACCTTAACGGATGTTGCTTATGTGGTGGACTATGAAAATAAGGTAGAGTTTGTGCTGGCAGCCACTATATTATGCAATAATGATGGTATTTTCAACGATGATAAATACGATTATGATAATATAGGATTTCCGTTTTTGTCGGAATTGGGTAAGCAGGTATTGGAGTACGAGCGGAAACGGGTGCGAGCAGTTGTGCCAGATCTGTCGTATTGGAAATTCTAGTTTTACCCTAAAAACTCCCAATCATCACCCAATTCGGCAGCAGGCGACCAAAATAGTTGATCAAAATCCACCACTTTGGCGTCTTCCACTTTTACACCTTCGTACTCGAGGAGTTCTTGCATCAAGGTAGGGGTTGCGAATCGGTGTCGGCCGCTCAGTTCTCCTTTGCGGTTAACGACACGGTGTGCTGGTACATCGCCCCGTTGCTGGTTCAATGCCCATCCCGTCATTCGGGAAGAGCCGAGTGCCAAAAAATCAGCAATTGCGCCATAAGTCGTAACCCTTCCTTTGGGGATTAGGCGCGTTACTGCATAGACCAATTGATAGTAGGTTGGTATTTTATTTTCTTCCATGAGTGCCTAAAACCTAGATAATTTGGCAAGGATTTCGGGAGAGGCAGCACCCGATGACACACCATAACCATCTACTAAAACGCCTTTTATGCCGTGTTTTTCGCTCGAAACAGCATATACGACGGCTTCATCGCTTGGATCTGTATCCCCTTCAAAGCGGTGGACTTCATCGATATGGAAATCTTCGGGAAAAAGTTGAATACTGTGTGCTTCGCAATGAAGGTGGTCATTCTTAAGGTTAAAATCGAGGTTATAGCCACGGGCTACTAGTCCAGTAGTGGCGGCTGAGAGCGTTTCGTAATAAGTCATGTTTGGTAATATTTATAAATTTACTTTGTCGTGAATAGGTGTAGAATCTTTCAATAATTGAATCAACGCTTCAACATTCCAAGCATCCGTGACTGAAAAATCGCCAATTCTCGTCCGACGTAGGGCACTCAGGTAGGCACCACAGCCTGTTAATTCTCCCATATCAAATACCATAGAGCGGATATAAGTACCTTTGCCGCATATTATCTTAAAATCGGACTTCAAGCCCTGTTGATAATCGGGGTAATACCAGATTGGATTGCGTTTTTGAGAAAGATTTACTACTTCCGGGCGGCCATCTTCGGGATTCCTCAGCACAGGCTGTGTGAGGCTGAACTCGGAGACCACTACTTTTCGTGATTTTATGTCCACTTCTGTTCCGCTTCGGGCATTACTATAGAGGCGTTTTCCATCTAATTTGACTGCCGAAAAAATAGGAGGCACTTGATCTATCTCCCCCAATTGCGTCAAACGGGCGGCTTCTAGTGTTTCTGGTGTTAAAACAACTGGATTTTGGACTATTTCTATTGGTTTTTCCAGATCAAAGGAGGGTGTTACGGCTCCAAAGGTTATCGTTCCTGTATATTCTTTCTCTTGTCCCTGAAACTCGTCGATGCGTTTGGTATAATCACCTGCACAAAGCACCAACAGCCCTGTGGCCAATGGATCGAGGGTACCGGCATGACCTAGTTTAATACGCTTTACCCCTACGCGTTTGCTCAAAAAATGGCGAACGGTGTTTACGACATCAAAGGAAGTCCAGCCAAGTGGCTTATCGATGAGTAGTACGAAGCCTTTAGGGAGTTCGGCAGGGAGATTTGAAGGGGAAATAATTTCTAGCATATTGAATTTTTTTGGGGCAAAGATATTAGACATTATACAGAATTAGTTTCGTATGCTGAGAATGGTTAATTTTCGCCAAATTTTCGTTAAATTTTTCGCCGAAAATACCCCATTTCGACTGC
>JAYUKX010000151.1:0-33134 GCA_043764095.1 Chitinophagales bacterium
CTCTTTTTTTACTTAAATAGGTAGGCTATTCGCGCAAAAAAACAGAAAATCTGAGACCAAAATCTGAAGCCTGAATTTGTACCTTTATTCCAACACCATCCCTCATTTTAAACAAAACAAATCACTTTATGTATTTTTTAATTACAATGGTCTTTCTTATGGCCATACTTATTGTCATTTATAACGAATTAGTACGCAAATCTAATCATGTAAAAGAGGCATTTTCGCTTATTGATGTCTATCTCAAACAGCGTTTTGATCTTATTCCCAATTTGGTAGAAGTAGTAAAACAGCACATGGGGCACGAAAAAGGCGTTTTGGAAAGCCTCACGGCCTTGCGAACGCGCGCAGAATCGCCCACACTCAATACCGAAACCAAAGTGGGATTGTATAACGAACTGCAAAATGCCGCACGTCAATTATTTGTTTCCGTCGAAAACTATCCTGTGTTACAGAGCAGCGCTCTGTTTCAAGAATTACAACAAACATGGACAGGAACGGAGGAAAATATTGCCGCCGCACGCCGCACCTACAACGCAGCCGTTACGCGCAATAATACTTACATGCAACAATTTCCGATTAATCTGATTAATGCAGCATTGGGCTTCCGCCCAACTACACTCCTCGAAACTCCAGAAGCCGAGCGCGCTAATGTAAATGCCAAAAACCTGTTCAACTAATCCATGTCATTTGATACTTTTTATACAGCCCATATCGAACCGCTGTATATTGCGGCTATTGACTTGGTTCGGCTACAAAAGGCTCGTGCGCAAATATGGCAATTCATTTGGATGCTCCTGACGAGTATTGTTGTTGGCCTAGGTTTTTATTTGTCCCTCGGCGATCCTACCACGGCTTGGGTTGCCTTTGTCCTATTACTGCTCTGCTCGGAAATATTTTATATTCAGGCATATCCTTATCCCGATTTTGAAAAGCCCAACATCACGGTTTATATAGTGGTTGCAATAATATGTGTGGCGGGTGGTGGTATGATTGTTGTTGCTTTCTATTCCTCGGATGTCCCCTTATTTTTAGTTGGGTGGATTCCGCTCGTAGTTTCAGTGGCTATTACAGTAATGCAAAGCCCACACCGGGCAGCGTTATTGCGGCCTTACGCTGCATTGAAGGACGAGGTAGTATCTCTTTTTTTGAAACATTTGTATCCTGGGTTTAGCCTATTGCCACCGTCAAATGTTTCTGCACGTACCTTGCGGGAACTGGAAATATTTGATGATGCTACCGATGAGGTGGATTGTGGTATTGCTATTGGTGGTAAAATTGGCGATTATAAGTTTACGATACAAAAGGTAAAACTCATACATATTTCTAAAGATAGTAAGGGCAATACATCGCGTAGTACTGTTTTTGATGGATTTTGGATGTATTTACCCAAAATATGTAACAATATGATACCGGTGATTGTGCAAAAACACCGCAGATCGGGATTCATCTCTCTCTTTTTGGAAAATACACGGCGTATCGAAATGGAAGATGCTGAATTTGAACAGCAATTTGATGTAATTACTTCCAGTGAATTTGAAGCCCGCCGCATTTTATCACCCTCCGTGATGGAACAATTATCTGGGTTTTCTAAAGGTGAATTTCCGCTACACGGGATTTATTTTGGGCTTGAACAAACTCACATCGCTATAAAGTCGCCTCACGAGATGTTTGAAGATAATTTTGCCAACAACACAGCCGTAAAAAAAGGGCTTTCCAAAAGTAGAGCACTGCTGGATATGCAAATGGAAATTGTCCTTGCGTTGACGCGGATATAAAGAACGACGAAATAATAACTTATTTATTTATGGATCCCTTTCCTTGCTCTGTGAAAGGCTTTGCTGCTTTTATAAGAAAACCCTGTTAATTTTTTTTCCTTTACCTTCTTACTAATAAATAAATATCTATATTTGCAGATATTTTCTTAGTTCATTAAAAAATTCAATCATGAAAAAATCTTTACGAGTTCTTTTTTTGCTTTTTTCCACTTTAAACATCCTACAAGCACAAATATGTGGCTGTAGTGATTGTCCTACTTTTTTGCCTGATAATACAATGGATATTAGAACCATCTTTGTTGAGCAGCGAGATAGCAATATGCACCAGGCAAATGCACCTTTGGTTTGTGGGGTTTACATTAATTTTAACCATGAGTATGTAGGAGACTTGAGTATGAAACTCGTATCCCCTTCAGGCGAAAGTGTCGAATTAATCGGCCAAATTGGACTATTTGGCGAAACCGATGGCACATCTTGGAGTGTTGAATTTACCCGTTGTGATAGCGTAGTCGCTCCAGATGATGGATTTTCAGACCATTGGCAAAACAACCAAAACTGGGGACCGGGCAACTACTATACTGGCACCTATTATCCGTATGGTGGGTGCTTACAGGTCTTTGATACTAGTACCGTAGAGGGTGTATGGAAACTTGAAATTATTGATGGGCAACCCTCAGACCTTGGTAATTTTCTCGATTTTGAACTCATTTTTTGCGATTCATTTATTGAATACTGTTCTAGCGTTGCCAATGGTTTTGAACTAAGTAAAACTACGCTTTGCGTAACTGACTCTGCTCAATTCACCTGTTTGCTTGACACCACTATTTTCACACAATTCCTATGGACTTTCCCGGGTGGTACGCCAGCAACATCCACCGCATTAAATCCAACTATTCAGTATAATACAACTGGCTCTTACGATGTATTTTTAACTGTATATTCAGACACCGATTCTATTAATTTTCAACAAATCGACAAGGTGTTAGTCTATAAACAGCCTGATGCCAGTTTTACAGTTGGCATAATCGACACTTTTGTTCTTTTACAGGGTGCTTCGGTTACTAAATACTTTTGGAATGGCTTACCATTTTCCCCGCCCTATTTTGCGGATACCCTTGGAATAGTAAACATTATGGCCATTTCCAATGCACCTTGCGGAGCGGACACAGTGGTTCAATCCATCAATTTTGAGTTGATGCCTGCCGCTGATTTCACGTATAGTTCAGCAGCTACTGGACTTGTTGAATTTCAGAATACTAGCATCCAAGGCGATACTTATGAGTGGGATTTTGGGAATAATGAATTTTCTACCGACCCAAACCCTAGTTATCTATATCCAGGACCAGGGCTATATACTGTTAAGTTGAAAGCGACAAATACCTTGGGCTCAGATCTAACTACAAAAGTAATAGAGGTCAAAGATGTCAGCGATACCGAAAATCTTTCTTTCTATGCGCCTGACTATATTTCTGTATCGCCCAATCCTACAAAAGGCGAATTCATAGTCTATGGAACTAAGTTTGACCTAAATGAGTCCGTAAGGTGGTCGGTACACGACGAAACGGGGCGTTTTTTGAAAGATGGAAAAGGCAGTTGGCCCTTGGCCAAATTCGATTTTTCAGGGTACAAACACGGTGTTTATCTGCTCAAAGTACAAGGAGACAACGCTGTTTCGACGATGAAAATCGTCGTATATTAAAGATTGGTGGGTATTTGCCCATTCGGAAAAATACTCAAAAGCATAAATACCACTAAAATTAAGCCAATAATAAGGGGTACCCATATTGGCCTTGCATGGTATTGCACGCCTTTACCGATATATTTATTCCAAAACAGTTGAAGTATCATCGCTCCACTGACGTTAAAAAAGATGATTAAAATCGAATTTCCAGGAAACTGCGTCAAAACAGCCAACATCAAAACGGTATAGCCAATGCCAAAGGCTATCACCTCAAATACACCTTTTTTTTGCTCCGTTTTACTAAAATTGATCGCAGAAAGAATGGTGCCAAATAAGACATTAAAGAAGATGGAAAACAAGTAAATCGCCCTTTCTGAATAAAAAACGGGGGCATTAGGATCATCTACTGGTACTATTTTTTTCCAAAGTGGGTTTATCGTAGCAGGTACTTCATTAGCAATTGGAACAACTTCTTTTCTCAAGTTAATCTCCATTTGTAAAGCCGATAATTCCGCTTCCGAAAACACACGCCCCCGTTTTTGTATCTCAGCGAGTGCGGCTTCAATCGCTTCGGGGATATATTTGGATTGGTTATTCAGGTATCCCTGAAGTTCATTATCCGATAAGGTAGTCATTAACCTTTCAAAAGAATTTTGCTGCATGTATATATTTATATGAGAATCGCTAAATTTAAATTAATCTCAAAAGTAAGCATTTTTATGATCTGGTTGAAGTATTTAAGGTTACCCCAGCAAATCTTCCAAATCCTCCCTTGAAAACTCGGGGGTTTCTCGATCCACTGCAAACAACTCATTGCTCAATGCCTTTTTCCGTTCCTGCATCAGTAATATTTTCTCTTCAATGGAATCGCGGCTGATAAAACGGATAGCGTTCACTGGTTTGGTTTGCCCAATTCGGTGTGCCCGCGCAATGGCCTGATCTTCTGCTGCTGGGTTCCACCACGGATCGAGCAGGAACACATAATCAGCTGCGGTAAGATTGAGTCCTACACCACCTGCTTTAATGGAACAAAAGAAGGCTTGAACGCTAGGATCGGTTTGAAAACGTTCGATGATCGTGCCGCGCTCTGCTTGTGGGGTATCGCCTGTAAGCCAAGTATAAGGGATATTTTGATCCTCAAATTTTTGCCTATAAATCTCCAAATGTTGGGTAAAACTACTAAAAAACAGCACTTTGTGACCATCTTTTTGGACGGTATCCCATTGCGCCATTACATCATCTACTTTGCCAGAATCACCTTCATACGACTTGTCGGCCAATACCGGATGGTTCGATAATTGGCGCAATTTGGTCAATGCTTGTATCGCCAACATCCGTGTTTTGGGATCATCGAACATTTGCAGGATTTCGTTGCGCACCGCCGATTTCACTTCCTCGTATTTGCTGCGTTGTGCAGTAGCCATCTCGCTATAAAACACTTGCTCCATTTTTGGTGGCAGATCAGGTGCTACTTCTTCTTTGGTACGGCGCAAGAAAAAAGGTCGGACACGACTAAACAATTGAGTGCGGGCTGTATCATCATTTTGTCGCTCAATTGGGATCTGGAACAGCTCTTTAAAAGCCGCATAAGAACCCAAAGTGGAGGGATTAATAAATTCCATTTGTGTCCACAAGTCAGCCAAAGAGTTCTCTATAGGCGTACCTGAAAGCGAAATTTTGTGGTAAGCATCCAGCGAACGCACCACTTTTGATATTTCTGATTCGCGGTTTTTAATTTGTTGGCTTTCGTCCAAAATCACAAAATGCCAGTCGATTTTACTCAATAAATCCAAATCGAGGCGAGCAGTGTGGTAGGTGGTGAGTACTACATCGTGCATGGCGAGGGCACGTGCGTCGCGCTCGCGTTGCGGCCCTACATGCGCACGTACAAACAACGATGGCGCAAAACGCTCCAGTTCTTTTTGCCAGTTGAACACCAAAGATGCTGGCAAAATAATAAGCGCAGGATAGGTTTTGGGGAGTTGAACAGCAGTTGACCCAACAGACGAAGCCACGCCGCCTTCTATTTCTTTGTGATTTGGGTTGAACATATCCAGTTGCAACGCTTTTTTAGCGGCAGCAGCGGATAATGGTTTGGGTATTGCAACCACCACTTCCTTTTCGGGTGGACGCTGGCTTTTGGCGTGTAGCAGTACCGCAATAGTTTGGAGGGTTTTGCCTAAGCCCATAGAATCGGCAAGGCAAGCCCCGAAGCCGTGTTGGTAATGCCCAATGAGCCATTTTATACCAAATAACTGGTAAGGGCGAAGCGTTGCTTTGAGGTCATCGCCGGGGGTATAATCTACGGTTTCGGGATCAATAACTGGAAAATTTGCGATCTGCGTGAGTGCTGCTTCTCCAGTTGCATCGAGGAGGGTAAAGAGTGCTTTGGGTAATTGATTGCCCTCTTTTGTATCGCGGAGGGCTTTGGCCAAATCCGAATAGCGCGTAAACCATTCATCGGGAACTAGGAAAAATGTACCATCAGGGAGTGGGAAAAACGGGTCGTTGTTGCGTAAATAGGGTATTAAATCCTTAAAAGCAAACGAAAACTCTCCGGCCATGACCTGTCCATGCACATCAAACCAATCGTTTTTGGCTTCGGTATGCAATTCAATATGTCCTGGTAGTAAGGCCACTACTTTACCGTTCACTTCGGGGAGTACAATGGTAAATCCTGCATTTTCGAGGGTTTTCATATGACTGGCTAACCAGCGTACCCACCAAACCAAGGAGGCATTGCCTGTTAAACCTGTTTCTGGAAGCCCCACGCGACCATCCATCTGTAAACCTGTATTTTTCAGCGTATTAACCCGTTCATTTTCGAGCGGCCATTCGCGGGCAATTTTCTTTACAATGACTTCGCCGCTCGTATCATCAAATTCTACCGTGGTAATATTATCGCGTTTTTCACCAAGGTCAAAACTAGCCGTTTGGTATTCAAAAACGGGTTTCAGTACCCAAACATTTTGAAGAATATCTTCGGTAGGTTTAAGGTGGGTTTTGAGTAGTTTGTCGGTAATTTGTACATCAAAGCCTTCTGCTTCTATTAGGTTACGGCCTGCATTTTTGGCGATAAATTTTTTAAAATAGACCTTAACCTGCTCCGGAGGGATAACAATCAATTCTTTTTTTCGGAATGGATTCACCATATTTCCATTGATTCCAGGCACGCGAAACAACGTATAATCAATGAATAACCAAGCAGGATCGGTATTGGTGAGTGCTATTACATTATGTTGGCTAATCGGCCATTTTTCTGTTTCGGTACCCAATTGGAAGCGGTATTCGATGGCATTTTCGACACGTTTAAAGGAGAGGTGCGGTACTAAATCATCGGAGGCAAAATGGATTTGTACGTCTTTTGTCACCGTTTTGCGTTCCATATCTAGCGCCAACGGGAAACCATTCCGCACCACTTCACTAAGAAAAGTGGATAATTGGCGGTAAATATAGGCTTCTACTGTGCTTTTTGCGGGATTTTGTGGTTGTAGCAGTTCCGCTAAGGGTGTAGTTGATTTTAATTTTACAGGTTTGAACCGCGCTTCTAGTGCTTTGGGGGCTAGCAGATCAATTATACCAAATAATTGATCGATGGCCGGTGTTATTTCTACATTATAAGGAGCGCATGTACCGTGTGTAGCGCGTTGTGCCAAGTAGGTAAGGTTGCCTTTGCTGTCGGTTTGAACGAGATATGCAATAGGCAAATATAGCGTTTCCGAAAAAGAATAGAGGTTAAAAACTAGCTGCATGGGTGTATGTGAGTCAAATTCACAGCAGCAAAGGTACTCTTTAGCACCTAGGAGAGGTACTTTAAGCGACGTTTATTTTCTTTTGCGCTGTACGGAGGTATAGACTATAAGTACCAAACATTACCGCTGAAAAAAACAAATCACCCAAAATTGTATTTTTCAAGAATGGTAAACCAGCAGTATAACAAGCCAAAAGCCCCACGACATTCTTAGGGTAAAGGTTTGTTTCTACAAAAGTAGAAAAATTAGAAACCAAGAAGAAAACCAATGAAGCCGTCAAAGAGGCCGCTAATACTTTGATCGGGCTTACGCTTTTTTGAAATATCAATATGCCAACAGCGAGTACCGCAGCGAAAGAAAGGTAAATCCAAATTGAAGTAAACCAAGCAAAAGATGGGAAATAGGCACTATAAATCACATTGTTAAGCACCAAGTCGCTTAGAAACAACGCAATAAAAGGCACTGCTAACCCCCAAGAGCGGCGCAAATACGCAGCACAAAACAAACCCATAGCGCCTACTGGCGCAAAATTATCAGGGTGCGGGAAAAGGCGAACAGCAGCAGCCGTAAATACCAAGGAAATGGCAAGGAATGCACTACGAGACATAAGAGTTAGGTACTTTTAATTGAAGCCGCAAAGATACATTAGGTCATTGATTCCTTCATTGTTTTCCCCGACTTGTTTTAAATTCTTTAAAAGTTCAAGCAATAATGCCTAAATTTAGCGACAGCCTAAACCCTATTTAAGGTTTTTAGTATCATTAATTTCCGTACGCCATAAACGGCTGCAAGTATAAATGTGTAAATAAGTGTAATAGTCATAGTTGGGCAGCATTTGTGATTGTGTCTCGTTATAACGAACGACCAAATACAAACGCTGCCAACTACCGAGAATTTTTTTTTACACTCATTCCTTAAACGCCATCCAACTCAAACAACCGATATGCCTTGATCACTTTTACCATTTCCTCTTTGGCGTTCTTTACATCCGAGTATTCGTTTTCCACAAAGGCATTAATCCATTGCTCCCATTTTGTATCTTTTTTTTGTATCAATGCTTGCGCCCAACGCGTAGCCGACAACTGGCTGCTTGCATCGCGGAAACTATCCCAAGCCTTATCGTACCGCCGGAAACAAGTCCCGCCAATATCCATATTGGCACCATCCCAGTTGCCCCCACATAATCGAGCAAAATAATTATTGCCCTCTGTGGCTATTGATCTTGTACCACCGTGGCTATTGACATACGCCAACGCCAACAACGCCGATGAAGGTATCTTATATTTTTGATTTTCGCCTTGCACCACTTTTGCAAAACGAAGCAGAAATGCTTTTGTATCTGCTTTGGGCACTTCTGGCATAATGGTTGCTGCGCCGGAGGATTTAGCCTCTTGACCAATATTAAACAAGGACTGACCTCCAGCATCCGCATCAGGGGTTTGTGTGAATTTTTCTTGCACTTGTGTGCTATTGGGGCCAACATAAGCTTTGATCTCTTTACGAAAATACACAATAGCGAGTATGGCTAGCCCAATATAAAACCAATGTTTTTTTATAAATTGAACCATAGTATAACGATTTTGAAAACGACGAAACTTAATGAATTGATTGATAATCAATCGCTTTAATGACTTTTGTCTCATATCAAGATAAATTTGGCACAAATATAAAACTATTTATGTTACAAAACAAAACAAAAAGTTTATTTTTATAAAAAAAATAAATCGACTCGATGGAGGGCGGTATAAAAAGACCCCAGTTGGTTCATCTTTCTTGAATTATTATGTTCCTTTTTCTACCTTTGCCTTTAGAAGTGAGTTTTTTGATTCGTAAACTATAAGGATCAAACCCTCGCTCTAATTTTTTATTCCAACAGAGAAAAACGCCCGTCATTTCATGTCAACAAAACAGCAAAAACGCACTTTTGGGCTTATTGGTTTTCCGCTTGGCCATTCTTTTTCAAAGCGATATTTTACAGATAAATTTGAGCGGGAGCAGATCGCAGATTGTCAATACGAACTTTTCCCAATGGAATTTATAGCCCATTTGCCCGTGCTTTTGGATCAAAATCCAACTTTATGTGGCCTTAATGTAACCATTCCACACAAACAGGCCGTAATACCCTATTTGGATGCAATGGATGATGCCGCTACTGCAATTGGTGCCGTAAATTGTATTCGAATCGATCCAAATGGACAACTTACTGGCCACAACACCGATGCCATTGGATTTGAGCAATCCTTACAAAATAAAGCAGGTGGAAAATGGGCCAATGCACCCACTCAAGCCATTGTTTTAGGCAATGGAGGCGCAGCACGTGCAGTATTTTATGTTTTGCAACAATTAGGCATCCCATACCAAGTCATTTCCCGAAAACCAACACCAAACAGTGCCATCGAGCATGCTTGGAACGCCTTACCCGCTATTATTTCCAGCCTTAAAAAACATTCCCCAGATTCTCTCGTTTTAGTGGTCAATACCACGCCAGTGGGCATGGCACCCAATACAGATATGTGTCCAGAATTGCCCTTTGAACTATTGGACGAACGATTTTTGATCTTCGATTTGATCTATAATCCAGCAGAAACTGTACTTTTGCGCCAAGCCGAAGCAAAAGGGTGCGCAACACTTAATGGTTTGGAAATGCTGTACTTACAAGCGGACGCTGCTTGGGAAGTATGGAATAAACTTGTTTAAAATATGGCTTCTATTACAGATAAAAATATGAAATTACCCGATTTTTCGGATACCGCAACGGCTTTTGCCCACATGGACAATCAGGAACTCAAAAAGACGGCTTGGTTGTTCCGTATGATGAACAAACCTTGGTTGGTAAAATATGGTTCTTCCTTGGGCTTGGTGGCTGTAGAATGGAACCTTCCATTTGCCGAAAAAATAATCCGACATACTATTTTTGAACAGTTTGTAGGTGGCTCTACCTTACTAGAAAGTCAAAAAAGTATAGATCGGCTCTCCAATTTGCATACGCTGACCATCCTAGATTATGGTGCCGAAGCGAAGGAGACGGAGCAGGATTTTAACCATACCATGACCGAAAATATCCGCGCCATTGATTTTGCATCGCAGGGAGAACATAAAGTACCCGTAATTAGTACTAAAGTGACGGGTTTGGCTCGATTTGCGCTGTTGGAAAAAATGCAATCGGCTGCAACGCTTTCCAAAGAGGAACAAAATGAATACCGCAATGCACTCAAACGCCTCGATACGATTTGTTTCCACGCCGCCCAAAAAGGGGTTGCAGTATTTATTGATGCAGAAGAATCATGGATTCAAGACTCCCTCGACCATTTGGTTTGGTTGATGATGAAACGCTATAACAAGGAGCAAGTAGTGGTGTATAATACCTATCAACTGTACCGCAAAGATCGACTTCAATTCCTGATGGAAAGTGCCGATCGCGCGCGTGAATCGGGATTTATGTTGGGGGCAAAATTGGTGCGTGGTGCCTATATGGAAAAGGAGCGCAAGCGATCCGAAGAAATGGGCTATCCAAATCCCATCAATCCCGATAAACAAACCACCGATGACCACTACAATACCGCCCTCCGATTCTGTGTCGATCATTTGGACGAAATGGCCGTTTGCAACGCCAGCCACAACGCACAGAGCAATTTGCTTTTAGCCGAAATAATGGAACAAAAAGGGATTCCTCGCGATCATCCCAATACACTGTTTAGCCAATTGTACGGCATGAGTGACAACCTGACGTTCAATTTGGCAAAAGGCGGTTACCGCGTAGCCAAATACGTCCCTTATGGTCAAGTACACGACGTGATACCGTACCTGATCCGTCGTGCACAGGAAAACAGCTCTGTAACAGGTGATGCTGGCAGAGAATTATTGTTGATTTTGACGGAATTAGAGCGGAGGAACTTGGGTTAAACCTTCTTTAAAAATTCGACCCTCAATACCATTACACTGCCTTCAACTTTGCCTTCCACCTCATCTTCATCATCGGTGAGGCGGATGTTTTTTACTTTTGTACCGCGTTTGATCACGGTAGAAGTGCCTCGTACTTTGAGGTCTTTAATGACAGTCACCGAATCGCCTTCGCTGAGTATATTGCCGTTTGAGTCTTTGACTTCCATTATTTTTTTTATCGTTAATAAGGTTTAGAATGCCGCAAAGGTATAAGAAAACCTTAGCATAACAAGTGCTGAGCACGCTGTAAAATAAGTTTTTTTATATTTTCAAGTCTCTATTTTCAGCATATTTGTAGCGGTTGACCGACCCAGAATGGGTCGGTTACACCTTCAAAACATAAAAAAATATATTTTACAATGCACTGATTATCAGGCACTTTCATTTTTTAATATTCCCTAAAAATAATAATTCCTCCATTAATATATCGGCAGCGGTGTCCCAACTAAATTTTGCCTGTTGTACTTTACCGCGTTCTATCAAGGCATTGCGTAATGCATTATCCTGCCAAAGTTGTATCAAACCATTGGTTAAAGCCGTTTCGTCCATCGGATCAATGAGTAACGCTGCATCACCCGCCACCTCTGGCAATGCGGTCACATTAGAAGTGAGTACCGGAACATTGCACTGCATGGCTTCTAACACTGGCAAACCAAAACCTTCGCTCAACGACGGATACACCAAAGCCAAGCCCGAACCCATGATGCGTGGCAGATCCGCATCGTTGATATATCCTAGTAATTTAATGTCCTTTTTATAGGCCGAAGCATGATAAGCATCGGTTACCTCACCGGTATGCCAAGCAAAACGACCACCCAACAGCAATTGCGCAGGTGCGCCGGTCGCTGCCTTAAAGGAGGAAAAAGCCCGAATCAAACGAGGAATATTTTTACGGGGGTGAATGGCTCCTGTGTAAAAGAAATACGGTTGTCCTTCGCTGAATTGTTGCAAAGTATCGATCCGTACTTGCTCGCTCACAGGCTCAAAAATGGTACGGCATCCATTATAAGCCACCCGTATTTTATCGGGATTGGTGCCGCAAGTGGCCACAATACTCGATTTTACGTACTCCGAAATGGTCAAAATTCGATTGGCGCGCGCAATATACTGCCGCTGGTACCGATCATAATATATACGGTGTATCCACTTGATTTGCTCCGGCATTTGTAGCATAATTACATCGTGGATGGTGAGCAGAGTGGGTACTTTGGAGGAAAGGCTCAAAAAATTATCCGGCGAGAAAAAAACATCTGCTTTCCATTGCTCAAGTGCGCGGGGTACACCGTATTCGAACCAAGCATAAAAAAGCAATGGATGACGCGCCGGTGGAAAAACCACACGTGGCACCACCTTATCTGAATATACAAATGAGGCATCGTAAGGGCGATCGAACAAAAACAAATATTCGTGTTCGGGGTATTTTTGCACCAATCGCCAAAGCAACTCATGGGTGTACCAACCAAAACCCTCTAAACGGCCCGGTAGTAGAAAACGCGTATTGACGGCTATTCTCAATTGTGGATAAATATTTTTCGCAAACCCCTTGAATTGGTTTACTTTTGCAGGCGCAAAATTCTAAAATATGCTTGACATTTCATCAGTTCAATTAAAAAGACTCGCTACGGCGTGGGTAGGTAACAAAAATCGCTACGAAGGGGTCAATATTCCTAGTCAAACGCTCACTTCGCTCCACCACGTGGCCGAAGAACTCATGATAACGGCTTTTCTCAAACCTTTTGAAAAAACCGAGGAGTTCTTTTATTTCCACCACGATGAAGATGTAAGCAACCACCCTGTTTATCAATCTTGTATGACCATCTTTGCCGATCCAGAGCAATTGTCCACCGAAATGGTGCAATTGGCCCAAAGATTGTACGAATATGCAGAATTGCCAAAGATACGAGGGGGCGAGTTTTTTGCGGCCTATTTTGACAATGTTGTTTTGCAAGGCGAACCCGTACAGGCCATCGCATTGGTCAAAATACAAACCAAAGAGCCTTACCTTAAAGTAGAACGCTCTACGGATTCTTTTGCTATTAGTGTTATTGAAGGTATTCCAACCCATAAACTGGAAACCGCAGCCATTATTTTTAACCTCGACGAAGCCGAAGGTTACCGGATTTGTACAGTGGACAGCGTTTCCAAAAAAGATGAACGTTCGTTTTGGAAAGACGAGTTTTTGCGTGTACGCCCTATTGAAGACAATTATTTTAATACACGCCACCATATTAGTATGTCCGGCGAGTTTATTAATGAAAAACTGGTCAATCAATTTGATGTCGATCGTGCCGATCAATTGGATGTTTTATACCGATCTGGGTTGTATTTTAAAGAAAACGAAGAATTTGAATTAGAAGATTATGCAAAAACATTGTTCCCCGAACCAGAACAACAAGAGGCCTTTTTAGAATTCCGGGATAGTTATTCAAAAGCCTATGCCGTACCATTGGAAGAGAAATTTGATATCAGCGACCAAGCCGTAAAAAAAGAGTTTAAAGTGCTAAAAAGTGTGATTAAATTGGATAAAAATTTCCATATTTATGTGCACGGCCGCCGCGACCTGATCGAACGCGGCTTCGATGATGATAAAGGAAAGAAATATTATAAAGTATATTTTGATGAAGAAGAAGTGTAAAGCAAGTATATACACGTTGATAAACCTTTGAAAATTATCGAGAATATATTGAAGCACTGAGCGGGAAGCCACGTTTACGAAACCTTGGAGGTTTCGTAAACGTCACCCAAAGCGCAAAACCGGAAATATCTACTTTTCCAAAACCTACAAAAAAAAGCAGGAAGGTAATTCAACCAACGGGACGGGAAGCCACATTTACGAAACCTTGTAGGTTCAGTAAACGTATTAATATACTGGTCGAAAAGATCACATAATTAGGCAAAATAGCATTAATAGTTTTACTAATCTCTAAACCTTATATTTTTATGAAACTAAACCATCTTTGCATCGCGCTATGTATGTGCATAGGGCATACCCTTTGCGCACAAGAAGTGCTGAGCAGTTCGCTTGATAATATTCCAACCAATTGGAAAGGCAAAAAATTTGAACTGAGCAAACAATACCCAACTACCGTAACTGATGAACCGCAGCCTTGGAAAAGTTTTGACTTCAAAAAACAACCTTTGGAGTACATCAATGCCGTTAAAAAGTACTTACTAGAAGGCAATTTAGAATCTGATTGGGTGTTCAAAAACAATAAAGTACGCAAATGGTACCATGCACCTGCCATGGTTTGGGGGCAAAATGGCCGCGAATTTATAAATGGTCTTACCCGTGAGCGCAGTAGCCGTCCGGGCGAATTGCATCCGAACCAAACCAATTCCTGCCAAAACTGGGCGGTAGGCTTTTATAATCCCAAAGGCGGGCAAACCATCGGTAAAATATACGCCAATCCCAACGCGCCGAATACGGCACTGGCTACTTTCCCAGAAGGAACGGTCACCGCAAAACTACTCTTTACCAATGCTTCCACCACTGAAGTGCCGTATATGAAAAACGCCTTTGAATGGCAGGCCAATATACACACCGCTCAAAGGGGTACCAACGACCGTTCGCCCGCAACTGTTCGTCTTTTGCAAGTAGATATCGCTGTAAAAGACAGCCGCGCCACCAATACTGATTGGATAATGATGACTTTTGCCTATAATGATAAAGCGCCGGGAACTACCCCATGGGACAAATTAGTACCCGTTGGTATCCAGTGGGGCAATGACCCTACGGCGTTGCGCCCTGGTATGCCTTTGACGGAATCTTGGATCAATCCACAGTTCAAACAACTGTTCACCGTAGGCACTTGGACGATGCACACCGGACTCAATGGCCGACTCAACGGCCCTGTGGACAACCCAAAATCATCTTGTCTCTCCTGCCACGGCACAGCGCAAGATCCTTCGGTGTCCACGGGCATGATACCTGCTGATGATCCCGCTTCGCTGGCTAAATACTTTAGAAATATTAATCCACCTGCAGTATTTGAAGATTTGCCAGGTAAAAAAGAGTTTTCTCTGGATTATTCACTGCAATTAGAAGTAGGCATACCGTTGGCGCGCAGCCATGCACCTGCACAGTCCTCCAAACGAGGAGTAGCGCCGCCGCCGCTGGATACAGCAAATATCCAGGAAATAAAACGCGTCTTTCTCACTACCCGCGATTTTGAGGATGAGGAAAATACACCAGAACCTACGACAACAAAGGATACCGCTACCGTAAAACCATCGAAAGAAAACCCTACTCCAACGCCTGCTCCAACAGATTCAGGAAGTTTGAAATGGTGGTTAGGCGCCGCCGCCGCCGCCGCCGCCGCTGCTGGATATTATTGGAGCAAAAACAAAGGAAATACTAAATAAGTATCAGATTGGATTCGCTGCGGTATCTTCTTTTAAGTGACAAGGCAACCATATTGTTGTTGGTCGCCTCATTAATAGAGTTGTTACCATCCTATTTATTATTTATTATGCGTTTATTGTTATTTATCCTTATAAGTTGTTGCTTATTTAGTTGTAAAAAAGACGACGGGTTTGAGAAATACGTTGACCTTGTTTACCGTGAGACCTTTGATATACCTGCTGGCGTAGGTATTTATGATGTGCCTCATTTATTTATCAATGACGTGCCTTCTAAATATTTGGATATTTTGAAAGCAGGAAACATCAAAACCGAAGAAATCCAAAAGATACTGACGGTTGAAAGTACGATTAAAGGTATTTTTGGTGATGAGGATTTGGATGTGATTGATCGTATCTCTTTAAGGGTCATTCAAGGGTCCAATTCCAGCGATTTTATTGAAATTGCCTACCGCGATCCTGTACCCAATAACCCCGGGAGCGGAATGGGGCTTATTCCTTCCTTGTCCGATTCTAAAATTTTTATCAGTCAGGAAACCATTAATTTTGAAATTGTAATTTGGCTTCGCGCAAATACCACTCAAACAATTCCGCTTCAATTGGACTTGAGAATGAGGGCAGGGTATTAAGGAACGGTGTTGGAATAAATTGCGCCATTCAAGCACGCACAATCTGAAAAAGGCTTTACATTTGCTTTTCTATGTGTTCCATAGAAAGGCATTTTCATTAAATATTTACGTTTTCAATGTACGAACATCTCTTTTCCCCGCTCGATCTCGGTTTTACTACCATCAAAAACAGGATGTTGATGGGTTCTATGCACACAGGGCTAGAAGAAGAAAAAGGTGGTCTTCATCGGTTAGCAGCCTATTTCGCTGAGCGCGCAAAAGGTGGTGTTGGGCTGATGGTTACTGGTGGAGTTGCACCCAACCGACAAGGGTGGCTCATGCCTTTTGGTGCTAAAATGACCTCTTCCTCGGAAGCCCGCAGGCACCAACTGGTCACCAACGCCGTACATGAACACGATAGCAAAATATGTATGCAAATCCTGCATGCAGGCCGTTATGCGGCGCACCCATTTTTGGTAGCGCCAAGTGCTATTCAAGCACCTATTTCTCCGTTTAAACCTTGGAAAATGTCGGCGCGATTGATCCGTGCTACCATCAGCGATTTTGCGGCTTGCGCCGCGTACGCACGCGAGGCCGGTTACGATGGTATCGAAATTATGGGTAGCGAAGGATACTTAATCAATCAATTTGTGGCACCTCGAACCAACCACCGTACCGATGAATGGGGAGGCGATTTGGCAGGTCGGCTCCGCTTTCCTACCGAGATTATGAAAGCCGTACGCGCAAAGGTTGGGCACGATTTTATCGTCATTTTTCGCGTTTCTATGCTTGATTTGGTTGAAAATGGCAGTACTTGGGAAGAAGTAGTTACTTTGGCGAAAGCCATAGAGGCCGCTGGCGCTACGATGATTAATACAGGTATTGGTTGGCATGAAGCGCGGGTACCTACCATTGCAACGCTTGTCCCACGAGGTGCCTATACATGGGTAACGCAACGCCTAATGGGTGAGGTGAATATTCCACTCATTACCAGTAATCGGATCAATACACCCGAAAAAGCAGAAGAAATTATCGCTTCTGGTATGGCCAATATGGTAAGTATGGCGCGGCCTTTCTTGGCCGATCCCTATTTCCCAGAAAAAGCACGTACAGGCAAAAGCCATTTAATCAACACTTGCATTGGTTGTAATCAGGCTTGTTTGGACCATGTTTTTGCCCGAAAAGAACCTTCTTGTCTGGTCAATCCGCGTGCCTGCCGCGAAACAATATTGCCTTTGGCCGAAAAAAGCACTGCCGCTCAGAAGAAAATAGCGGTAGTAGGGGCAGGGCCAGCAGGATTATCTGCTGCAACCGAGTTGGCTGCCCGGGGCCATGAAGTCCACTTGTATGATTCTGCTGCTGAAATTGGTGGACAATTCAATATTGCCAAACGCATTCCAGGTAAAGAAGAATTTTACGAAACACTCCGCTATTACAAGAACCTCATTACCGAAACTGGCGTACATCTCCACCTCAATACAAGGGTAAGCGCACAGGATCTTATTGCTGCACAGTTCAAAGAAGTCATTTTAGCAACAGGGGTAGTGCCGCGCAATTTGACGGTGGAAGGCATCGATCATCCTAAAGTAGTTTCGTATATTGATGCTATTTTGGGGCATAAACCCATTGGTAAAAAAGTAGCGATTATTGGTGCCGGCGGTATTGGTTTTGATACCGCAATTAAACTGACTGCTCCTGAAGCACATACCGAAGTAGCAGCATATCTTTCCGAATGGGGGGTGGATATCAACTACCAAAATAGGGGAGGATTAATGAAACCGGTACACGAAAACACACCGCGCCAAGTTTGGATTTTGCAACGAACTAAAGGAAAAATGGGTAGTAAACTGGGCAAAACCACTGGATGGGCACACCGAATCGCACTAAAAAGCCGCGGTGTAAAAATGCTCGACGATGTTGCTTATCATAAAATAGATGATAGTGGCTTGCATGTTACGATTCATGGCGAGCCACAAATACTGGATGTAGATCAGGTGGTGATTTGTGCGGGTCAAGAGCCGTTGCGCGAATTATTGCAACCCTTGCAAGCAGCCGGTATTTCGGTGCAAATGATTGGAGGCGCAAAAGAAGCAGGTGAATTGGATGCCAAAAGAGCTATTGAGGAAGGGATCCTTGTGCAATAAGATGCTCAATCCTCCTCTAAAAAATCCAAATCTTGGTCGAAAGTCTCTTTCATGCCATATAATGCCAAAAAAGCGATACCTAAGCATGCGCTACCCACAATCCATGAAGCGGTAATTACGCTACCGGTCATTGCGGTACTTTTGAGGTATTTAAAGGATTCATTAATAGGCACTTGCATACCCCGAGCAAAATTGGGTACTGTAGTTGCTACCGTTGCGCGTAAGTTGGTACCAAATTGCTCGGCACCAATTGTGACAAAAATAACCCAAAAACCAACAGAAATACCAAGAAAAAAATGGGTAAGGTACATTTGCCAAGGCTCAGAAAAAGGCAACGATAAATACGCGGATATAGCCACCACATCTAATGCCAAAAATAAAGCCATTACTTTTACCCTACTCCTTAAATATTGACTCAAAAGCCCTGAAATAATATCGCCCACAATTAGGCCACAATAACCCGCCGCGATCGCATTGCCCGCTAGGATACCGCTCAAACCTTTTGCTTTGCCAAATTCAGGTGCAAAAAACATCAGAACACCTACTACAAACCACGTAGAAGTGCCAATAAAAATACAACGAATAAAGCGGATAAAGCGATCTTTATTCGTAAACAACGCGACAAAACTACCTCTTGACAAGCCTTTATTGGCGTGCATTTGTTTAAAAATACCCGATTCAGCCACACTTATCCTTAACAATAGCAGTACAATGCCCAATCCGCCACCGATAAAATAGCAAATATTCCAAGGGAAAAATTTGTCGATCACCCAAGCCAAAATAGCACCTGAAAGCCCAATTGCGGCGACTAATGTAGTGCCTAAGCCCCGTTTGTCCTTCGGTAACACCTCGGCAACCAACGTAATACCCGCCCCCAGTTCACCTGCCAAACCAATACCTGCAATAAACCGATACAGGGCATAATCGGCATAGCCCGTCACAAAACCATTGAGAATATTAGCCACAGAATACAGCGCAATAGAAAAATAAAGCACAGAAACACGTCCTTTTTTATCGCCTAAAACACCCCACAGAATACCGCCTACCAGCATACCAAACATCTGCCAGTTTTGGATGGATAGCCCCAAATCAAATGCCTGATCGGTAGTATAGCCCAGCGATAAAAGACTCTTTTGCCGTACAAAACCAAAGAGCAACAGGTCATAAATATCCACAAAATAACCCAGTGCCGCAACAATGACAGCCGTATTCAAAATTTTTGTCTGCATGATTTTATTATTTCAGGGCGTAAATATGCGTGTAAATACGATTAAATTAAGCTAAGCCGTTAAACTTCTTTTAAAATCGTGCTTTTATGAACCTTTGCTTTGCTAAAAATAGTTTAATTTGCACTGTTTAATGAATACCAAACGAGTACACCTTATTATGCGTAATCTATTTTTTTTGACTTTGGTCTTTTCTTTGTTCGTTACGATGGCTGTTGCTCAGTCTTCTAAAGTACGTGGCGGCGCACAGCCTGCCGCATCCTCTGCTATTGCCCCTGTCCGTCCTGCTACTACGCCACGGTCGAACAATACCCCCACGATTTCCAAACGTTCAAATACGAGTAGCGCGGAAGTAAAAAAATCGGAAGATAACGTTGCAGCCAAAAGCCGCGGCTCAGAAACTTCACCATCCCCAACCTTACCACGGCCAACGGCCAAAACTAAAACACCCACCATCCCTGCATCCACCACAACCGGTTCTAGGTCTGGCCAGCAAGCAGCTGTTAAAGCAGCACCGCTAAAACCAGCCACTATACCGCAAATGACCATCAAGTGGATGACGATAGAAGAAGCCTTAGGAAAATCCAAAACAGAAAAACGCAAAATATTTATTGACGTTTATACGGATTGGTGCGGCTGGTGTAAACACATGGATTCCACGACATTCAAAGATCAAGCCGTAGTGGCTTATATCAATGAAAAATACTATTCGGTTAAATTAAACGCCGAACAAACCTCCGATATCACGTATAAAGGCACTACGTATAAATTTGTAAAACAAAATGGCGGTCGCGGTTACCACGAATTGGCCGCGCTTTGGCTCAATAATCGCTTGAGTTATCCAACTAGTGTGGTGCTCAACGAAGATCAAGACCTGATACAACCTATTCCAGGTTTTCAAGATACAAAGAAAATGGATGCTATTTTGCACTATTTTGGTACTGATAGCCACAGGAAAACGCCTTGGGAGAAATACGAAAAAACGTATGCAAGAGAAAAATAGAAACAAATAAGCCAGCTGTTCCCTACTTTGCTCTTGTATTCGTCTTTACTGTAACTATCCAGCCGCACCAAAAAAATTCCCGTAGGGAATATATGTTTATAGGCTGAATAGGGTAAATAGCCCAAATTCCGTAGGGATTTCATGTGAAAAACGCACAAAATAACATGCAATCCCTACGGGATTTGATTTATACACATCTTTACATAGACCCTGTAAAACATTGATTATGAATAAATTATTAGGGTTTCCTTGTAAAGGCCAGCAATTTCCCATGTGGATCAAAACTAAGACAGGATCGCAAAACGGATGAAACGGATTTAACGGATTTAAACGGATTATTTTGAAACAATCCGTTTAAATCCGTTAAATCCGTTTCATCCGTTCTCCCATTGAACAACAGGGTGCATGTCACATAGGAAATTGCTGTGTAAAGGTGCAGCGCACCAAAATTCTTACAATAAAGTCCTGTATGCATAAATGTGTCAAAACTTCATAAAGACTGAATTGATGTAAAGATGTGTAGAAACCAAAGCCCGTAGGGATTGCATGTTATTTTGTGCGTTTTTTACATGAAATTCCTACGGGATTTGGGCTATTTACCCTATTCAGCCTATAAACATATATTACCTATGGGAATTTTTTGGTGCGGCTGAATAATTACCATTAAATACATTTTCTTCTTTTTACAAATCGCCTATTTTAAAACCATTGATTGAAGTATTTCCACATTTGGTTGAAGATAAGAAGTGGATACTTAAAAAACAAGCTACTTTTGTGGTATTATGAAATGGCAATTTTGGCAACGCAGTCGCAATATCCATATTTTGGTATGGCTATCCATATTTGGATTTGGGTTGGTCTTATTTAGCATTTATTACCCATTAAGGCTTGTTGGCATCCATGCATTTGCCAATTTAGGCTTGCTAATGGTGCTATTTTATGGCGGCGGTAGCATTGTGAACCGTTTTATCGAGCAAGCAGATTATGCCAAAGGTGTATTTTGGGCGGGTATTTTGTTTGTATCCATTAGTTATTTGCGGGTACAGGTCAATTGGTGGTTATCGCTACAATATTTCCAAAGCCCCAATCCATCCGGGCCTTTAACCGCGTTTGGACGTATCATTGTTATGGTGTTGGCCACCTCTTCTTTTGTTGGCGTTTTGGGTCTTTCTTATCAAATGCTGCGCAACAGGTTCCAAAAAGAACGCCAAACAATGGCTTTGCTACAAGAACAACAGGCGGCTCAGTTGGATTTTTTAAAGGCACAAATCAACCCACATTTCTTGTTCAATGCCCTTAATAATATCTATAGTCTGGTAGAATTGCGCTCACCCGATGCACCAAAAATGCTACTCAAACTCTCGGATTTATTGCGGTATGTGATTTACGAAGGCCGAAAAAAAGAGGTAAGTTTGCAAAAAGAAGTACAGCAAATCCATACTTTTATTGAGTTATTTCAAATGCGCAACGAACACCCTGTCCAGATTACATTTGAGGTAGATATGCAGCAAGAAGGCCTTTGTATAGAGCCTATGATTTTGATCCCATTGGTAGAAAATTGCTTTAAACACGCAGATTTTGACCTAAATCCAATGGCAAATACGGTAATCCAACTGAGCGTTGACTCCACAAAAATACGTTTCAGGACACAAAATACATTCAACCAATCCGATGTCCAAAAAGACCACGTAGGCGGCGTAGGACTCGAAAACATTGCCCATCGGCTACAATTGCGCTACCCCAATCGGCACAAGTTTATTTATGGCGCAGAAGGCTCTTTTTTTGTTGTTTTATTAGAAATTTCAACCCAATAAATCCTAAATTTAACAGTTAAAACTATGCGTATTCTTTTAGTTGATGACGAATTTCTAGCCCTCAACCTCTTGGAGGAATATGCTAGCCGAATACCCGGATTACAGGTGGTAAACAAGGTAAAATCGGGGATACAAGCCTTGGAAATCTTGGAAAAAGAAGCAATTGATGTCTTGTTTTTAGATATTCAAATGCCCATGCTGAGTGGGGTTAGTCTTTTGCGTGCCTTACCCAAAAAACCAATCACTATTTTCACAACGGCCTACTCGGAATATGCCGTGGAAGCGTTCGATCTTAATGTCGTGGATTATTTGCTCAAACCCTACTCTTTTGAGCGTTTCGTACAGGCCGTAAACAAGGCAAAAGAAGCCATAGCTCCGCCGCCGCCGCTAGATTTTATCGTAGTAAAAGTGGATGGCCGCCTCCAAAAAATACAATTGTCTGAACTACTTTACGTGGAAGGGTTGAAGGAATACGTCAAATTAGTATCCGCGACCAAGCAATATGTTACTTTTGAAAGATTAAAAAATATAGCCGATATGCTGCCCGAACAGGACTTTTTGCGGGTACATAAATCGTATATCGTGGCAAAACACGCCGTGCACGCAGTAGAAGGCCATTTATTAGACCTTGGTAAAATTAAAATTCCAATAAGTCGAGAGAAAAAAGAGGAAGTGGTGAAATCTATTTTTGGAATACCTTCTAATTCCTAAAATTCAAGTGCTCCAACAATGTTCTAGCCGCAGCAAATGGAGATATTTTACCCAACAATACCGCTTCTTCTAGGTCTGGGAGTATGGCCTGAATATCGGGATGGTTGTAAAAAGCCGTCTTCATTCCATCCATGAGCGTTTCATGCAACCAGTAATGGGCTTGGTTTCGCCTGTTTTCGAACCAAAAACCATTGGTTATCGTTGACTGTTGGTACGCCATAATTTGCGCCCAAATTTCCGCAAAACCCTCCCGCTCTAATGCACTGGTAGTAAGCACTTTGGCACTCCAGCCGCTACTATTTGACGGCAACAAATGTGTAGCATTGATATAATGCGCTTGCGCTATTGCGGCCAGTTGCTTACGCTCGCCATCTGCTTTATTGACGACTAGAAGATCGGCCATTTCTACAATACCGCGTTTGATGCCTTGCAGTTCATCACCCGCTCCGGGCAATAATAATAACATAAACAAGTCGCACATTCGGCGTGCTGCAATTTCGGACTGCCCCACCCCTACCGTTTCCACCAAAACAATACGGTATCCGGCGGCCTCTGTGAGCAATATGGCTTCGCGGGTTTTCCGCGCCACGCCACCCAACGAGTCACCCGCAGGAGATGGACGTATAAAAGCATGTTCGGAAACGGATAACTGCTCCATGCGCGTTTTATCGCCCAAAATACTCCCACCACTTACTGCGCTGGAAGGATCAATCGCCAATACGGCTACTTTTTCACCCTGTTGGATCAGCCACATACCAAAAGCCTCGATAAACGTACTTTTACCCACACCAGGAGCACCCGTTATAGCAATTCGGAGGGTATTGGTCGGTTTTGGTAGGGCTGCGAGTACCTGCTCTGCTAAGGCGGTATGCTCGGTTTTAGCACTTTCTACGAGCGTAATGGCACGCCCCAGCATCACGCGGTCACCTGCGCTAATACCTGTAACATAATCTTCAAGGCTGTACTGTTTGCTGCGCATGTTGCTTTTGGGGCGTTAGCCCAAATGGTAAATAAACAATAAGAAAAAATACGAACATCAAACCTTCCAAGGCAAAAAGGTACTGCGGCCAAGGGCCAAGCATTTCCATAATAGAACCTTTGGCGGGGTAGCGGATATAAAGGAAATTGGTATCTAGCAACCAATTGATCGGTACTAAACAAAGTGCATACAGGTTGATGGCCAAGATACATTTGAATATCCCCATAAAAGTAGGTCTAAAATCAAAAACAAAGATAGCAAAAAAAGCGTACTGCACCAAAGCAACGTGTACAAACCAATACCGAATATTGTAATAATGCGGAAATCCCTGCGACAAATCAGGGGTAAACAATGCTTGCAAACAACCTGCTATGACAATTGGATAAATCCAGTCGAACAACTCAATACGCCCTTTCCAGAATATATATGGCAACGCCAAATTGAGTACATAACAGAGGTGGAATGGAATCACCGATTGCGACTTGGCCTGCCCGGTGGCAAACATGACCAAATCTGAGTACACCCATGCAATTACACCTAGTAAACCCATCCAAAGCGCGACACGTTGTTTTTGTACTTGTGTAGGTGCTTTACGTCCTAATCTAATCCAAAAAATGGTACTCAATACGCCATACAACAGCCAAATCCAGTGTTCGCCGTTAAAGATGGTAAATGGGTTCGTTTCGAGATATAAGCTTTCCATATTTTATGTGTTTTAAAAACTGGATGCAAAGATGGCGCGTGCGTTTGTGCTATTTTAACTAAAAATGGCTTTCGGTATATTTTTTTTAATTCAATGTGGCTTATTTATTCGTTACTAATATAAAAAACTTCCGATTCCCTAAAGTTTAAATCTAAGGTTTGCAACCACATTTTTGCGGGTTCATTTTGGTCGTTTTTAAGCGGAACAAACCTTTTCTTTGTAGTGGATAAAGTATAAAAATTCATCGACAATATATCCACTACCACGGAACGTCCTTTAGGCAATATTTCCATATAATCAAGTATATTATCCGAATTAGCATCGCCAAAGATTCCTACACCACCTTGAGGAGGGTTAAATGCATAGAGTTGTTTATCGTTATAATGAAAAAGGAAATAAAGATCCTGTCCGCAATCGAAACCTTCGCATATCAGAAACTTCGCCGTAAAAGCCAAAAACGTATCTTTTCCTAATACAAACTTCTCATTATTTTCGCAATGTAGTTTATACAGCGATTCCTCTATTAAATCCGCGAAATCAGGTTGCTCAAGCCTCTGAAACGTAAGGTTTTTCATATCAATTTTTTCTTGCTCGACCAAAAGATATGAAGTGCCGGAATTTAAAGATTCCAGTCCAAAATCTAACTGAGCTCTTCCAAAGCCGCCTTTTCTGCATCTACAATACACAATATCGGGCAAATCATCTATATAGTACTCCTCTGATTTATTGCAAAAAGGCAATTTAACCAGTAAATTACGGTGTATTAAGTCCTCTTTGATCTGTTTTAATGTATAACCACGTTTTTCAGGATATGGTACCGACATAAAAACGTCCGTATGCACAGTGGTGTCCAAGGCTATTGGTACAGGGATACTTGCATATCTTTGGCAACCCAATAACAACAAACAACACACTCGCATACAACAAATATACAACTTATGCACCTTGTTTTCATATAGATATTTGGATAAGTGATTATGAATGGCATCAGCGTGGGCCAACCGGCTCATCTCTACTTATGCTTCCGCGCCAGAAACAAATACATAGCCGGTATCACCAGCAACGTAAGCACTAGCGAAAACGACATACCGCCCGTAATCACCATACCCAATGGCACCCTACTCCTACCCGCACTACCTAAAGCCAACGCAATCGGTAACGCCCCCAAAACAGTAGCCAACGAGGTCATCAGAATAGGCCGGAAACGCTGCGTGGCAGATTCCAGCACTGCCTGAAACTTGCTCAAGCCCTGCTCGCGTTTTTGGTTGGCAAATTCGACGATCAAGATACCATTTTTGGTAACCAATCCGATCAACATAATCATACCAATCTGCGAGAAAATATTGATCGTCTGTCCACTTAATTTGAGCGATAAAAATGCACCAGCAATCGCCAGCGGTACCGTAATCAGGATAATCAACGGATCTATAAAACTTTCAAATTGCGCAGCCAAAATCAAATAAACCAGCAATAATGCCAACAAAAAGGCAAAAGATGTATTGCCCGAACTTTCCTGAAAATCGCGAGATGGCCCACTCAAATCATGCTGAAAAGTGTCATCCAACAGTTTTTGCCCAGTCTCTTCCATCGCTTCAATACCCTCGCCCAAGGTGCGCCCCGGCGCGAGCGATGCCGAAAATGTAGCCGATTTAAAGCGGTTATAATGGTATAAAGTAGGCGGATTGCTACTTTCATCCAAAGATACAATATTATCCAACTGTACCATATCTCCACGGTTATTGCGTACATACAAAGCCGCCAAATCCAAAGGTTCATCGCGGCTATTACGGTCAATTTGCCCAATTACCTGGTACTGCTTACCATCAATCGTAAAATACCCGAAACGCCGACCACTGAGTGCCAATTGGAGCGTTTGCGACACATCAGCCGCACTAAGACCTAACGCGGTGGCCTTGTCGCGGTCGATACGGATATTTAGTTCGGGTTTGTTGAATTTTAAGTTGATATCTACATTAGAAAAAACGCCTGTTTTACGTGCTTCTTCCAAAAACTTAGGTACGACATCGGCTATTTTTTCAAAAGAAAAATTTTGAATGACATATTGCACCGGCAACTGGCTGCCACCCTGCAAACTCGTTGTAATGGTCTGCTCCTGATTGGGGAATGCGCGTACTTCTGGGAATTTTTTGGTAATTCTGACCAATTGATCATAAATCTCCATTTGACTACGCTGGCGTTGGTCTGGATCGGGCAACAAAGTGCTGATAAACCCTGAATTGGAGACGCTTGGCCCATTAAATGCCGGCGCCGTAATACCAAAAATCATACTGGCATCGGGTACAGAATCAAGAAAGGTTTGGGTAATCCGGTAAATAATATCCTCCATTTTATCAAAATCAGTACCTTCTGGAGCAGTTACGTTGGTCCGGACAATACTACGATCTTCCATAGGTGCCAATTCTGTTTTCAACTCATTAGATAATGACCATGTAAGCCCCAAACAGCCCAATACAAGCAATATGGCGATCCATTTAAAACGCAAAAACCACGTTAACAAACCTCGGTATCCATTTTCTAACCCTACATAAAAAGGTTCTGTCTTGCGATAAAACCAACCTTCGCGGTGGTCTTTGCCCGACAAGTAAATATTGAGTACAGGTGTCAAGGTAAGCGATACAAAGGCCGAAATCAGTACGGCACACGCCACGACTACACCAAATTCGCGGAACAAACGCCCCGTAAAACCTTGTAAGAAAATCACCGGCAGGAACACCACAGCCAAGGTAATCGAAGTAGATATGACGGCGAAAAATATTTCCTCAATACCTAACCGGACGGCAGTGCGTTTATCCATGCCTTGTTCAATTTTCTTGAAAATATTTTCCGTCACCACAATACCATCATCCACTACTAGCCCTGTAGCCAAAACGATACCAAGCAAAGTGAGTACATTGATCGAAAAATCAAAAATGTACATAACGAAAAAAGTACCGATCAAGGAAACTGGAATATCTACCAATGGCCGCAATGCTACCAACCAATTTCGGAAGAACAAATAAATAATAAGCACCACTAGGCCAATCGCGATATACAAGGTTTCGATCACCTCTTCCACGGCGCGTTTTACGAATTTGGAGCGGTCAAGCCCCACATCCAATACAATATCCTCCGGCAATTCTTTTTTAATTTGCTCTAAACGGCGATAAAACTCATCGGCAATTTGAATTTGATTAGAACCCGGCTGTGGAAACACTGCTAAAGAAAGCCCATATACATTATTACGACGCGCCGAAGTTTCTTCAATTTCGGGACCAAGTACGGCTTGTCCAATATCTTTAAATCGAATAGTGCCTCCGCTGGGCAATGCCTTGATAATGAGATCATTAAACTCCTCTTCAGTAGCCAGTTTTGCATAAGTTTTTACGGTAAGTTCGGTGACATTACCGCGTACTTTTCCGCTAGGCAATTCGATGTTTTCGCGTTGTAACGCATTGAATACATCCTGCACGGTAAGTCCTCTCGCGGTAAGCAATTGCGGATTCATCCATAAGCGCATTGCTGGTCTTTTGAGACCAAAAATAGAAATTTGGCTAACGCCAGGAATGGTCTGTAACCGTTCTTGCAATACATTTTCGGCGTATTGGCTCAGCTCCATAATATTCCTTTTGCTACTATTAATGGGCATAAAGATAATCGGGCTACCATCGGCATCCGATTTATTGACCACCGGAGGGCCATCAATATCCTGCGGCAAATTACGGATGGCTTGGCTTACCTTGTCACGAACATCGTTGGTGGCCTTTTCCAAGTCTTCACCAAGATCAAATTCAATCGTTATCGTACTGTTACCCGTAGAAGACGAAGAAGATATATTGCGAATACCCTGTATTCCGTTGATCGCTTTTTCCAGCGGTTCGGTTATTTGCGACTCAATAATTTCGGGACTGGCACCGGTATAAGAGCAGCGGACGTTTACCGTCGGTGGATCGATAGCAGGGTATTCGCGGGTACCCAAAAAACTATAGCCCAATGCCCCGAATAGCATAATCAATATGCTCATTACGACGGCTAAAACAGGGCGCTTGGTGGCTAATTCTGAAAAGGTCATAGTTTAGTTTTTCTCGCTGCCTACATTTTGTAAACGGATACGGATTTCTTCGATTAAACGACGTTGTGCTTCCTGATCGGCAATATTGGAATTTTGCTCCTGCTCATTTTTTTTAATATCCTCCTCAGCCTTTTTTATCTTGGCATTGTATTCCTCAATATCCTTATGAAGGTTGTCATTTTCTTTTTCCATTTTTCTTTTGGCACCTTCCATATCTTTCATTTTTTTCTCTGCCTCTTTTAGTTCACGGGTAACCACCTCGCGGCGAACTTCTACATAAAAATCGGAAAGCGCGCTTACAGCCTCATCAGCCGACTGCGAATGCTCCCGACGATTAAGGAAGGACGAACCGAGATCAAACCAAACATTTAATGCGGCATCATTTTTGTTTGTTTCCTCTATCGTAGAACGAAGGGTATATTCGCTTGGGCTAAGGCTTCCGTTCAACTTAGGCGCAAACCACTCCCCGGATTTTTTATCTTTTTTAAGTTTAGCACTAAAACGCTCTTTGGCAAATTTTTTCCATAGGTCGGCCACTAAATCTTTATCGGCACCACGGAACTCCACACGGAAGCAGGGGCGAGTGCCAAATGACATAGTTTTGTCCATTTCACGGACGGGAGACATTTGTGCCTGCACCGTAAAACTAAGTGCTAAAGCGAAGATAAACAAAGTAATTTTTTGAAAAATCATGGTTGTTAATGCTGTTTGATGAGAAAATAAATAACAATTATTGTTTTTTGAAAAATGCTTTCCAAATTTTGAACAAAGTTGGGGTAAGTATTTCGTTATTTGCACTTCCAAAAATACGTTTTTTAATTTTTATTCAATTTTTAATAAAAACTTACATGGCCAAAATCCTTATTGTGGATGACGAAGTACCCATCCGCCGCACGTTAAGAGACATCTTAGAATTTGAGCAATATGAAGTCGATGAAGCCGCCGATGGTCTGGAATGTATCGCGAAGGTACAAAAAGAAAAATACGACGTGGTAATTATGGACATTAAAATGCCCAAAATGGATGGTATTGAAGCATTAGAGCGCCTCCAAATCCTCGCACCCGAACTTCCGGTGGTGATGGTAAGCGGCCACGGCAACATTGAAACCGCTGTGGATGCTGTAAAAAAGGGTGCCTTTGACTATATCTCCAAACCCCCTGATTTGAATCGTATGCTCATTACCATCCGCAATGCGATGGACAAGTCAGAACTGGTAAACACCACTCAAAAACTGCAAAAGCAAGTCCGTGGTAGCGGGAACAAGGGCGTAAACATGATTGGCGAAAGCGCGCCCATCGTCGAAATAAAACGCATGCTCGATAAAGTAGCCCCCACAGAGAGCCGCGTACTGATTACAGGCCCTAATGGTAGTGGCAAAGAACTCGTCGCACGCTGGATTCATGAAAAAAGCCACCGCGCTGCTGGTGTTATTGTGGAAGTAAACTGTGCCGCTATTCCTTCCGAATTGATCGAAAGCGAACTCTTTGGGCATAAAAAAGGCTCGTTTACAGGTGCTGTGGCCGATAAGCAAGGTAAATTTGAACAAGCAGATGGCGGCACGCTTTTCCTTGACGAAATAGGCGATATGAGCCTCGATGCGCAAGCCAAAGTACTGCGTGCGCTACAAGAAAAAAAGATTACCCGCGTGGGCGATTCCAAGGAAATCAAGGTAGATGTCCGCGTATTGGCCGCTACTAATAAAGATCTCCGCGAAGAAATTACCGCCGGACGCTTCCGCGAAGACTTATACCACCGCTTGGCTGTAATCGTGGTTCGAGTACCATCGCTCAACGAACGCCGCGAAGACATTCCGTTGCTCCTCGAGCACTTCAACCGCCGTACAGCAGAAGAATACGGACATGCGCCCAAACAGATTACGCCAGAGGCATTACAGGCATTGCAGGATTATAATTGGACTGGAAATATCCGCGAACTGGCCAATGTAGTGGAAAGGCTTTTTATTCTTTGTGAACAAAAAGTGACCAAAGAGGATGTAATGCTGTATGTGTATCCGAATAAGGGGTAGTGTTAGGCGAGGTTGTTCCATTAGTCGTCAACATAGAAAGGTAGCCAAATAATATTTTTAAATTGAGTCAATTTAAGTGTCGGCGTGAGGTGAACTCACGCCGACACTATGCACATTTCCAGCAATGCCGACTTCGGAGAAGTCTAATATTTGTAACCCTACTTCCCCAATTTTACCTCAAAATGCTCCAATTGATACAATTCTGATAAATCCAGATGCAACACTTTGAACGGGTTATTGCTCAAATCCAACCAGCGTAACTGCGTCAACTGTCCAATAAAAGAAGGCAATTCCTTGAGGTCATTACTTTTTAAGTTAAGCCTTGACAACCGGGTTGATTTTTCTAAAAAATCAATATATTCCAAGCCGCAACGGGTCAAATCCGCCTCAATCAATGCAGGAAATGGCCCTAGTGCTGCACCATTTTCAATCGTATATCCTTCAATTTCCAGTTTTTCTAAGGAAGTACTACCCATTGTATTCCCGTCCAAACGCACTACCATAGGCGCTCGTGGTCGGTAAGTCCCTTTTCTGATAGACAATATTTTTAGTTTGGGCAAAGCAAAAAGCCCCGTTGGAAAATGTTCCAAACGAAGGTTTTCCAAATACACGTTTTCTAAAGGCAGTGGCATCAGCATTGGGATAGCCGCATCCAAATCGAACTGCTTGCTGGCTGGCAGGGTGATAAACTGAATAAAATTGAGGGTAGAAATGGCTTCTGAAAAAACCTGTTCGGGATACAACGAAAGGTTGAGTGTACGGTGCGACACTTCAAAATAAGGACTCCTAGTCGCCCCTGCCCTATGCCACAAGCACATCTTATTGGCGAGGATAAAGTCGAAAATATCAAATTCAGGGTTGCGGTACTTGCCAAGATATTCCGTTTCGTTGTAGTGATAGGCCGCGCCTTCTTTCAATTTTTCGGCTTGGCGTAGGGTTGCGACACCTGCGTGCTTGCGCAAGAGGTTCAGGGCTTTATCGGCAATATTTTTTAAAGGGTGAAAAACGGCAATACCAAAGAGGTAGCCTAATATACAACGATTGACCCCTCCTCCTTCGATCATCTCGAGGAGGAGGGGAATATTATCGGTGCTTTCGTCACGCAGTAAGCGCGTGATCTGAGCGGTGAGTTGCCCCGTACTATCGGTTGCCAAATAAGACATGCCGCAAAGGTCGGAAACAAAACAGTATTATTTTTATGGAAAAGGAAATGATATTGAATTAATCGATTCTATCCTGTTGTTGAATGGATAGCCTAATTTTCTGCAATAAATGAGATGGAGCCTTGGTAGGTTTTAATTTTGATTTTATAAAAGTTCTAAACTCTTCTTCTATCGTTAACAAATCATCAGGAGTAGGATCGGTGGGGTCAGAGGGTAATTGCCATGTGTTGCCGGGTTTATCAGATGAACCACGCGGCTGAAAAATGCTTTGTGGTAGCGCGTCTTGTTCTGCTATATGCGCTGAATAATTTTTGCCAGCACCTTTATTTGAACTTTTCATATTGCAGATATTTTTAGAAATGTGATATGGAAAAATAAGGGTTATTGGCCAGTTCATCTGGTCAATAACCCTTGGTGAATTATTTATTTTGAAATAGTGGATGCTGAGGGAGCGGCGACCTCGCCTTGGTTTCCCTCGACGGAGGTCGCCGTTTCTGATGGCGTTGTTGTGTCATTGTCCTGTGCTCCATAGCCGTAATTGCGGGCATAATCGCGCAATTTTTCAGCCATTTGGTTACGTGCACGGTGCAAACGTGAGCGCACGGTACCAATGGGTACATTGATCAATGTAGCAATTTCTTCATAAGAAAAATCGTCCAAATCATACACCAATACCTCGCGGAAACTTGGGCTTAAGGACTCCAATGCGGCAAGTATTTCGTCGCCGAGTTGAAGTTCACCCAATTCTTCGTGCAAACCTTGGTAGTTCGTTGAAACAGCATCGTCTTCACTGTGGAAAACAACATGGTCTTCAAGATCTACTTCACGTGGTTTGCGCGCTGCAGAGCGGTACTGGTTAATGAAAAGGTGCTTGCAAATCCTGAATAACCATGCTTTGGCGTTTGTGCCAGCAGTATAGCTATCCAAAGAGCGCCATGCTTTCATGAATGTCTCCTGCGCCAAATCTTCGGCGCGGTTAGCGTCGTTGGTAAGACGTTTTGCGAAGGCGTAAACGGCATCTAAAAGTGGGTAAAATTCCAACTCAAAAAGCCTTTCTTTACGCATCAACGTCAACTCATCTTCCGGTGTGAATAAAGTAGTCATCGATAGACTGCAAGTTTTACTACGAAAATGAAATTTTTCGCAGACAATAGTACTAAACATACTATTGCGGC
>JAYUKX010000152.1:0-8666 GCA_043764095.1 Chitinophagales bacterium
CGTACATCTTGCAAAGTTATGTTTTTTCCATAAGTTTACCCCCGCTTTTTGAGGGGATACCTTTTTTTGGCGAAAAAAAGTAGGAAGTAAGCATTGATGAACGAATTTTCAACTTTTTGAAATTTGCAAGTGGGTAAGACTTTTTTTCTGGAGAGAATGTGTATTCTTTGTACGTAAAAAAATACAATACGCCAAGTATATCCTCTAATGTGGTTAAGACATTAGACAATAACTACCTAATTCATCGTTTATTCGCGAAGGCCGTAGTATCCAAAGTAGTTTATGTTATACTTTTGCCCTCCCGAACCACCAAAAGCAATTAGCATCAAATCAAAAAAGTACAACAATGTCAAAATTCATACTCCCACTCTTAGCCATTGTGCTGGGTTTGACCGCTTGCGGCCCCAATTATATCTATCAATCCGATAAAACCGTAGCGGACAGCCAATGGATGTACCGCGATAGTATGGTTTTTGATTTTAACATCAAAGATTCCAGTCATTTATATAATTTGTACCTGAATTTTGATGCCCAAAAGGAGTATGCCTCCGAAAACGTTTATGTGCGCCTCAACACGATTTTTCCTAGCGGACAACGGTTAAGCACCGTCCGCTCTTTTAATATCTTTGATGCACAAGGTAAAATATTGGGTAAAACAAGCGGAAACAGTGCCAAACAGCACATTATGCTTCAAGAAAACACGTTTTTTAATGAATTAGGGCAATACCGAATTGTTGTAGAACAATTTATGCGCAAAGATTCCCTCATCGGCATCAATGCCGTAGGGCTTGATATTGAGCAGTTGGATTTACAAAAAGGCAAATAATGGGCATTAAGATGCCACTAAAAAGGTAACCCACGCGAACAAATAAGCCATTACACCCATGACCAAAAACTGCAAAATAGCCCACCGCCACCGGCCAGTTTCTTGCTTTACAACCACCAGCGTACTCATGCACTGCATGGCCAAAGCATAAAAAACAAGCAGCGAAAGACCCGTTGCTGTGGTATAAATCCTTTGATCCGTATCGCGAAAACGATCATTCATCATTTTGTCTTTTAATGTTGCATAACGCTCAAAAGGCTTTTCATCGCCCGCCGCACTTTCTTCTTTTTTCCCCACACTCTCCAAACTATAAATCACATACATCGTGCTATTAAATACCTCACGCGCCAAAAAAGAAGAAAGAATGCCTATCCCAATTTTCCAATCATAACCCAATGGCCGAATAGCAGGCTCAATAAACTTGCCCACTTTGCCCGCCCAAGAATATTCCAACTTGTACGAAGCCTCCAAATCACCGCGATCTGTATCCGTCCGAACACCAGCAGTTATGTCTATTTCTGCACTATTTTTTGCTTTTTCTGCAATATCTCCAGGGCCAAAACTGGAAAGAAACCACAATGCAGAAGTAATAATCAAAATGGGTTTCCAAACGCCTGCTACAAAACTTTTTACTTTATCCATCACCGTCAGCCACACGTTTTTCCAGTGTGGTACGCGATAAACAGGCATTTGTAAAGTAAGGAAAGAGGCCTCCCGCGTTTTGAGTATTTTGTTCAATACCCACCCCGATGCAAGGGCCGTCACCACGCCTAATACATACATAGCACCAAAGACTTGCGCCCATATCCACCAGCCTGCACGAGGTAATGCAATGGGAATCAATACCATATATACAGGAATACGCGCCGAACAACTGATAAATGGCGTGACCATAATCGTGATGATCCGCTCTTTCCAGTTACCGATCGTTCGTGTGCCTTTAATAGCAGGTACGGCACAAGCACCACCCCCAATCAGGGCTACAATACTCCTCCCGTTCATACCAAAACGACGCATCATTTTATCGAACATAAAAACCACCCGCGTCAGATAACCCGACTCTTCCAACATAGCAATCAGGAACGAAAGCAAGGCCACCTGTGGCACAAAAACCAATACGCCTTTTAGTCCTTCTAATATACCTTTTGTAATAAAATCGGTGAGCCAGGCAATTTGTAAAGGTGCTACTGCGGCTTCTGCTTTTTCAATAAGCCATCCCATAAGCCCTTCTACCCAACCTCCAGTAATTTCGTAACCATAAAAAATACAACTAAACACCAGCATCATCACGCCTACAAAAATAAATGGACCAGCCACACGATGGGTCAACACCGCATCAATACGATCGGTAGTAGTGGTTGGAAAAACAGGTGGATGTTGTATGGCCTCTTGAACAATCGGCGTAAATCGATCAAAACGCGACAGTGTTTCTTCTACCTGTGCGCGCAAAGATTGAAATTGTTTGGTTTCCGTTATTGTACCCAAAATAGCCTTTTCGGCACTATTGAGAAATGGTAACCAATCTTTATGGTGCGCCAAAAGCAAAGCGCGATAGGCATTGGAAATACCAAAATTATGTTTTATTGCATCAGAAACACTCGTTTCGTCGTCGCTAAATTTGTAAAATGGTTTGGTCAAAACCGGAGATATGGACTCCATTTGCTCGATCACAGCCGATAATTGCGCAATATTTTCACCCGTCCTGCCATTCACCAATACGACTGGCACACCTAATTTGGCCGCCAAAGGCTGCACTGTAATTTTGATGCCTTCTGCTGCCGCCAAATCAATCATGTTCAACGCGAGAATTGCAGGAATTTGCAGGTCCAAAATTTGTGTAAAAAGCAGCAGGTGCTTTTCAAGATGGGTTACATCAGCGATATAGACCAGTACATCTGGGAAATGTGGATCGGTAGTATGGGTCAGTACTTCTGCCAGTACTTTCTCATCAGAAGAGGTAGGATAAAGACTATACGCACCCGGAAAATCGACGAGCGAAACGCGGCGACCTTTGGGCAAAGTAAAACTACCTTCCTTTATTTCAACGGTAACCCCGGGGAAATTGCCTGTTTTTTGGCGTAAACCAGTTAATTGGTTAAAAACCGTCGATTTCCCACTGTTGGGATTACCGACTAAACCTACTTTGAGTGGCTGCAGTTGCTGCGCGTCCTTATTCATCCAGAAAATAAAATGCTTAAACCATCAATAAAATCTGCTCCGCTTCTTCCGTGCGTAATGCCAAACGCACACCATCCACTTTCACATAAAATGCATCTCCAAACGGTGCTTTGCGCACCATTTCGATCATTGCACCCGGCAAAACGCCCATTGCGGTCAGTTTACACGCCAATTCGGGGTCGGTAAATGAAACGGCTTGCGCACTTTCGTGTGCTTTTAACTCGGGTAATGTGCGGTATCGACGTTGCATATAATGTTATTTAGACTAAATCAACAGTGCGAAGGTATAAGTTGTTCTGCGAAGTCCGTACTTTTGCGCAGATTTTGACAAAATAAATACAATGAAGCAACACAATTTCTCAGCCGGGCCGGCAATTTTGCCAGCACCAGTGCTCAAAGAAGCTGCAAAAGCAGTCGCTAATTATCAAGGAATGGGTCTTAGTTTACTCGAATTGAGCCATCGCGGCCCTGAGTTTACGGCCATCATCGAAGAAGCCAATGCCCTCATGCGCGAACTCCTCGATCTACCGTCCAATTACCATGTACTTTGGCTTTCGGGCGGTGCAAGTATGCAGTTTTGTATGGCACCGATGAATATCCTCAACGAAAACGAAACCGCAGCGTATATCGACTCGGGTGTTTGGGCGAATAAAGCCATTAAAGAGGCCAAATTATTTGGAAAAATTGATGTAATTGCTTCATCTAAAGAGCAAAACTACACATTTATCCCAAAAAACGGCAAAACACCCAAGGATGCAAAATACCTGCATATCACGAGTAATAACACGATCTATGGTACACAATGGGCTAAATTCCCAAAGTCGTCTGCACCATTGGTCTGTGATATGTCCTCCGATTTCCTGAGCCGCCCTTTTGATGTAACGCCTTTTGGTTTGATCTATGCCGGCGCACAGAAAAACCTCGGGCCAGCGGGTACAACTGTGGCTATCGTCCGCGAAGATATGTTGGGTACCGTACAACGTGCGCTACCTTCCATGTTGGATTATACTACTTTTATCAAGGAAAATTCCTTGTACAATACGCCGCCAGTTTACCCAATTTATGTATCCATGCTAACCTTGCGTTGGATTAAGAAAAACGGTGGATTAAAGGGCATTCAGCGCAAAAACAAAGCAAAAGCGGCTATTTTGTACAATGAAATTGATCGCAACCCGATGTTCAAAGGTACAGTGACGGATAAAGCCGACCGCTCTCTAATGAATGTATGCTTTGTGATGGAAGAAAAATACGTACATTTAGAAAAAGAATTTATGCAAATTTGCAAAGCCAACGGCATGTCGGGCTTGGCTGGTCACCGTTCTGTAGGTGGTTTCCGTGCGTCTATTTATAATGCTATGCCACAATCAAGTGTACAAGCATTGGTAAATCTGATGGCAGATTTTGCGAAAGCAAAGGCGTAGTTTTTTGCAGTGCGCAATATGCTGCGTAAGGTGGTTGGTACACGGATAATTGGAAAAAAATCCGTGTATCAACACTTTTATTTCTTCAAAAAATCAATCAAACCTTTAAAATAGGCTGCTTGATCGTCCCACATCGACATGTGGCTACCGTTGGCGCACAGTAGAAAACTACCTTTTTGAACCTGCGTGGACATCCATTTCATATATTCAGGATCCATTGTATCGTGTGTGCCACCAATAACAAGGGTAGGAATCGAAATTTTTGGCAAATCCTTCGAGCGATCCCAGTTTTCTAATCGTCCGGCAACACCAAATTCGCTAGGGCCTTGCATCAGCACATAAATATGGTTATTGGCATGGTTGAGGCCGCGTTGCATCGGATCAGGCCATTGATCCAGCGGTAACCGACAGATATGCTTATTGTAAAAATGCGGTGTAAGCAGTTCAAAATATTTCGGGTTTTTGTAATCACCTTTTGCCTCCAACATCATAATAGAGTCCAGTACTGGCTTGGGCATTTGTTTGGAAAGCGCATCATTGGCATATTTGTCATAAGCAATACAATCGGCCATCATATTACTGATAATGAGTCCTTTCATATTTTGTTGGTATTTGAGTGCGTATTCCATCGCCAAAATACCTCCCCACGAATGCCCAAGTAAATAAAAATTGTCCTTGTTCAGACCCAAAGCCACGCGCACTTGCTCCACTTCTTCTACAAATCGCTCTGTTGTCCACAGCGAATCATTATTGGGCTGATCGGAATAAAACGACCCTAGTTGATCGTAATAAATATATTCGATACCTTCTTGCGGCATAAAACTATCAAAGCATTCAAAATACTCGTGGGTACAAGCAGGGCCGCCGTGCAGGAGCAGCACTTTGGTTTTGGGGTTATTGCCCACGCGTTTTGTCCATACCTTAAATTTTCCTTGCGGGGTTTCTATTTCAACCATTTTCACACCGCCCGTTTTTACGGCATCGGTAGAAGTATCCTTTAGGTAATCAGAAACTGGGGCTGGTTTACCAGTACAAGCCAAAAAAGCGAGCAAAATGCCCAAAAAAGAAATTTTTATCATCTTATAATTTTTAATTTTCCACAAAGTACATATCAATATCTGCTTTGTTTTTAATGGGTATTTTTCCGCGGTATTTACAAGCAATTTGGCCTTGAAGGGCCTCGTGCGCTGCTCCAGAGAGGTTAATACGTCCAGATTCACTAGCCTGCTCTACCCGCGCAGCAATATTAACCGTATCGCCCCATATATCGAATGCAAATTTTTGAGCACCCACGACACCCGCCACGATCGGCCCCCGATGGATACCAATACGGGCATGGTATTCTGGTAAATTTTGCTGACCACGTTGCGCGTTCCAGGTGGTCAGCCAACGTTGCATATCCCTGGCAGCATTCACGATTTGTATGGTTTGTGCACCTGTATCTTGTAGGCCACCTGCCGACAAATAAGCATCGCCGATGGTCTTTATTTTTTCCAATCCATGTTGCTGCATAATCTCGTCAAAAGCCTTAAAACAAGTATCCAGATCATTGACCAATTGTTGCGGTGTTATACGCTCGGCAATCCGGGTAAAATTGACAAAATCAGCAAAAAGCACGCTGACATCCTCGTGAAAACGCGCGCTGGTACTGCCCTTTTGCTTCAATTCTTCGGCTACCGCAAAAGGCAGAATATTGAGCAGCAACCGGTCGGATCGCTCGCGCTCGGCACCGATAATTCGATTTTTTTCAGAAAGCACTCGGCTATTGTGTTTGGCGCGTAGCAAACTGTATGCAATTCCGCCCGAAAGCAAGAGCAAAACAGCAGCAATTGCATAAGAAAAATTGCGGCTGGCCTTGGCCTCGCCCAATGCGAGGTTTTGGTTGGTCAACATGAGCGAATCCACCCTTGAACGAAACAAAAGCGAATCGAGCATCTGGCTTTGTTGGAGGAGCATGAATTCCACCTTCATTTGCCCTTCCGTCATTTGGTTGAGTGTTGCTTCTTTTTGGCTCAATTGCGCCTGTAATGCCTGGCTTTGCGCGAGCATGCGCAAAGCAATTGCCCGATTGGTATCGGCAGTCATTTTTTCTTTGTGCAGTGCAGAATTCAGGTTACTTACTTCTTGTTTTAGTTCGCTTCTTGAACCTGATGCAACAGCAAGGGACGCGCCTTCTGTTTGAATTTGAGCAATTTGTTGCTCTATTTTCTGAATATCTGCTGTGCTCCCCTTATTTTCTGCTATTTTTTTCAATTGCTCAAAATTTTCCATCATCAATGGATCATTTAGGGCATTATTTTTTCGCAAAACATCATTGCTCTTGGTAAAATATTGTTCGGGCCGCTCTTTTTTTCCAAAAAGTCCTTTGCGTTTGGAGAGGAATTGTAATGCTTTTCCCGATCTGTTCAATGCTTTTGCCCGAAGTAGTGGCGCATTAATTTTTTCAGCAAAACCTTCCGCTTCATTGGCCAAATCGTAGGCTTTATTATAGTCGCCTTGTGTGATTGCAATATCAGCAACATTAATAAATTGTTCTACGCGGGTTTTACCCGAAGCACCACGGGCCGCATTTTCTAAATCTACCAAATTTTGCGCTGTAATTACGGTACTTGTTAAAAAAAAGATGAAGATGCTAATGGATTTCATTACAAATGCGTTTTGTTAAAAAACTAGGCCAAGGTACAGAGAAATGTTTATTCATTATGCTTTTTATACTTTTTATACTCAAAAAATATGCCATTTCTATTTATATTTGCGCCACAAATTAATTATGTATGAAAAGACCTAAAAAAGACGAATACGCGCCGTCCCACAATGCTTATATACAAGCATTGCCAGCGCGAGGAACAGCACTAACGTTATTAAAAAGTACTTGGAAAGAGACGATTGAACTTTTTGGCTCAATGCCCGAAGAACAAGGCGATTTTACTTACGAACCAGGGAAATGGACCAATAAACAACTATTGATCCACATGATAGATACGGAACGGGTATTTGCATTCCGGTTGTTTTGGTTTATGCGTGGCGATCGCGCTCCATTGCCGGGGTTCAATCAGGATTTTTGGATGGAATATGCCGATGTGTCCAACCGAACAATCAAAGATTTGTTGAAAGAATTCAAATTAGTACGCGATCACACTTTGCTTTTGCTCAAATACTGCTCCGAGGAACAATCTAAACAGGTGGGTACTGCTAGCAATGCCCAAGTGAGCGTTCGGGCGTATTTTTACCTCATTGCAGGCCACCATATCCATCATTTAAAGGTGTATAGGGAGCGATACTTATCCTGAGGTGGGGCGCTATTTCTTTCATATCGCCTTCAAAGGGATCAACTACCGCGGTTGGCAATATCAGCCATTAGCGATCAGTGTTCAGGAAACAATAGAGGTCGTGATGAGCAAGGTACTCAAAGAACGGATCAAAATCAACGGATGCGGGCGTACGGATGCGCAAGTACACGCCAGTCAGTACATTTTTCATGCTGATTTATCGAAAGAATACGATTTTGATGTGCTTTTTCGGTTAAACCACGCCTTGCCGCACGATATTGCCTTTTTTGAAATGTTGCCTGTTTTGGCACAATCTCATGCTCGTTTTGATGCGGCCCAGCGCACCTACGACTATTTTATCCATACGCGAAAAGATCCGTTTCTGCATGGCGTAAGTGCCTTGTACTCGGATCAAGCACTGGATTTAAAAAGTATGCAGCGGGCGGTATCACTGTTGTCCAAATACGATGATTATTACGCTTATTGTAAATCGCCTAACAGTTTTGAACATACAATATGTCGGGTCTCTTCAGCGTATTTATGGACCAATAAAGTAGGCGATAGGTTGCGTTTTCAAATTACAGCCAATCGTTTTCTAACGGGCATGATCCGTATTATTGTGGGTCGGCTACTGGAAATTGGAAGGGGAATTATGAGCGTAGATGCCTTTGAAGAGCATTTGAAAAACCTCGTGACGCCAAATGACATTACGCCAGCATACCCACAAGGCCTTTATCTTTCAAAAATAGTGTATCCTTACCTCGACTTAGCACAACAAACCGATTTTGCGTCGGTGTTTCAATATGAAAAGGAAGACTATTGGGAGGAAATATCTTTGGAATAATTAAGGAATGAGAATTAAATAAAAGAACAAATTTGGCGGCCTTATTTTGCCCCTCTTTTCGTTATTCATCGGTTGTTTAGTACCACTAAACGCCCTCTTCATGCCTTAATAGTGACAAAATCGTCTCC
>JAYUKX010000153.1:0-2554 GCA_043764095.1 Chitinophagales bacterium
ATTGAGTTCGAGATTTAGGGTCTTGATCTCGTTACCTACACGGAGATCTTCTTCAGGAGTGAGTGGGAAAGGTTCATTAATCATGTTGAAAATGTTTTAATTGAAAATATCTGCTGCAAATATCAGATAGATGCACAGGCATTTCCATGGACATTTTTACGTGTTTTGGACAGGGCAAAATGGCAGATTTGATTAGTTGGTGTCACACATTCAAATCCAGTTATCTAGTACTATCCAATTTCAATAACACTGCACTTTCCATATACGAATCTCCAAAAACCTGAAGATAATACCGACCAGCGGATAGCCCTTCCAAACGGGTATCTTCCGGGAATGTATAGGTGCGTACCACTTGCCCAAAAGCATTATACAATATGGCATTTGACCATTCGAAATCGTTTGCAATCACAAACTGATCTGTTGCCGGATTAGGAAACACCTTCATCAAAACTGGTTCCCATTGCCCCGTCACAATAGTACTAAATGTCGATTGACCATTTTGATCCACTTGATTTAAACGGTAAAATTGAATCCCTGGCAATGGCGTTCTATCCAAAAAGGTATAGTTTTTACGTTGGCTATTATGGCCAAATGCTGCAATTTCACCTATTTTATCAAACTTAAACCCATCAGCACTCCGCTGGACTTCAAAGTGGTCGGCACCGCGCTCCACCCCGGTTGCCCAGTGTAATTCGATGCCTTTGGTAACCACTGACACGTATAGTCCATCGAGGTATTCAACGGGCAGTGCCCCCGTCTTTTCATAAGCACCCATATCTACAAAAACCGCATACGGACGCGCAACACCATCAAAATCTGTAGTATTTGAATTGGCATTATCACCTTCATCAATAGCAGCACTGCCTGTCGAAAGGTGAAAATCTGCATTCAGGGTTAATTCTGGCAACACAAAAGCAGGATTGGCCACTACGGTGTTTGTGCCCACCAGTGCCGCAGTTGTACCGCCCCAATGCAGGTTGTAATCGTAGGTAATTCCAATATTGTTGTAATTAGAATTAATAAGATTATCGGCAGCCGCCCAAAGAATGTTATTCATGATCTTTATATCACCACTACTATTGGCAAAAATTTCGCCATTATTAATTTCCGTACTTTGTGAGTTTTGATAAGCAGTATTATGGATAATAGTAACATGGTCGCTCTCATAGGTGTGGATGCCAGAGCCGCCATTGTTCCAAAGGATATTGTTTTCAATTAAAGTCTGCGCAGTATAAACCCCTAAATTAGAACCATTTTGGGTGTTTCGAGCATCATCGATAATAATACCATTGCCGTCGGTGATGACGCATTGGCCAATCCACGGAACATATAAACGGTTGCCAAAACAGCGGTTTCGACGTATAAAATTATGGGTTGTCGTCGTGCCGTCAAAATTCCATAATTGCCAGAAGGAGATACCGCTATTCCCATAAATCGTGTACCAGCAATTATTGTAAACTAAATTATCCTCAATTGTAATGTAATCCGATTGAATACCAGAAATACCACCGCCACCGCAATCATGCACCATATTATGGTCAAATTGCAAATGATGGGGCTTATTGGTGGTGTTACGGCCATCTGCTGCAATAGCACTACCATTTTTTTAACTCACCTCTAATACTACTTTCCCATTCAGGCCACCTGTCGAAACAAAATCCTGTGCTTGTGCGGCTTCCGCTAAGGGGAACTTTTTGGCAATTATAGGCTTTATTTTGCCTTCAAGCACTAAGTTTAAGCCATTTTCCAAACTTTTTGCAGAGAGATCAGAGGAGACAAACCGTGCTTCAATGTTGTATTTTTGAGCCAATTCTGGCGAGGGCATACCCGCAATACTCAATAATTTTCCACCTGATTTTAACACTTCAAACAACTTACTTTGGGCTTCGCCACCAGCGCAATCGGCTACCAAATCTACATTTTTAACAAGTGTGGTAGCGTCTTGCGATTTATAATCAATGACCTCATCTGCCCCGAGGCTTTTCAGCAATTCGATGCCTTTACCCGAAGCGGTTGCAATGACGTAAATGCCATTGTTTTTTGCCAATTGCACCATAGTTGCGCCAACCGCCCCCGCAGCACCTTGAATCAACACTTTTTGTCCGCTTCCCAATTTACCTTCCGAAAACAAAATGCTTTGTGCTGTACCAATATTGACCACTAATGATGCCGCCTCTGCAAATGATATGTTATTGGGTTTTAAGGAAACAAATTCTTCTTTGGCCACAACATATTCGGCATAAGCCCCTATCATAGTGGCTGCCATGACTTCATCGCCGACTTTAAAACGGCTAACGCCTGCCCCTACCGCCACGACGATACCTGCCGCATCCAACCCTGGTGTGAAAGGCAATTGAACAGGGCGCATTTTTTGCATAAAACCCATTCGGATTTTCATATCCAAAGGATTGACGCTTGCGGCTTTTACTTGAATTAGCACTTCATTATCGTTGCTAATTTGCGGTTGAGCCACTTCCGCTAAGGCTAATACATCGGATTGACCGAATGATTGATATTGTATAACTTGCATTTTTTATATATTTTAATGGTTACT
>JAYUKX010000154.1:0-32314 GCA_043764095.1 Chitinophagales bacterium
CATAACAGAAACAGGACTACCGAGGAATGCCATATCCAAATCAATATTTTCCAATTGGTATGGATTGTTATTGAAATTGATCCGGGTTGTGCCGTATTCTGGAATAGTCGTTTGTGTTCCGCCTAGCCCAATGAGCCAAGTGTAATCGTGCTTTTGCGCTAAAACTGTGCTGCAAAGGCATACCATCAAAGAGAGTAAGGTGTGTTTCATATTATATTATTTATTTGTTGATAACTACTTTTTTAGTTATCGTTGTTCCTGAAGCGCCATAAAGATAGATATAATAAATACCATTGACCCAATTGGCCACATCAATACTTTGGGTTTCAGCATCTTGCTCGACAGGAGCATCATAAATACTCCCCCCCAATGTATTAAATACTTTTATATTTATATACTGTTTGTTGCCCCAGGCTACTGTTACTACTCGATTAGCAGGGTTGGGTGCTATTGTAACTTCATCGAGCCGAACAGTACTACTGCGGTTTTCTACTTTTTTGCACTTAGCCTTGTCTTCAAATACTTCTCCTGTAAAAGCTTCCATCATTGCTCGTGCCTGATATACTGCAATACCACCATCAAGGGGGCATTGATCCGCTACGGCACGAATCCGTGACAACTCGGATTCGGTGGGCAAATAGGATAGACCTTGTGCCAAAATTTGTAAGTGCCACCTGTGAATCGGTTGCGGTGATAAATTTGCGTACCCGTTGGCATAAGTAAAATTTATGCTCAAAACAAACATTGTGAGAAGTAAAAGTGTGAAATTTTTCATTGCATGAAATTTCAATGTTTTCGGGTGAGTTTTTCTACTAAAAAACTATACGCTAAGCCCGCTCCAATTGCATAAGGCAAATATCTTTTTGCTAAATCTATCCACTGAGACGGACTATCCATCAAGGAAAGTAGAGAGAGCAGTAAAAACATAGTTAACGCAAATGAAAGCGCATTTTTAAACGGAAAGGGTGTTGATTTCATAATGTAAGTTATTATTATTAATTTATTTTGTCTATATATTTAGAATATTTAGACGATTGATTTTACTCAATCGCCTAAATATTCTTCGAAATGAAATTACCATTCGCTGATTGCATAGCAAGCAGAGCCAACAACTACATCCGGGGCAAATGCTATATCTTGATATCCAATATGGTCAATATTAGGGCAAACAAAGGTTGCTACCCCTGTGATAGGGTTTAAGTTTAGAAACTCATCCTCTGAATAGATCAGAATTTGGCCATCACAATGATTTGAATATTGTATAATGACGTAAAGTATTGCGATAAAGCGAAGCATAGTAGCGTATTTAATTGAAAAAACAAAAAATCCGTTAAGATTTTTGAGCGTCTGCTTGGTGGCAGTACTCAAAAACCTTAACGGTGTTGTGACGTATATGCGTTGAGTGTGGGAATGTTTTAGCCCCAAAAGACTCAATCAGGTTTTAATTTTACTTTTTTGAGCAAAGGTTCTGTGCTCCATACCTGCGTACATTCGCCCAGTACCCCCGGTTCGCCAGGTCGGTCGGTTTTGCAATAGCAGTCGTAAGTATCATGATTCCAATCACAACTGCCGCAGGGTACTCCAACACATGCAATCCAAGCAGCATCGGCGAAAAAATTGCCCTTATCATCGGGCCGGAGTTTTAAATATACCCTTGCAGATTGGTCAGGATCGGGGGCAAATCGGCATTCCAAAGTAAAATACCAGTTTCCTTGGATCTGTACTTTATCAAAAGTTTCCACAGTATTGAGTTTGCCAATACGAATATCCGCAGCACGCGCAATGACATCCTCGCTTTGGACAAACCGAACTTTACCATTGATAGTGGACAAAATAGGATCGGTTTCAGGATTAAAATACCCATCCTGTGCTTGTAGTAAAGCATTGAAAAAGCAAAACAAGCCAATAATAACATGCGTAAAACGTAGCATAATAATATTAAGTTAGTCATTAGTAAATTCCAGCGCAGTACTCACTTTCTTGAGCCATATCTGCTTGGGCAAGGCCGATGAGGACGACGAAGTGCAACACCCACTGCACCCCGACTGACCTGCTGGTGGAGGGCCGCAATTGCTGCACCCTGAACATACTACACCTGCCCCCGCTGCATAATAAGCCCCTTTTGTATTTTTTGCCAATGGTACAAATACGTATGTTGGAATAGTATCGCCCCTTACTTTTTTTATTTCGTACCGGACAAAATGCCGCTCTCTATTATCCACCATTTTTACAGTAACATATTTTCCAATAGTTGGTAATTGAGCGCGCAATGATTTAATGAGTACATAATCACTCACTGCACCAATGACCACTCCACTATCCACCTCAATAGCAATAGGTTGTTGTGCGGGGTCAAAATCAGGGATTGTAGTATTGGGTCGCTGCTGCGCCCATAACGCAGGCACAGCAAATAAACACCCTATTATGATGCTTAATATTTTTTTCATAGAACATATTGTTTGCGGCACATTTGTAGAAAAAGTGCCAAAATTATAATAAATGGGTGCAATAGGAATAAATGAATGGAGGCGTGCCAAACAGGCCATTCCAGCACTATTCAACAAGACCACCATATAGCATATCTTTGAGTTTGGAGCCTTGTACTTCGGGCATTTTGTATGCACTATTGAACTTTTCTAAGGTTTGTTCAATATCTGCTTTCAACTGTTTATATTGTGCAGGCATGGCGGCAGCGCATTGCTTTTCATTTTCGTAGTTGTCCACAATTTTGGCAAATTTCTTGTGGTATTCGCTACCTTGTCCTACAAAATTGCTGTATTTATCAATAAACTGCGTAACGCGGTCAATAGAAAACTGTAGGTTGATATTTGCTTTGTTCATTAGTTTTTCATTGCCTGCGGGTACTGCTGCTGGCATACCATAACCGCCAGCGGGCTGTGCTGTAGTAGCCCCCCCTGTTTCCCCCAATGCCTTACCTACATAAGTATCGAGCATGGTATAGAGGCGCTCCCAATCGTCGCTTTCGCGGCAGCTCACTAGTGGTATAGTGTAACCCACTTGCCGAGAGCATTCTGCAAATAGGGTTTCACATTCTTTTTTGAGCGTAAGATTGGCATCGCGGAGGTAACCTGTTTCGTAATAGATAGTATTAAGATCGCCGTGCATCCTTACCGTAAAATCGAGGATACAGGACATTTTTTCTAAGCTTTCCTTTTTTTCGCTGTGGTTACCTTCCCCAAGGCTGGTGACCATACCCACTACCGTAAATGCAGCCGATAAATATGGGTTTGCCTGGAAAAGTGCTGGCATTTGGAAATTGAACTTCTTTTTCATTTTGTCGTCCAATACCGTTTTAATATCTTTAAATTCGGTATAACTATTGGGGTTGCACATATTGGATAATCCTTGCTGCGCTTTCATACTACTGAAATGGTGGTCCATACTCAATATTTTTTCATAGAGCATTTTTACAATTTCGATGCCTTTGCGGTATCGGAGTTTGAGCATTTTTATTTCTTGCTCTTGCTCAATGGTTACTAATGTTTCACGGAGTTGATCTCGTTCCCATAACAATTCAAACCCGCGTTCTGCAGTCCTGTTGCGTGGGTCGTTGAGTTGTTTGGACACATCGTATAGGCGCATACGGAGCGGCTCGGTTTCGGTCTGAAAATTGCGACGGAGTTGGTCAAACTCGGTCTCAAAGGCTAACACAAATGGCGCAGCCCAAGTGGATAGAGAGTCGGGGTTATGTGCTGATATAGCACTGGGTGCTGATAATAAGCATATCAGAAGCATGAATAGACATGCTTTTTTGAAGAAAAGTAAAGTTTCCATCACTAAATATTATTTGTAAGCACAAACCGATAATTTACAGTTATGCCAATGAAAATATACTAAAAGTTAAAAAGATTGCTTCCATTTGCTTTTAGATTTACTGTTTTACAAACTCAACAATCGGATAACTACTATGTGCTTCCCAACGCATAGTAGTTGCATTTACCTCTGCCACAATAAACTGGTTACCCATACTGAATGAAAGTGGTGCAGTAGGTGATTCTGCTGCTTGGGTGTAAATGATGATTAATTCATTGTCGTAATCATTGCCTGCTTGTAATTCTACTAATAAAGCAAAAGACTTGCCCAAACTATCGACAATTGTTCCGGAACAAGTTCGATCGTCGGGAGTGGCCTCGCAGGCATCAAAAGTGACTTGTCCAACATTGGTATACACCTCTGTTGCTGTTTTTGACAATTTGGAAATTTTCCAAGTTCCGGCTAGAGATTTTGTCAATTCATCGTACCGTTTTTGTTCTTTTTTGCAACTTCCCAAAAACGAGAAAACCAAAGCCGCTGCAATGAGGAGTACTGAAAACCATGCATTTGTTGTGTGTTTCATGTTAAATATATGTGTTTAATTGATGACTAATTGATGTGATGCAACAAAACCCGATTTTAAATACGCCTTAACAATATAAATACCACTTGGTAGCCTACTTATATCCAGAGGAATCAGGTTATTTAGTGCACTTGAAAGATCATTTTTATCCTGAACCATTTGTCCGTGTATATTGTAAATCTCAACTTTTTCGGTGAGAGCAGAACTCCTTAAATAAGTCATTTCAGATGCGATATTCGGCAATAAATCTATGTGTTCTTGTATTGACTCCAGCGTTGATGATGATGTGTTGATTGGACTTTTCGAATACATCATTTTTAAATTTTGCGTCCAAAATAGATGTGCAGTATCATTACTTACACAAACTGCAGGGTTGAAGGATACATCTGATTCGGGGACAAGTGTTTCTTTTAACGTTAAATTGTTATCATCGGTCAATTTATGATAAAATAGCCCCCCGCCAGATATAATTCCATTTAACTTTTGTTCTCCATCAAAATAAAATACACTTTCATATAATACATCTTGGCTTATAATCATCGGCGATTGGAAACTTCCCCCTGCAGGCTTAATGGCCATTTGCCCATTAAGAGGCGACGGTACAAATGAAGTCCAAATCACATACAGATTATTATCAATATCAAGCAGGAGTTGTAGCGGCCCATCATCAAACAGACCATTACTTGTTTCTAGCGATAGCGGTTCAGGTGTTGACCATTGCCCCTGGTCGAATTGACTATAAGACACATATTGCAGGTATTCACCATTTTCTTCTTTTTCATCGTACCAAATACAATGGATCGTATCTGTTCCTTGGTTGAGTAAGAGGGGGCGAAAAGCGTACTTTGCATCCGAAAAAACAGGGCCGTCGATCGTGCTTACAATGCCAGTATTAAAATCAATTTTACTGGTCAAGAGTTCCTGAGTAAGCACTTCCCCTTGATCATCCAATTCCATTTCATTAGAAATGATTACGAATACCCCTGATTCGTCAGTATATGCCGATGATGACAATAAGTTAAGTTTATCGGTCGGAGCAGAAATCGTAATTAAACCGCTCCAATTACCATTTATGCCTAAAAGACGTGCGTTGATTTGACTCGATAAATAGTCTTCTGATAATTCTGTCCACGATACATATAATCTCTGCTGCGGATCAAGGATGGCTTCAGGGAAAAGCGAATGCTGCTCCATTGAATTGCTTAGATTGATTGGATCCGAAAAAGTGGACATCCCTTTAGGCTTATAGGAATAAAAAATGTCCGTAATTCCATCATAAGCATCGCTCCAAAGCAAGTGCAAATTGCCATCTTGATCTGCAATAGGCTTGATCACTGGCGAAGTTTTATTCTGTTCCGATGGGATAAAGGACGGCTGCGCCAAGCCATCAAGAATGATTTGAGGTACTTGCCATTGTTGTGCGCAAAGCCCGTAATAACCGAATAGTGTAAATAAAATAAAATAAAATCTCATGATATAAGTAATTGATTAGTTTCTGTTTACTCGTACTCTATTTTTATATGATTTTGTGCCAGCGTGAGGTTAATCACGCCGACACAAAACCATATTTTATCATCAAAAAACACAATTAATTAGTACCCAGTGGTACTTCTCTACTAAAAAGGATTAATACGCATGGTCAGTTTAACGGCACCACTACCACCAACACCACGTGCAGCACGACCTGCAAACATACCTAAACCCTGATCTGTTGTATTGGTATTAATAAACCAGCAACGATCCCACTGTTGATTAAAAACTAACGCATCGCAGGAGTGGCGCGTATGGCTAATTGTCGCTGTTCGTGATTGTTCTACACCACCAATTTTAGGCAGTTTAGCATCAACTTTACTTACACCTGTCATTCCAACTGTTGTGGAAGTGACTCCATCATCTTCATATACGATAATATGCTGCTCCAACTCCTCGAAATTGCCTAAATCAAATTCCCACTTTGTATCCCACAATGTAGAAACTTGCCTCCACTCGTTTTTATGCCTGCGCTTAAATTCAAGTAAAACTTGATCTCCAGCAGACCCAACTATCTGTGTACCATCACTACTGTATGAGACATCGCCACGACATACATAAAACTCTGGCCCACCATTCCAAAGTGGATCCCATTGCGATTCAAATCGGAAATGTTCAGTAGTGACCGACATACGTGTTGGCGGTTGACTACAATCAACTGATCCAGATCCGCCACTGTTTGGTGTAACGATAGCAGGAGTAGGGTTTGCAGGTGTTGATGCCACACCAAAATTTCCATCGTACATATTGATAATAAAGGTTGGGTTCGCCATTACATAAGCCTCATTTACGGTCACAGGACTAAACCCTCCTTTACCATTAAATAAAAGACCTGGATTCGTCTCTGCATCAGTCAATGGATTAAACGTTACCGTTGGGTTGGCTGTAAAACTAGCAGCATCCCGAACAAAGTCCTCGGAATAAGCGAAATAGATTTGCGCTTTACTTTGAATCAAATCATTCACCAAGTTTGGATTTACACGAATGGTCTCTGATCCGGGGAATCGCCCTGAACGCATTACAATGTTGAATTCCGTGGCAAATGCAGAAGATGGTGTTTCGCCCAGTTGTGCATTCTGCAAGTAAGCAGTACTCGTTGTAGGGTTCATAAGATCCTTGAAAAGGATACTTTCATCGACATAAACACCGCTTAAGATACCCGCAATCACCACTTTCTTTGCAGCTGGATTTTTAACTACTTCGGCCGTGATTGCAGCTGCTTGCTCGAGGTTGCTTCGTAATGCTAATTGTTGCTCAGTCAAACTTTGTGCAAAAATTGCAGTTGTAGCAAATAAACATGTGATAAAAAAGAAAAATCGTTGTTTCATCTTTTATAATATTAAATGACTTCGCCTACTCTAATCGCTTTTCGGCTGCCGCGTCCGTACTCTATTCAGGATTTTCCGGTGTACTCCCAATAATGTAATTTATTGCCTACTCTTTTAACCGTTTTTCGGCTGCCTCGTTCGTTTTCTTTTGGTGGTTTTCAAGATCAAAAATGTAGTCAGACTCCCTTCTCATTGGTTCTACTTTACTTCCCGGGCGCATTAAAAAATGATAATAAGTCGCTTGTTTTCGGTTTGGGCATTGTAAAAAGTGTTTTCTTGGCATGTAGTGATCGTTTTTAATTCATTTTAGGTTACTGCATGTAAGTACATTGTTTTATTTCGTAAAAGGTTACTGTGTGTAAGCGATTGTCTCCACCTCATTTCGGTATTTCTTCCATAAAATCTTGCGCTGCTTCCTCCCGTTTTTTGTTGATACAAAGGTATGGGAGGTTTTCAAAGGCATCACCGACAGTTTATCACCAAATTTTTACCGTTTTTGCGAAAAAAAACCTTTAAAAAATGACTTAACTTAATGGTTATCAATTCTTTGCGTGTTTTCATTTTGGTCGCGGATGGTGTAATTTATTTTTTGTTATCCTGATATTAAATCGTCACTCCCAATAGAATTCAACATCTCTTGTTGTTGTGGTGGGTTCAGTTGATACCATTGGTTTTCAGATTGTAAAAGACCTAATTGTAATAATAGTGCAATAATGATTGTGATCATGGTGTGTGATAGTTTTGTAGTGAATGTTAAAATTTTAATTTATTTAGATCAAAACTTGCAGTACGCTGAAAAAAAACTATATATTTGCATCGTGTTTAGCCGATATATAAAGCAATGCTTGTTTTGATGTTACAAAGATGGAGGTCGGCAAAAAAAATAGTACCGACAGTTTATACATCAAAATATACCACAATTTGCTATTATTTTTATATTTTAATCGTCACAAACAACTGATTACAAGGATATTAGGCGGTGTGTAATAGATGTATTTTTGGTCGCACTACAACCAAAAAAAAGTTAAAATTGACAATAATTTCTTAATAATTCTTCGTATTTTTCACTCCTATGTTAGTAAAAAGTCTCAACGAAATTGTACCACTCATTGGTCAACGCGTACCCGAAGCCCGCAAAATCCTCGGTTTTTTGTGCAAAGGCAACCTGAATATAATGGCCATTTTCGACCATTTTCAAATACATACCCATGCCACCAACGAGGATGCCGCTCAGGCATTAGACGGTATGGGGCTGAGTAGTTTTAAAAAATATGGCACCCAATTGCTACAGTATATGAAGCAAATGGTATCCCTAGCCGTAACCCCAGAGAATGCAGTACAAGAAAATGTTGCGGTGGATATGCTATTGATCCGTATTTTAGAATCTGCGGGTTGTAAAAATACCGTAAGAGCATTGGCGGAAGAAATGTTGGAAAACGGATTAAAAAATGAACGACCTGGATGGGCAATGGATGCGTTAAAAACACTTATGAGAATGTATTCATCCGCTTCTTTTGATCGAATAAAAGAGTTTGATGAAAACAAAAAATTATTTCTGGAGTTAGAGCCGTATTTGGAAATCCAAAACAAAGCAGAACTACTATTACTCATTCGGTCCGCGCTAAAACAAAGAAAAAAAAGTAATAATAGAGAATTAATCGAACATTTAAGATCGTCCGAATTAGAACTACGTCCGTACATTGGCCAAATATCGTCTTTCTTATTTCATCATTGCTATTTCGCCATATCATTCGATCTTTACTTTATTTCAGGGCAGTATGAAGTCGCATATCATAATGTATCTGAAGGAATAGCCTATCTTAATAGCCGTAATTATAATGCAAACTACCTTAAATCCATATATTATGCTAATTTAGCCTATTGTAGTAGTATGCTAAAGCGTTTTGAAGAAATGGAACAGCATATCGAAAGTAGTTTACAGGTATCCACCATTGGATCACTCAATTGGTTTGCCGCCTTACAAATGTTTTATTTTTCATACATGAAAAAAGGCGACTACCTCCAAGCCGCCGCATACTACACTCAAGCCACAAGGCATAAAAACTTTGTCAACCAAAGCGAAAGTTTCTTAGAAACTTGGCATATCACGGGGGCGTACCTTTATATCGGTCTAGTCACCAGCGGACAACCGCTGCCCAAAGGGCTTACACCCTACAAATCCAGTAAACTCATCAATGAAATCAGCAGTTACCAGTCGGACAAAGGCGGCCTATACGCAGCTGCACTTACTGCCAGCCTGCTACTTACAGCCATAGAAGGACACAAAGATAAGATCGTGGAACGGGTAGATGCATTAGAAAAATATAGAGAAAGATACTTATTAGAAGGTGATACACCACGTACTGCTGTACTGTACAAGATACTGATTATGATAGCAAAAGCAGGTTTTCAAAAACGATTTTATGCCGATAAAATGCCCGCACTGCAACAAGAATTAGCCGATTGCGGAAAAGGACTGGATGCTTTGCCTTTTGAGTGGGAATTGATTCCGAATGAAGCGTTGCTGGAAATGATCGATACGGCTCATGTAGGTATGTTTGGGGCGGAAGCGAATAGATAACCTTAAAGATGGCTGTTTCGTGCTATTTTTGTGTGAAAAACTAAAACTCCGCCACACCGCTATGTGTGATACATGGCGGAGTTATTACAGCATTCCTTAGCGACAAATAAGGTCCAAAATCATAGATCTATGGGAAGCCATGGTCAGATAAAAAAATGATAAAACATTACCTTTTGCCACGACTACATTCCTGTACCCAATTTTTATCCATCTTTATCGTTTATTTGCACCGCTAACAGCAAACGCCCCAAACTGCGTTGTATATTTGCACCATCAAACCATATTATTTGACACCAGCATTGCACCATAAATACGCTATACTAATCCTTTTTGCCCTCCTCTTTGGCGATACCTTGCAGGCGCAAAATGCCACTGCAGCAGGTGTTTTTGACCGACCCGCTGTGGAAGCAGGTGATACCTTCGGGTTGCGCATCCTCGTTTCCAATACAGCAGCCAAACCCGATCGGGTGGACTTTTCTGCATGGCGCGATTTCTTGCCTGAAGATAATATTTTGCGCCGAACTACCTGGCAACGCTCTGGCGATAAATGGATCAGTAACTATACCCTGATCGTTTTTGACAGCGTCAACCAAGAACTGCCACCGCTGGCAGTCCGGTTGCTTTCTGGCGATGCGATATTGACCAATCCAATGTCGCTGATTGTAACGCCGACCCGTGTATCAGGCGAATTGTCCGAATTAGCACCTATCCGCGATATACATCAAGAACCATGGCTTTGGACGGATTTTGCCCTAATTGGTCTGCTCCTTTTGGCATTGGGCAGCATCGTCTTTTATGTGCTACGGCGCAGGAAAAAAGCAGCACACGCACATACCTATAGGCAACGCCCAACAGAAGAAATACCTGTTGAACAGGTGGTCGTTACGCCCGCACATACCAAAGCCTTACTGGAACTTGCCCGCTTAAACCGCGAAAAATCTTGGCAAAAAGGCGCGGTAAAAGAATATTACGCCGAATTATCGCTTATTGTCCGCTCTTATTTGGAAGAACGCTACCAAATTTCAGCACCAGAATCCACCACACGCGAAATTGAAGCCATGCTGCGCCAAACGGGTTTTCCCCGCGAGCGCATGAGCGACCTCCGCAAAATCCTCGATCAATCTGATATGGCTAAATACGCACAAGACCTCGGTGCCGACAAACCACACGAGCAGTACATCCTCCGCTCTGAAGAGTTGATCAAACAAACCGCCGCACAATGATTTTTGCCCAACCTTACTGGCTCGCCCTGCTGGCATTGCTGCCTGTGCTGATATTCGTTTATATGCGCACCATCAAAAAAAGGCATGTATCGCTTAAAGTATCTCGCTTTGAAGCCATGTCGGGTGCAAAAACATGGGTCGTATATGCCCGAAATTGGCTACAATGGCTGCGATGGGTCGTGATGGCTTTGCTCATTTTTGCACTGGCACGCCCACAAAAAATTTGGTACGAAGAAGAAACGGATGCGCAAGCCATTGATATTATGCTCGCTGTGGATGTTTCGGCCAGTATGCTTTCCAAGGATTTCGAACCCGATCGCTTGTCGGCGGTAAAAGATATTGCTAACGAATTTATTTCCAAACGCAAACAAGACCGGATTGGCCTTACTATTTTCTCCGGTACTTCCTTCACGCAATGCCCACTCACCAAAGACCACCGGATACTCACGGCCTTTATCAATAATATGCAAGTGGGCCGCCTGCCAGAAGGCACCGCTATCGGTTCGGGGCTGGCCACCGCGGTCAACCACTTAAAAGATAGCCTTTCCAATAGTAACGTAGTGATTCTAATGACCGATGGCGAAAACAACGCAGGACAAATACTGCCGCTTCAATCTGCCGCCATTGCAAAAGCATTGGGTGTACGTGCGTATGTGATCGGGATGGGCAAAAATGGCACAGTGGAATCGCCTACGAGCAAACGCTTGGATGGAACTTATATCTTTGGTATGCGCCCCATGACGCTGGATACCGCTAATTTGGTAAAAATAGCCGAAATCACCAACGGCAAGTTTTATGCGGCACATAATACCACCGAATTACAACAAATTTACGCTGCTATTGACCAATTGGAGCGTACTCATATTAAAGTGCAATCGGTACCCAAAACGACTGATTTATTTTTCTGGTTCCTCAACGCCGCCATTAGTCTATTGGCCTTGGAATTGCTTTTGCGTTGGGGGCCGTTACGCGTGATTACTGTCTGATGCTAAACGATATAAAATTTGAAAATCCCGACCTGCTGCATTTGTTGTGGGTATTGGCATTGCAAGCCGCTATGTTGGCTTTTTATTGGAATTGGCGCAAGCGAAAACTCCAGCATTTGGGTTCGCCAGAACTAGAAAAACGACTTTTAGTTGGCTTTTCAGAACGCCGATTTTGGCTAAAAAACGCACTTTTTGCGGTAATTATGAGCCTTATTGCACTGGCCATCGCCAATCCGCGCAAACGAACCCTCACTACGCCTCCCGCGCAGCAAAGTGCTGATATTTTGATCGCGTTGGATGTATCGCGGAGCATGATGGCCAATGATGTATCGCCCAATCGACTCGCCAAAGCAAAGGTATTTATTCAGGATTTGATCAAAAAACTACGCAATGAACGGATCGGTTTGCTGGTATTTGCGGGTGATGCCTTTCCTCAAGCACCGATGACCAATGATCCAGAAATATTGCTGATGTTTGTCCGAAATGCCGCTTCCGATGCCGTAAACGACCAAGGTACCGATTTTGAAGCCGCGATACAAACAGCATCGCGTATGTTTCCTTTGGACTCGGAAGCCGGTCGTGCGGTAATTATCGTAACCGATGGCGAAAACCATACCGCTGATGCCTTGGCCGCGGCACAAAAAGCGCATAATGATGAAGGCATCACGATTCATACCGTAGCGGTAGGAACAGTAGGAGGTAGCACTATTCCTTCGCCGATTGGAGGTGCGTTGAAAGATTATAACGGCCAAATTGTACGCACAAGCGTCAATGAAACGGTTCTTCGCGAGTTGGCCTCTGCTGGCGGTGGTATTGCGCTACAACTCAATGACAGTGGCGCAATGGACAAATTAGTGGCTGCTATTGGTCAATTACGCAAGTCCACCGTAGATGCCAAAGCGTATATGTCCTATAAGTCTTATTTTCAATGGTTGGTATTGGCGGCTTTAATACTGCTGGTGGGTGAACAATTGTTGTGGTGGAGAAAAGGAAAGGATTAACTTTGTTGGTGGTTTTTTTATCCTTTTGGCAACCCAATGCCCTTAATTTGTACCATGTTTACAAATGCACATAACTATGCGATTTCTATTTACTTGTATCTCCATTATATTGGTGTCGGCATTAACGGCACAAGACACCCTTTCTGATTTAAAAATTGGCGAATGGCAACAACATTTGCCTTGGCAACGGGCTAAATCTGTCACTAATAGCGCCTCTAAGGTATATTATGCGACCGAATTATCGGTGGTCGAAATTGATAAAGCCGAACGTTCCACCCAGTTTTTGTACAAAAATATAGGTTTTAGCGACGTGGGTGTGCGGCTGGTGCGGTTTAGCAAAAGCGCAAACGTGCTTTTTATCGGTTATAACGATAGCAATATTGACCTTTTTTACCCCGCTACCAATAAAGTAATCAATTTGCCATTTATCTTAAAAAATACTGTTTTGTCGGGCGATAAAACGATCAAAGATGTGTTTTTTGAAGCCGAATTTGCTTATTTATCTACGGGTTTTGGTGTCGTAAAACTCAACTTAACTACGGCGGAAGTCGATTTTACTGTATTTACGGGTGTGGAGGTACGCTCTTTTGCCATTTATAAAGGTTATTATTTCATGGGAACCGATGATGGTCTTTACAGCGTAGCCACCAATGATTCCAATCCTGCTGATTTTGGGCAATGGAAATTACTAGGTGCGTCGGAAGGTTTTACGGCTGGTGCGCCAGTGAATGCGATGGCAGTATTTCAGGATAAACTCTATTTGGGTACAGTAGGTAAAGGTTTGATTCGGTACAATGGCGTGGATCAACCGATTGCTTTTTCTCAAATTGATGATTTGAATGTCACATTACTCAGTACAGAAGGTGTTGGATTGGTAGCGGCTTGGCGTGGCTCGAACGGGGTTGGTAAAGTCTATTATTTGGAAACCAATGGTGATTTTTATGAAATATCGGGCCCTTGTGACGCACGTCGCCCATTAGGAGCGGTGGAAGATGGCAGTAAGAAATTTTGGTTTGCCGATGATTTTGACCAATTTCGCTATTTTGACCTTGCCACTGGCCAATGCCAATTTTTTACGTTTAACTCGCCTTATAACCAAAAAGTAGCCGAAATTGCTTTGCGCGGTAATAAAGTATTTGTAGCAGCAGAAGGTGCCGACCCTAATTTAAATCCAACATTCTCTCGATTGGGCATTTATGTACTCGATGATGATGGCGTTTGGCGACGATACAGCGCGGATAGTAACCCCGAACTGATCAATACCGATAATACCCATTTGGCGTGGTGGCGTGTGGTACCACATCCCACGGAGGAAAAAGTGTATGTGGGTAGTTTTTTAGGAGGACTTATTGAAATGTCGGACAAGGCCACAGATACTAAGTTTTACACCAAATCCAATTCCATTTTATTGAATGCAGGTGCTGCTGGTGCTAACCGTACAGCGATTGGGGGTATGGCTTACGACCCCGATGGCAACCTTTGGATCTGTAATTATGGCGCAAACAAGCCCATTGCCGTTTTGAAACCCAATGGTGAATTGCAAAATTTTGATGTTGTAGGTTCTGGTAGTTTTACCAAAGTAGCTATTGATAGAAACGGATTTAAGTGGTTTACGGCTGCATTTACAGGCGGTTTGGCGGTATTTGATAGCGGAAAAAGCCTAGATGATCCTTCCGATGATCGTTTTAAAATCATCAATACATCCAATAGTGTACTGGGAACCAATGAAGTAACCACACTCGCTGTTGACCTCGACGGAGATGTTTGGGTGGGTACAAAAGAGGGTTTGTACAGTTTTGAATGTACGGGTTCTATTTTTAATGAAACAGAAAATGTTTGTCGCGGTACAAGACAAATCATCACCGTAGATGGCTTTAATGGCTATCTTTTGCAGGATGAAAATATCAAGTCGATTGCGATAGATGGCGGTAACCGCAAATGGGTAGGAACGGGTAATGGTATATTTGTTCAATCAGCAGACGGGCGCACTACATTGGCCCGATTTGATGAAAATAATAGCCCTTTGCCGTCTAATTTAATTGAAGATATTGCCATCAATGAAAAATCGGGCGTGGTATGGATCGGGACAGCAAGTGGGCTGGTTTCTGTCCGCTCGGAGGCTACTGTGGGCGGGAAAGTCAATTCGAGATCGGCGTATGCTTATCCAAATCCAGTACAACCCGATTACGATGGCCCTATTGCAATTTACGGTTTGGCCCGCGATGCCAATGTGAAAATTACCGATATTGCAGGTCATTTGGTGTATGAAGGCACCTCAATTGGAGGTCAAGCCATTTGGAATGGCCGCGATTATTTGGGCAAACGTGCTGCATCGGGTGTGTATCTTGTATATGCTACGAGTACGGCTGCATTTGAAAACCCCGACGCGATTTTTACCAAAATAGTGATAATTAATTAAACCATTGTGCTAAACACATAGCAGCATGACCACTTTTGTTGTTTTTACACTATTCAGGACGGATAACCCCTATTCCTCCATCAGCCTAAGTATGGCGCAGGAGTTGGCCAAAACCAACCCTGTTATTTATGTCAACCACCCTTATTCGTTAAAAGACATACTTTCGGGCATAAAAACAGGCGATAAGGTATTAAAACAACGTTTGTGGTCGCTACTCACCTTCCAAAATCGATACGAAACGGTAAATACTATTCCCAACAATTTTATAGCGGTACAACCACCTGCTACACTGCCCATCAACTGGCTACCCGACGGAGTGACATATCGTTTTTTACAAGGTATCAACAATGCCATTGTCGCCAACAGCATCCAAAAAGCACTCAAAAAACAACAAACAACCGAGTTTGTGTATATCAATTGCTTCGATCCGTTCTTCTTAGGCTGTTTGCCCAAGCGCATGAACGCAAAAATGAGTATTTACCACTGTATCGACGATATTTCACAAAATGCATACACCGCACGGCACGGCGAACGCCTTGAAAATGAAGCCATTGCACAGTCCGATTTGACCTTTGTTACCTCCACTAATTTATACACCCTCAAAAAGCCATTTACCCAAAAAATCGTCACCTATTTCAATGCCGCCGATGTCAATAATTTTAAAAAAGTATTGACCGAAAAATACCCCGTACCCGAGGAATTAAAAGGCCGTACAGGAAAGGTAATCGGCTTCGTGGGCAACCTCGACGAATTGCGTATCGACTTCCCATTGCTCAAAAAAATAGCCCTTGAGCACTCAGATAAAACCCTTTTGCTCGTAGGCCCGCTCAATAGCACCGAACCCGCCGCCATTGGATTGGACAAATTACCCAACGTCGTGTGGGCCGGCAGCCGTCGCCTACAGGAATTGCCCCCGCTCCTGCAATACATGGACGTGGTACTGATTCCTTTTTTGAAAAACACGCTGACCAAAAGTATTTACCCCCTCAAAATCAATGAATACCTCGCCGCCGGTAAACCCGTAATAGCGACTTCATTTTCCGATGATATCCGAACCTTTGCACATTGTGCTTATATCGCCAACAACACAGATGATTTTGTGCAGTATATAGATCAAGCCATTGCGGAAAATAGCCCCGAAAAAATAAACCAGCGCACCGCTACCGCAGCCACCAATACTTGGGAAGCACGGATTCAAGATTTACACAAACTCATAGAACAATACCAACCCAATGGATAATAAACAAGTACCCATAACGCCTTACCAGCGGTTCATCGAATTGTTGGTACACGCCATGATTATTGTCGTTTTACTTGGTATTTTACTAAAAATACTTGTTTTTTAAAAACACCTAGACATAAAAGATACAAATGGCCACCGATATCGAACTAAGAACCCTACTCGATAGTGATCAATACGCTATTGCAAAACTTGCCGACAATAAAAAAGTATGGGATAATTTAAAGGATGTGTTGCCTACCCCTTATACCCTCGAAGATGCGCAGGAATTTATACTGGTTACAAGAGCCGAAAAGCCCAAAGTCACTTTTGGGATTTTGTATAATAATGAGCTTTGTGGTATTATCGGGCTGGTATTGGCAACGGATATTTACCGAAGAAGTGCCGAAATCGGTTATTGGCTCGGTGAACCATATTGGGGCAAAGGCATCGCCACCGAAGCAATCCGGTTGATTACAGAATATGGTTTTGAACAATTAGATCTTGTGCGGATTTATACCGGCGTAATGGCGCATAACACAGCATCTATGCGAGTGCTGGAAAAAAATGGCTACGAAAAAGAGGGCGTTTTTAAAATGTCGATCTTCAAAAACGATCAACTTATGGACGAACATCGGTTTGCTAAAACGATAACAAATGGCTAATACACTCTTCCAAAACCCCAATGCGGTATTCACGCAGCTTTGCCAAAAATACACCAATGATCTTGCCCTGATCCAAAAATTAGGGCTGGAATTGGAAAAAGCCTATACCAATCGCTCCAGGTATTACCACAATCTTGCGCATATTGAACACGTATATCAGCAACTGCTTCCGCTTCAAGCCGATATACAAGATTGGGATAGTTTGGCATTTGCTGTTTTTTACCACGATGCTGTCTATAACGTTATAAAGAAAAATAACGAGGCACAAAGTGCTGTATTGGCCGAAAAACACTTGAAACAAATCCATTTCCCTGCGGATAAAATAGCCTTGGTAAAAGCGCATATCATCGCTACCCAATACCATACATTCAGTACCCATCCCGATACCAATTTATGCACCGATGCTGATTTGTCCATCTTGGGCAGTCCGTGGGAGACTTATTTGGAATATACCAAGCAAATCAGGGCGGAATACGCCATTTACCCCGATTTGCTCTATAACCCGGGGCGAAAAAAGGTGCTCAAACACTTTTTAGATATGCCGAGTATATATAAAACACCGCCGTTTCAGGCATTGTATGAGGCGCAAGCCAAAGCAAACCTAGGAAAGGAATTAGCAGCAACAACTTAACCCTTAAACGAATTAATCTGCGCTATCACATATTCTATTGCGGCCCGATCTACTTCCAAATGCGTCACAAAACGCACCGTCATAGGCCCAAATGCAGATGCTTTTACACCATGTTCCGCCAAATACGCGATCACCGAAGCAGCCGTATGCGGGGCCTGAACATCAAAAATAACGATATTGGTCTCGACCGGACGAATACCCGCCACCCAATCCAACGGCTCTAGTGCGTGCGCAAGCATACGTGCATGCGCGTGATCTTCCTCAAGGCGTTCTACATGGTGGTCTAAAGCATATATTCCAGCAGCGGCCAAATAGCCCACTTGTCGCATACCGCCGCCCATCGCCTTGCGCACGCGACGCGCCTCTGCAATAAATGCTTTGTTACCAATCAAAACAGAGCCTACAGGCGCGCCCAATCCTTTCGACAAGCAGACCGAAATACTATCCATATATTGACCATAATCGGCTGGTGATTCGCCAGTTGCAGCCAAAGCATTAAAAATACGCGCTCCATCGAGGTGAAAAGCCATTTGGTGCTGCTTACAGACTGCCGCGATCGCTGCCACTTCTTGCAATTGATAGATACTGCCGCCGCCTTTGTTGCAGGTATTTTCGATCACGGTAAGGCGACTGATGGGTAACCAATCGTAGCGCGGTTTTACGGCAGCCTCCACCATTTTGGCGGTAACAATACCGTTTTCGCCATGTAATAGATTAATGCCCACGCCACTATGAAAAGCGTATCCGCCTACTTCGTATTGGAAAATATGGCTCATTTCGTCGCAAATAACCTCATCCAGCGGGCGGGTATGCACCTTGATCGCAATTTGGTTGGTCATGGTGCCACTTGGACAAAATAAAGCGGCCTCGTGGCCAAATAGCGCGGCACACCGTTCTTCCAATGCGCGCACTGTGGGATCTTCTTTAAAAACATCGTCGCCTACTTCGGCACGCATCATGGCGGCCAACATACCCGGCGTGGGCTTGGTTACTGTATCGGAAATTAAATTGACAATCATGGCGCAAAGATCGTTTTTTTTTCGTTTCTAATCTTCAATTCCGTAGTAAATCAATCGCTTAATAGATGTAATAATCCACTTGATGATATCTAAATTTGTGATGGTACACCAAATAAAAAGTGCTAACATTTTAAGATCTATATCGGGTGTCGCTATTTTTAGCGAACCGATTCGAACAAAATAACTGACTGTTTCTTGCGATGTAGAACAACTGAGCAATGTAATGGATAGGAGTAAGGTTGTTATCCATAAAAGCAGCCGTCCAATGGTCGGATTGATATAGGCAGCAGCAACTGTAAGGCAAAAGAATAGAAGGAAAAATATGTTTTTTGCGGCTAAATTATAGCCGCCATAACATAATAAATACAACAGATGAAGTGCCGCTATTGATAATATAAGGAGCGCAGACCAGTTCAGTAGGACTGCCTGTAAGTGTTGCTTTTTTATTTCCATTTGCTTCTTAAGGGTTTTTTTGCTGCTCTTTTTTCCTTTGTCTAACACCCAAAAATGCAGCCGTAGCAAATACAACAGTACATACTTGATGCACCCAATCTGGTAAACCAATGATTACCCCAAAAATAGAAATGAGATACAATGTAATGAATATGCCCGAAATTTTGAAATAAGTTTTTGATGTTATATTATTCATTGTTTAGTAAAAAATGATAATGGCTGTTAAAGATTATATAATTTTTAATTGAATTGGAGTATCATCTGGTACATCTGAAATTTGATGCGCAATTGAAGCATTAAATTCTAAATTTTCTTTATAATTTTTTAAGTGCAAATTTTCCAAATTATACTCCCCACCTAACACAAAAGGCATTGTTGCGCCCATTCTGTATCCTTCACTTAATTTTTTAATAGTCTGAGGATCAGCATTTTGTGCAAATGTGTAGCCGAGATAATAATCGGGATCATCCATCACGATATGCACCCAATCTTCAAAACTATCAGCGACAAATTTATACTCCGCAGCATCAATAAAAAATAAAAATACTTTTGAATCCCGAAAAGCAAATAAATGGCCAAAAAGGTCTTCCGCAAAAAAGAAAAAACCTGCCACTTTCGACTTGTAAATGTCATGTACAAAATGATTAAACACAAAAATATCAAAATCTACATCTCCATCATTGCTACCCAGCAAATGTAGTGCATTGTTAAAAAAATACCCTCCATTGGAATATTCTTTTAAAAAATGGGCGTATTGATCGCTGATCGTGGCTATTTGCTCCAATACTGCGTTACCAATTGGATGTATTGCTGGCGCATAGAGGGATTTATAGGGTATTATTTTTTGCATTATTTAACGTGTTGTATCTACAGAGCGGGGCTAAGCTGTATTTATAAAATAAGGTTTTCTGCCAGTTTATTGGCCTTGGTTCGTCAGGAAGCCACAAAATAGGTATTAAACATCATACTTCTGGATATTTTTAAAAACTAAAGTTGATACCACCATCAAGGATTGGTACAAAAAGCATCAGAAATAGTACATAACACCAATTGAACCGCACCCGTAGCACTAGGAGGTGGGCATGCTTGTAAGGTAATAGGGCTACTTGGGATACCGAATTGACTGTAGTACCCCGGCAGCGGGCTTCCATTTTGCTGCCATTGCCAGCCATAGCCAAAAGGGGGTGTACCTTGAATAGATAACAGCACATCCTCGCAACTTCCAGTGCAAATATCCGCTGACCCTACAAGAGAAATTAAGGTAGGTTTGGGGCGCCAAATCAGGGTAAGAGGAGGAGATATATCAAGGCATGGATCCATTAGGCTCACTACATTATTGGCGACATTTCCTACTATACGCGCCACATAATAGGATGTTTGCGCTGAGTAAGTGGGTAAAAAATTAAAAATACCTGTATTGTTTTGGGCTAATATGGAACCCATAATGTTATTAGGGTTAGTATAAAGGATATAATTAACGCCATCATTGTAGTCCACGATAACACTGGCATCAAACTGTGTAGCGGTATTTGCCGTATTAGGTACACACACATTGAAGATTGCGTTACCTATCGGCAACCCAGCAGAAGAAGGTAAACAAACACAAGGTAATGGTATATTGGGAGGTAGTATTTCTACCGATGCACCAACATTATTAAGCGGTGTGGGGCAAATTGGGTTAAGGTTTCCAGTAGCAAAATCATAGTATGCGAAATCAGTCTGTGGCCATGGCCCACCTCCAAGATAACTCACGAGTGTTGCTCCCGATGCCATAGTAGTGAGGCTGCTAAACTGTTGAGAGAAAGGCGTTATAAAGGTGGTATTGCTCGGATTATTAATAGGTATTTGATACAGACCAGCATTCGCACCATTAGTTAGACCGCCGGAGCCGTGTAGCGAACCATTGTACCAAAGTAGGGACATCATTTCTAAGCCCGAAGGCAAATTACCAACAACAGTAAACGTATTATTAGTTGGATTAAACGTCTGTAGCATATTATTGCCAGTGATATAAATATTTCCATTTGGGTGAGTATATGGACTTGAATAGTAGAAATTAGGTGAAGTGGTCCATACCGGCGTAAGGCTAGGCATACTGAATCTGGTAACAGGGCCACTATTTTCCTGTATCAATAAATCCCCATTTGGTAAAATATGTATCCAAAGAAGATTAATAAGCGTAAAATTGGATACCGGGCAGTATTCACAAGTTGCAAGATTCATAACCCAAATGTTCTCATCCCCTAAAGCGCCACCTTGTGCTGTAGGTGTGGGCGCTCCAAAATAAACCAATTGACTATTCAAAACCGTAATTTGTCCTAAAAACAAAACATAAAATATAGACAGAATGCTTTTCATAATACATTTAGATTAATTACTACATAGTTATTGTGTTTTGAAACAAAATTTTACTGTATTTGTTTGTCATATTTGTCCAAATCTACTTTGTTTGACGGATATTTCACACTACTAGACATTTTTGAAAAGATGCGGAAAAAGTTAGATTTTTGTGTTTTCTCACGACATAATTATCTATGCTCTCTCCGCATTTGCGCAAATTTACAGACATTTATGAAAAGTATGGCTTTGGGGCTATCAAAAACTTTTTGCTGCTCACCAGTTTGATACCAATTGGTCGCACAGTAAACCTGAATAAACTAAAGGATTATGTAGGTAGTGCACTAGAAAAGCCTAATGTTGATCCAAGCAGTCACTATCGCCGCCTGACGCGATTTTTTGAGGAATGGGGAGGCGATGAGGCCTTTTTACATGACATAATGGTGCAAAACCTTAGGCTGCTTAAAAAAATTGGCTGTAAAACATTGGTAATGGATGGCACTAGTTGGAAGCTTGGGGAATCGGATGTTCATTATCTGGTGTTGAGTATATTGTTAGGCCCCGTAGCAATACCAATTTACTGGGTGCAACTGGAAAAACTGGGTTCATCGAGCCAACTGGAACGCAAAGCGATGTTTGACAAAGCGTTGTCTTTATTCGATTTAAGTGGTATGACGCTATTGGCTGACCGAGAATATATTGGCACAGAATGGTTTAAGTATCTAAAAACCAATAAGATACAATTTGTCATTCGAATGCGATTTGGTGACTATGAAGCAGATGTAAACGCCGCAAATGGGAAGTCTTATCCTCGAATGTACCAAAAGAGCACTCTAAAACAAAAAGTAATTAAAAAACAAGTTTGTATTGGTGGCCAGTTGTATATATTTGTGATGATGCCTAACCCAAAACAAGGAACAAAAGAACCTATTTTTCTTTTTTTGACCACTTTGTCCGATGCTCACAAAGCCACTGCGCTTTATGCCAAACGCTGGAAGATTGAGTGCCTATTTCGGCACTTGAAAACCAACGGCTACAACCTCGAAGCGTTAAATATGCGGGATGCTGGCAAAAACTTGTTAATGCTAGCCATTGTTACAACTGCCTACATTCTCGCTATTAGGGAAGGCCAAAAGCGTCAAAAACAAATTCGGGTAAATTGCTATAAAGATGGAAGTAAATGGCCGGAAACTTCGATCTTTAGGGAAGGACTATCTATTCTTACCCAAAAATGCTATCAATTTGTATGTTTTTTAAAATATGTTTTCAATGCCTTAACTGTAAAAAATCATGCACTTTTCAAAAATGTCCAGTAGTATGAGATATCCTAGAGCTTTCGAGAAAAAAATAAATAAAAATTAACAATATATGAAGCCTATTGATTTTATCGTTGCTCTTAGAGAGAATGTAATTGGCACTCTCACAAAGTACTATGAACAAGAACTAAATAATTTTACACCGGAATATCCGCCAGGCTGGCAACTTATTGCACAATGGTACAATTCACTTGAACCTGAACAGAAAGCACATTTCATCGAATTTATTCGAACGATACAAGTTGATACAATTTCTCTTGTACTGGGTATATTAGTTGGTAAAGATTACTTAAATGAAGAACGAGTGGAATTTACACTCATGGCAGGGGAAGAAGTAATTACAGGAGATTTACAAGATATTTTTTTGGAAATAGAAGAAGATTTTCTAAAAAAGAAATTGGGACTCTAGGGTTGTAAAGATCAGGCAGGTACTCCATCTGGTAGCAGAAACCCCGTCCGCTGCCACACCACGGCAGCAGGCGGGGTTCTGCTTTTGGGAAAAAACGGTATTTTTGTCTAGGCTACCAAGGCCAGGAGTACGAGGGCGCAGTAAAAATGTACGGTTTTTCCCTACGCATGTACGACCAACGCTTGGGTCGCGGGCACGCCACCGACCCGTATGAGCAGCACTGGTCGCCGTATTTGACTATGTCGAATAATCCTGTTTCCTTTGTGGATCCGGATGGGGGCTGGGATGGCTGGTATGACCGAAATAGCGTTACATATTTTGTAGATGGGGTACAAGTAGATGGCTGGGAATACGAAGGTTAATTCAAGAACAGCCCACCGGGATCTACCCTCAGCATGATGGGGAGTATGTTTACTGGTATGAGCCTACCAGTACTCAGTTTCAGTCAGGACAGGGGATTTGGTATGTGGCTGAATGAAAAGGATATGGTGGCGTATGGCTTACTCGCCAATTTCAATACAGGGACTGGAGTAGTTGCAGCGGTTGATTATGAAGTAGTCTCCCATTTCTTTGGGATAAACAACGTTGGGGATTACGGTCTTAGCAATACGCTGATAGGTGGTTCAAAGAGCGTTGCTGAATTTTCCGGGGGAGTAGTTGTAGGCATTGGCGAAGGCGCGTGGGGAACAGTGAAAGGGCTAGGCAGCTTGGCTTGGGGGCTTGTTTCCAACTCCCCGGTCGAAAACGGCATAAAGGCGGCGATCGCAGTGAGAGGTGTAGGCAGTGCGGTGTATAACTACGATAAAACCTGGAGTGCCATTACCGCAACCGCCTCCCAAGGCTGGACTGAGTTTGTCAATGCTGATGCTTATGGGAAGGGGAAAACTGTTGGGCATGTTGCGGAGGCTGTGGCGGAGATATTTGTACCTGTGAGTAAGGTGGCAATGTTGGGTAAGGCGAAGTTGGGAAGTAAGGGTGCTTCAGTACTGGTAGCAAATGAGTCAAAGGTATTAAGGCACTATACCTCTAAATCTGGCTATGAGGGGATTATGGCGTCGGGGGAACTCTATCCATCATTAGGAAATAAATATGCGAGGTATGGTGCAGGGCAATATTTTACTGATTTAGTGGGCGAAACCCTTGAGAATACATCGAGAATACTATATGGTCACATGTTTAATGGTAAGAAAATTGAATATTTTATCGATGTTAGTTTAGATGGTTTAAATGTGATAAAAAACAAACCCCACAATTTTCTTGTGCCAGGCTTGGCACCCCTATCTTTAGAGGGAAGAATTATTAATCATGGAATTTCAAGTTTTAAATAATTATGGAAGAAATATTTCTTAAATCATATTATGCTGATGAAGACATGTATGTTTTTGTGCATTTCCGAGGAGAAGATGCAATTAGGCAGATTGAGTTAACTACTGCTTTTAAGCGATTTATGTCGGAGGATAGCCCTTTTGACGGAGATTCAATGCTATATGATCAAGACTTCTCGGATTTAACTTTAGATGAAAGATCTTCTTTCATCACAGAAGAGGAATTTGATGAAATTTGGAACAATAGATAAGTAGCCTTTAGGTTTGCCTCGTGCGGCTCTTTCGTACAGGCTGCGCCTGCACAAGCATAGGCACACTACTTTAAAGTAGAAACCCCGTCCGCTGCCATTTCAGCGAGGGACGCCAATAGATTTGATTTCATGTCATACTGGAATATTCCTAGATAGTGCTGCTTATCAGTTATCAAGATATTTACGCTCCCCATGATAGCACCGATAAATCTTATAACTGTTGAACAAGGAGGCACTTATTTAATTCGTGACGGAGGAATATTCAAAATTTATTTCAACACAACTATAAAATATTAATCAACATGATTTTAGTAGGATTCATAAAAGAGTACGACCCAATTGCAGAAGCCGTAGCTCTTGACGAATTAATAAATAACCCCCTTGATATAGGTAATGATATTGAAAAAATCATAACATATCTGAGTGGTGGAGAACTTATTTGTGGGCTAATGGGGTATTTTATTGATTTTAAAACAAATGAACCCATTGCTCCAATGGGTTATTACACCGATGGTATTTGGGTATGGCCTTCTTATATTACATACTATTTAAGAAAGTATCCATACATGAGCATAGATTTGGATTTCATAAGCCATGTAAAGAGTAATAATTTCAAGATGAGCATAGATAAAAACTTTGAAAACCAAAAAAACATATTTGAAGAGGAGTTGATCAAAAGGCTTTCTCCAGAATCCAATGTATATGATACTAGAGATATTGATTATGATGCTATTCGTGGTATTTCAAAAAAAAAGTCTCCATGGATTACAGTATTGAAAAGATACTTTGGGCGCAACTAAACTTTCCCTCTTTAAAGTACAAAGAGTACACACAACAGGGAGATATTGGCTAGTTAACGGTAGCACCATTGGTGCTACGCAAGAAGTAAATGCCCGAATAGGCAGGATACTATAACGCGAAGACAATGTTGGCTTGGGCTACAACAAGCCAACCTATGCAATAACTACCATCCCGCTATTCACCACTAAAACCACTCTTTTACGGTGAGAACAAAGGAGTTTATCTTGCTATTCTAGCTGGAAGAAAGTACTATAAACTACATCCATATCTTACTAATTTGTACAGATAAGGGTATATATTTTAACTAAAAATGAAAAGATTCAAGATACTTTTGGTGTTATTGTTATTTTGGGGATGCCAAAATAAGCCTAGAATCATATATAGCCCAGGTTCTAATTTTTGCATTACACAATACAGATATAGAGATGTTCTTGGGACAGACTACACTGTATTTTACTATGGGAAGGTTGAAGAAGGCAAAATGCCAGACAAATACATCATTGTAAAAAATGATCCATATAACTCATGGCATGGATTACTAAGTTGGAATGGGGCTGAAGTTACTTTTTTTCAGCCTTATTCAGATTTTGAAGGCGTCAATTTATCGGAGTCAAATATGATAATTGAACAAATGGATTCTCCCGAATTTTTCTTTTCACTTTATTTCGACAAGTTACCTAATGATTATATAAAAATAGGTATGGACATAAAATAAATAAGTGTATTTTGATACGAGAAAGATCATTAATATCTACAGAAATTCAAATGGATTTATTCATGGTTCACCAGAGACAATAAGATGAAAGATTTAACAGAAAAATTCAGAGCAATTATTGGAAGTAATACAAATTGGAGGTTTCCGTTATTTCATATATCGCTTGAAATATTGAGAAGTAACAATATTAATTGCTCTTTTGGGGAAGGCGAAGAGACTTGGGCGTCAATTATAATCAATGATGAGGTCGTAGGTTATATTTGGGAAAAATACCCACTAATTGCCATTGAGCATAGGGTAATTTCTCAAATAGGAAGTATTCTTAAAAATATCGACGAGATTCATTTCATCGAAGTTGAGTCTTTGAGTAGAGATCTCTTTAAGATTGAAAGCGACGAAATAAATTCAATTGTCGGTTATTATGGTACATTCACAATGGAAGATTTGTGGTTTTATACAAATAGTAAATAATTTACCTTACGCATGTACTACCAATGCTTGGCCACTGGCACGCTACCGACCCGTATGAGCAGCACTGGTCGCCGTATTTGGCTATGTCGAATAATCCTGTTTCCTTTGTGGATCCGGATGGGGGCTGAGATCATTTTTCTTAGTACCATTGAAATATTTGCCCCCCGGTAATAAAATTTTTAGATAGCATGGACTTTGCGATAACAATTAGATCGGATCTAGGAAAAGGGTCTAAATCCGACATACTTAATGACTTGTATAAAAACATAGTTAATTATTTTAAAGATAAGGACTATGGGACAGGCATCCAGCATTTTTACATCGGATGTATCTTGGTAAAAACACCTCCTGGCTATGAGTACTTTTTCGAAGTACGTAAGCCTAGATACCAAGAACTTTCCAAAGTTAAAATGCCAGACAACAGTATAGAGGAATTGCCTGGTACTTATATATATGGTATAAAACCAGACTACGATCTATTCGTTAATGCCACGGAAGAAGATAGTAAGAAAATTTTATTTGATGAAATTTTGGCATCTCTTTCTCATCTGGACAAGTTGCCCAAAAGAGTGAAAGATTTTGATAAGGAGCAGTTCAAGAAAGATGTAACAGCGTTTTTTGAACAATATTGAGGCAACAAACGTAGAAGGCAGTGTGGGTGCGTTCTATCCGGGTGCAAGTACGAACAGTATATTTACGCCATAAGTGACCACCTGAGTAATACCCGTGTGACTGTTTCTGCCGATAAGGTGAGCGGTGCGGCAGTAGTGATCAGTTCGGCTACTAATGAACGTCAGGTTTTAGCAAGGGATATTTTTGAGTTGAGGTGAGTTTACGGTCCACAAGGAATCCCTAATAGTTCATTACAGGAATTAATTCAGTTGAATAAAACTATGTACCCAAATTTTTTTAAAAAATAGTAAAAATGAATTCTTTTGATTTTATTCGATCTCTTAGGTATATAATCCTTGATCATGAGGCTTCATCCTATCAAGATTCGCTTGATACTGATGATTTAGAAATTACGGATCCAGTATGGAAAGGGATTTCGCCAATTTACAAATCAATGTCTTATGAACAGAAGACCGCGTTCTTGAAATTTATCCGACTAGTACGCGTGAATACCTTATCTGAGGTCTTAGGTATATTGGATGGGTCTTCTTATCTAAGCGACGAGCGCGTTACTTTTACACTTAAAGCAGGGGACGAAGTCATTAATGGAGATTTGCAAGATATTTTTTTAGCCTCTGAGGAGGAAATATAAGTAACTCTCCAGTGTGAAACATGCAGTTCGTCCGAATATTATGCCTGGGGGATGAACATGCCGGGTCGTGAGACCACCAGCAGTCCCAAGTTCAGGCTGGGTTACTAGTATCTGCTGGCAAGTAGCCTCTAGGTTTGCCTAGCACTGCTCTTCGCGTAGGCTACGCCTTCAAGCATAACCACTCTATCTCAAAGCGGTAGCCCCGTCTGTTACCATCCTTGGCAGCAGGCGGGGTTCTGCTTTGGGTAAAAACGGTATTTTTGTCGGGGCTACCAAGGCCAGGAGTACGAGGGCGCAGTAAAGATGTACGGTTTTGCCCTGCGCATGTACGACCAACGCTTGGGCCGCTGGCACGCCACCGACCCGTATGAGCAGCACTGGTCGCCGTATTTGGCCATGTCGAATAATCCTGTTTCCTTTGTGGATCCGGATGGGGGCTGGGATGATTGGTACAACAGAAGTAGCGTAACCTTTTTTGTTGATGGGCTAGAGGTGGATGCAGCGGAGTTTAGGGGCTATAGGGGCGGCAGTGCGATTGGTGATCTATTGTACGATGTGCAAGGGGGTAATTTTGGGGGTTCATGGTTTGGCTCAATTACTGGCAATATTATCTCTCGTGCAGTTGAGCATTGGTCACAGCATATTGATCCTGACGAAATTTTTGTTGATGAATGGAGATTTCATGGCTTTATAAATCCAGAGGTTCTAAATGGAGCGCCAAAAGAAAACTTATATGTTTTGATTAGAAACAAGACTGATGTTAAGAATTATTACATTAACTCAAAACAAGAATTCGAAACATTTAATGTAATTATTGACGACAATTTGGCTGATGCGGCTAAGCAAGTGACAAGCCTCTTAGGCGGCAATAAATTAAAAACACTTGTTATTGATTCGCATGGAGTTGAAAGTGGAGGTGACATAGTTGTGGTGGATTACGACAATCCAGACAAATCCGATCTTACGCTTGGTGGCTCATGGCTCAAAAATTATCTAACAAATAAAGAAAATGCCCAAAAGGATATCAAACAGTATCCACACTTAGTCGCAATGGAAAACATGATGTCATTTTTGGATAATGATTCAAAATGTGTTTTCTTAACATGTAACCTTGCTAAAAGTGATGATGGAGTAGTGTTTATGGAATCAATAGGTAGAATGGTTTTTCCAACTCCTTCACAGATATACTTTAATAATGACTATAGTAATCCTATGAATGCTGATACAGAAAAGAAAGAACTTCAAATTTGGCAAGGTAAACATGGGATCAGTAAACAATATTTAACACACGGATGGGTAAAGGTTCATGTTACAGGTACTTCAGAATACAAATTAGAAATATTAAAAGGCAGCAATGGTAGGACTGGAGATATTTATTTGGACAATCAAAAAGGAAGTTCAACAACTGTTCATGAAGTAGTAAAAAAGCAATAATTAATTATGAGTAAAATAAAATTATTTACTTGTGCGCTGGTTCTCTTATGCCAATGCCACATATTTGCCCAGAAGAAGAAGGGTGTTGTATATACTCCACCTCCAATTTCAAAAGGACTTCAAAAGGCGAAAGAAGTATGCCTTAATTGTGCAGAAAGGTATTTCTTTGGTGGTCAAAGTATACTTTCCAAGCATTTTAGAAGTGTATTCGTACAGCAGAAAGTGAAAATTCCTTTGCAAGGCAATATCGAAATCAACTTTGAATTGGATACTTTTGGTAGAGCTACTGGTTTTAGAATAGTATCTTATGACCATTTATCAGATAGCATTGCTCAACTGATACTGTCCTCAACTGCAAAGATTGACAGATGGGAACCAGCCTGCGAATATGGTTACGGCAATGGTAAAATTGTATGTGAAAGCAAAACACTCAAACTTTGCTTGTTTTTTAAGAATGAGAAAATTAAATTCTTGTTCGACAATAGCGAACAAGAATAATTGAATTGAGCAAAAATAGTAATCCCGCTGGCACGAGGTTTCAAACATAACCCACGTATCCTCTTTAGTGTCAGTGACGCGATACGGGCTGGCAGGTAGCCTCTTTAGGTTTGCCTCGCACTGCTCTTCCTCGCAGGCTACGCCTACAAGCATAGCCACTCTATCGCAAAGCGTAAACCCCGTCCGCTGCCACACCACGGCAGCAGGCGGGGTTCTGCTTTGGGTAAAAACGGTATTTTTGTCTAGGCTACCAAGGCCAGGAGTACGAAGGCGCAGTAAAAATGTACGGTTTTGCCCTACGCATGTACGACCAACGCCTGGGTCGCTGGCACGCCACCGACCCGTATGAGCAGCACTGGTCGCCGTATTTGGCTATGTCGAATAATCCTGTTTCCTTTGTGGATCCGGATGGGGGCTGGGATGGCTGGTATGATAGAAGTGGTGTATCCTTTTTTGTGGATGGTGTAAAAGTAGATGCCTGGGAATTCAATACTTACCTGAACAATCCTGGGCATGGAGCTGGACTCAATTGGAGCGGTACACTATTTGCTGGTTCCATAGATTTCTTATCTACAGTAGGTAAAGATTTGACCTATAATTCTTATAGAAATAGCTGGGGCTTATGGTCAAGTTTTAAGTCAAGTAGCGGAGGTAACATACCGAATAATCCTGGAGAAAGACCTGTAGGTGATGAGGAAATTATACTGCCCAAGAATCAGCGTGATGTAGCAAATATAACTATTGGCTTGAAGTGGCTCTCCGGGGAAGTAAGTAAATCGGTTAGTGACTTGTTCCTCTCTGCGGGGCTAAATAAGATGCCATATTTGCCGCCGAGTAAACAGGGTAGCAATGGGGAGATTAAGCCGCGGGTTCAGAATGAATTTGCGGCATTGAATGAGAATTACGGATTTGGTGGCAGGTTACTATATTCTCAATTTAACGGGTTACAAGTATTCTGGAGGGGCTTTCTTCCTGGCGATATCCAAAATCTGGATGGGAGTTACTTAATCAGAGGAAGCTCTGAACACCAATTTGCTGCTGTTGATGGTATGTTTGTCATTGGCGGGCAGTTGTTTAAAGCAGTAACGATTAGTAAGTCGCTTGGGGTGGTGGATGATGCCGCTGATGATATTGGTAAAAGCATTAGTATAATTGCTGAAAAACAACTCAAAAAACACGGAATCGACGCACACGAGTTAAAAAAAGAATTTCTTGGTAACTCAGCATCAATTTCTCGATACGATTTGTATAAAGACAAATTGACCAACGAAATATTGATTTTTTTAAAAGGAGGGAAAGGAGACGGAATACAAACTGGCGAATTTTTAAAATAACATGGCACAAATAAAGATAACATTTTCAGTATTTGGTGATTCTCTCATTCCTGAAAATCTCAGCACAATCCTCAACTATGAACCAACAAACTATTGGTATAAAGGAGATTTTGTGCCAATATATAAAGGATTAAATAACAAAGGCATTTTCCGGACTCGGAAGGAAAATGCTTGGGAATTGGTTTTTGGCCCTGTCCAGACGTTGTTTTTTTCTGATGCTTTAATTGATTTTAGTTCTTGGGTCACCCCTAGGCTGGAAGTATTAACACAATATGTGAACGAAAACAGCCTATTTATAAAACTATTTGTTTTGATTGAAGCACAAAAGGATGAATTTCCTGGAATATTTATTGATAAAAACCTGATGGCTATAATGGTGAAATTAAATGGTGAAATTGATTTTGACATATACATTTTTGATGAATAGCACATCAATACTCCTGCTGCGGCTTAGCCGCCGTTTGCCGCAGCGGGGGACAATGCTGAAAATAAGGTCGTTCTGAGTATGTAGTCCCACGAGCGGCCTCCGTCTGCTGCCACACCACGGCAGCAGACGGAGTGCTGCTTTGGGTAAAAACGGTATTTTTGTCTAGGCTACCAAGGCCAGGAGTACGAGGGCGCAGTAAAAATGTACGGTTTTGCCCTACGCATGTACGACCAATGCCTAGGCCGCTGGCACGCCACCGACCCGTATGAGCAGCACTGGTTGCCGTATTTGGCTATGTCGAATAATCCTGTTTCCTTTGT
>JAYUKX010000155.1:0-101840 GCA_043764095.1 Chitinophagales bacterium
TTTTTTGGCGCCGCCGGAGCGAGGAAGCAAAAGCACCGCATTTTTCGTCAGCCGAAGCGTTTTTTGCTTACTTTTTTTCGCTAAAAAAAGTAAGAAGTAAGCATTATTGCACTAGATTTCAACTTTTTTAAATTTGCAAGTGTGAATATTTTTTTTCAAAAAAAGTATACTGATGTGAGTGATAAGGCAAAAAAAAGCCACCCCAAAACTCTGGAGTGGCTTTTTTTTATATTCATCTGCAAAAGTTATTTTTTCACTTCTGCTACTTCATTTATTGGTCCTGTTTCTACTGTAACATTTTTAGGTGCAAGAATTACAAAGTGTACATTTTCTTTAAAATCTTGTCCTTTTATCTTAATCGTTCGTTTCAAGTTCTTTGCTTCGATCATCGTATTGCCGTTGAGTGTAGTGAGTTCCAAATCATAGCGTCCTACAGTTGACAATTGGTCTATTACCGAAATATTTGAATTACCGGAAGGCAGACTAACTGTAATTACAAATCGGATAGTAGGGTTGTCCCATGTTTTTACTTCAACCGTTCCTGGCAGGTCCATTTGTACAAGTGTACTGCCGTCTAGGTTGAATGCCTTGCTAAAGGTCTTTGAAGTTGCCTGAGCATTTGCGTTTAGCGCACAGAGCGTCAGGAGGGCCAATAAAGCGAAATTTTTGATAGCATTTTTCATAATTACCTCCTTTTTTTATTTAGTTACAAAATACGGTGTTTTTTTTGGTATTGTCAAGGGTTTAACACAACTTTATTTTATTTTTTTCAAAATTTCTTTTAAATTTATACATTTGTTAAATTCCTTTAAGAATTTGGTAACAGATAATTTTCACCTGAATACGAATTAAATGCTTGTACTAAAGTAAAAAGTTGAATGCCCCAAATCAGAAAATTAATACAATTCACTACTTTAATTTCTTATTGCTTTCTTCATTACTCACTACCTTCGCACTTTCAGGAATGGTGTTCCAATAATTATTGTTGCTCATTCGCCCTCATCCATCTATTCAAAATCAAATTTCAAAATTATGAAGCACTGTATATTTATCCTAACGTTCTTTTTGTCGGCAACGTTGGCTCATGCGCAAAATAAATACCTGAAAAACGGACCAATGATCGGTTACGTTGAAATGAAAGAGGCTTTGCTCTGGGCCCAAACAACCCAAAAAGCAACGGTACAGTTTGAATATTGGCCTGCTGATAACCCAAAAGAAAAGCACAAAACCAAAAAAGTGCGAACCCGAGATTACCAAGGATTTACAGCAAAATGCTTGGCGACTGAAGTAGAACCGGGCATTAAATACACGTATCAACTCCTTATCAATGGCAAAAAGGTCAAATTACCTTATGCTACCACCTTCACGACGCAAGCACTGTGGCAATTCCGCACCGATCCACCTGCGTTTTCGGTGGCAGCAGGTAGTTGTAATTATGTAAATGAAACAATTTACGATCGCCCGAATAAACCTTATGGTAGCGAGCATGAAATATTTAAGGCCATTTACGAAAAAAAACCAAACGCCATGCTTTGGTTGGGCGACAATGCATACCTGCGTGAACCAGATTGGTCCACTCGATCGGGTATGATCCACCGCTATACCCATTCTCGTTCTTTGCCTGATTTGCAACCGTTATTAGCGGCTACGCCAAACTATGCTACTTGGGACGATCACGATTTTGGTCCTAACGATAGCGACAGAACGTGGGTGCATAAACAAACGGCATTGGATGTGTTTAAACTTTTTTGGGGCAACCCAACTTATGGTATAGAAGGTCAGCCTAGTGTTGCAACGGCATTTACAATAAATGATATCGATTTCTTTGCTTTGGACAACCGCTACCACCGCACGCCCAATCATTGCGAAACTTGCCCACAAAAAACACAATTGGGTGCGATACAATTACAATGGTTGTTGGAATCTTTAGCGTCTAGTTCAGCACCTTTTAAAATGGTGATGATTGGTGGACAAGTACTCACCACCAATGCCGCCAATGAAACTTATATCAAGTATTATGCAGAAGAAAGGGAGATTATATTGAAATTTATAGAAGAAAATAATATTAAAAACGTTGTTTTCCTAACTGGTGACCGCCATTTTGCTGAAATGAGCAAGTTAACCAATGCAAAAGGGAATCTAGTGTATGATATTACGACTTCATCGCTCACTGCGGGTGCTTATGCAGATGGCTCCACTAAAGAGCAAAATAAAAACCGAATAGAAGGTACAGCAGTAGGCGTGCATAACTTTGCAATGCTGAATTTTTCGGGACTGAGGAAAGAACGTAGTTTGGAAGTCAAACTTTTCGATACCACAGGTAAAGAACTTTGTAAACAAGTCATCAATAGTCAAAAGTAAAACACCATGACTGGAGTAGTAGGCGCAGGTAGTTTCGGAACGGCCATTGCCAATTTAATCGCACTTAATACAGATGTCCTCATTTTCAGCCGCCGCGCCGATTTTGTGGAAGAAGTAAATCAACATGCAGCATATAATGGTGTAAAACTACACCATCGGATAAAAGCCACATCCGACCCGGAAATGTTGGTAGATCAATGCCAATTGATCTTTCCTATCGTGCCTTCCGATGCTTTCCGCCCAATGATGCAAAATTTTGCGCCTTATCTGCGGCCCAACCATATCGTGATACATGGAACAAAGGGTTTGGATCTGCGTGCCATCACTAATGAGCAATTGGCTGCTCCGGGGCTTATGCTCAATCGCCAACAAGTACGCACGATGAGTGAAGTCATCTTGGAAGAAACCAGTGTGGTACGGGTAGGGTGTCTTTCGGGGCCTAATCTTGCCGCAGAAATAGTAGAAGGTCAGCCAGCGGCTACATTGGTGGGTAGTCGATTTAGAGAAGTGATACAAGCTGGTCAAACTGCGCTCAATTCTCGGCGGTTTCATGTATTTGGTTCCTACGATATGTTGGGTGCTGAATTGGCTGGTGCTTTGAAAAATATCGTTGCATTAGGATCGGGTATATTGGGTGGACTTGGTTTGGGGCGCAATATACAAGGCTTGCTGATTGCCAAAGGATTGGGTGAAATGATTCATTTTGGTAAAGCATTGGGGGCTTCGAGCCAGGCTTTTGTAGGCGTAGCGGGTATTGGCGACCTTGTAGCCACAGCCACAAGTAGTAATAGCCGTAACTATACTTTTGGTACGCGATTGGCCAAAGGAGAAACCGTTGCGCAAATTAAAGCCAATATGCCTGAACTGGCAGAAGGTGTACGCACGCTACAAATCGCTCATGCACTGGCTAAACATTACAAACTGCATGTACCGATTACCGATATGCTTTACGCGGTGGTTTTTGAGGGTTTGCCCGTAGAGCGCGCCTTGGAGTACCTACTCAGTTATCCTTATGCAGTTGATGTTGATTTTGTTTAAACGATGAATGAACAACGCCGAATACTAGATGAATTATCCAAAACCGGTATCGAACTCCTCCTTCGAGAACCCTTTTATGCACATATATTTGCCGGTCTCAACAAGGAAATTACTGGCCCTAGCCACGAGGTACAAACGCTTGCCGTTGGGGTGGGGAAAAACACCTTTACGCTTTATGTAAACGCCAATTTTTGGGATAAGGACCTGGTTCAACCCGAACATCGGCTGGGTGTGGTAAAACACGAAATGCTGCATTTGGTATTTCGGCACTTGTTCATCCGCGATCCGGCACTGGATAGTTTACTGCTCAATGTAGCCTTGGATTTGGTGATTAACCAATATATAGATCGCTTTCAATTGCCCGAAGACAGTATATTTCTCGAAACTTTCCCCGAATTACACCTTAAAAAAGGCGAAACGTGGTTCTATTATTATCAGCAATTGGAATCTTCCCGTAAAAAAGGGGGCGACGAAAGTAAAGGCAAAAACAATGCAGATGCTTTGGAACAAATCCAATCCAATACCAATGGCCTGGAAAGACACCAACCTTGGCGCGAAATACGTGCCCGATCCGAGATGGAAAACGCCGTATTGGATAATCACTTGGACAGCCTCATGCGTACTGCGCACCAGCGCACTAATGCGGCGGCGTGGGGGCAACTTCCGGCGGGCGTACGCGATCAAATCAATGCCTTAATGCCAACTCCTCCTGCTATTAATTGGCGATTGGCCTTGAGGCGTTTTACCCAAAGTGCGCGCAGTACAAGACTTAAAAATACGATGCGCCGACCCTCCAAGCGCTACGGCACCAATCCGGGCATACGTATTAATAGACGACAACGGATTTTGGTGGCATTGGATACTTCGGGTAGCGTGGGTGCGCCTGAATTTCAACTTTTTTTTAACGAAATACACCATCTTTGGAAAGCAGGTGCAGAAATAGAGGTAGTGGAATGCGACACCATTATCCACCAACGGTATAAATATAAAGGAATAACGCCCGAAATTGTACAAGGGCGCGGCGGAACAGATTTTACACAGCCAATAGAATTGGCCAATAGAGAACGACCCGATGCGTTTATTTATCTCACAGATGGTTTTGCAGGGCCAATCCTGACGGCTGCACATGTACCTGTCTTTTGGCTACTTTCGCCCGATGGCATAAAACCTACACATCCATCATTTGGCACATTGCCAGGGCGGAAGGTGATCATGGGCTAATCTTCTTAGTGCGGAAGGTATTGCACTACTGTAGAGCAATGTATTTTCCAAACGCCATCTACGCGCTCAAGAATCCGGATTTCGTGGCTATACGATTTATCGCCAGTTTCGAGGATGGTAACTACTTGATTATGGTAAATGGTCGCCATGTTACCATTTACCAATACATTAAAATTAGATTTTTCTACTTTAACTTGATCGGCAGGGGCAATTTCGTTGCGCGCCAACAATTCATCCTTATACTGCATAAAATTAATGCCATCTAAGTGGGCCACACACATATATGTTTTGTCGTCCAATATCCAATATTTCCGCGCAAGATCAGCAAAAGACATTTTTGTATAGTCTTCAGTTTCATCGAGAATGACTTGAATGACTGCTTTTTCTTCAAGACTGTATTGTTGGGTCGATATTTTTGAATCTTCTTTATTTTGCCCTAAAAGTATCATTACATTTAGCGTAAACAGGGCTAATACCCATATCTTCTTTTTCATAAATCAATTAAGTATACGTGCTGTTGCATTCCATGCTGCAACTTTTAATTAAGGAATGAGATTTTAAGTATTTGGACACAATTAATTATATCCAAATACTTAATAAAACGCACAAAAGTAAATATTTTTTGATTAATTTACGCTACACGACTAGTTTGTGCCAAAATCATCTTGTTCGGGAAAATATTATTGCCCAAGTGGTTGAAATATCACTCGGGCAACAACACGAATTTAAAGAAGAGATGGGATAACCCCAATGCCCACTTATTTTTTAGAACGCTTGCTCAATAATGGTAATTGGAAACTGTTTATACTTGGTACTGTGGCCGCGCCTTCAAATTGAACCCTTCCATCCATTACACTAACCAACGATGATAATTCATAGATGTTTCTGTATCCGTATCCATATAGATTGATAAATGTAGGGATATTGAGTGCTAAGGAAATTGGCTTTTCACTTGGTAAAACTGGTGGCGCGATTTTTGACATAAAATGCCGCTCGTCATCATTAATATTATTATTACAATAGATGAGGATCCTCGTATCTTGGGAAGGAATTACACGCATTAGATCAAAGACATTAAAATCCGCGAAATTCAAATGTACCGCTCCTTTTACGTGTTTCATTTCATACATTTTATCGGAGCGCGTATCTAGGATAATCGTATTGGAATCTTTGGCCATTTCTAAAAAGAGGTCAAGATCCACTAGCCTGTCTTTGCGGTATTGATATGTTTCTTCGCTCAATTTTAGAAATCCTTCAAAATCAACTTTGGAAGGAAGATCAGGAGATAATTCATTGGTGTAGATCGAGGTTGCTTGGTTTGGGGTTGCCTGCGTGATTTGTGCCGTCGAATCCAATGTAGAAAAAAGGATCGACAAATACTGGGCAACTAGAAAAAAGGATTGTGATAACATAATATGTAAATTTTAAGAGTGAAAAAGCGGCATCTAATTGCTTCAACTTGCGTTGGTACAACTAGTAATTGATACAAAAGTGGCGCACTTCCCCGATTTTAAAACCCACACTTGGTGAATACGCTTTTTCACTTGGTGAATCATGTTTGTGGTGCTGTTTTAGTTTCCTATCTTTGTGTAATGAAATTCAAAATACCTGTTGCGTTGATAAAGTACTTGGACACAATTAATTACCATTTTGAACTTGGTCTTTTCCGCCTATACTTCCCCATTTTTTCGTTAGATAGTACCGCTATCCGCCTTAAAAATGGCTCGTCTAGTCGAAAAACACCTGCGTTCATTTCTGAAATTAATTATGTCCAAGTACTTATTCTCTTTGCATGGCTTTTGCAAAATAGTCCTTTGTACGCACAGGAAACAACACCTTCATCTTCATCGACCAATAAATTAAGACAAAATACCCAACAATTGAAGGAAGGTGTGGCCGTCAACGATGAAAGTTTGATCGCTGGTGCTTATGGGTTATTGGCCAATGAATATTTTACGTTGAGCAAATTTGCCAAGGCCGAAGCCTACTACCTAAAAGCCCAATTGCTCTATGATAAACTGGGCAAACCAGAAGATGCTGCGCTTATGGCGCGTGGATTAGCCAAAGCGCAAGAAGCCCAAAACAAGATTCAAGATGCTATTACTAATTTTGATAACGCCCAAAAACGGAATACTTTTAATACCACAGCAGGGCAAAACCAAATGCACCTCAATAGCAACGATGTGAATAGGTTACAGCATTATTCCAATAGCGCAGCACAAAAACCTTTTATCAATTCCAATCTGTTTATCGCCCAAAATACTGGAAATAAACCCGAAATGGCAAACGCCTTCCAGCAAATGGGTGCCGTAAATTTGAAGGAAAATGACCTTCCTGCTGCCGAAAAAAACTATAAAAATGCGTTAGATCAAGCAGAAAATCTAGATCAAACGATTCAGTACACCAACCAAATTGCGGATGCCTATACCGCTAACGGCAATTTCGAAGCAGCCATTGATGTCCAAAAACAATTGCTTCAACGCGAAGATGTTCAGCAAAATACACCAACTCAAATTTCACAATTCCAAAAACTGGCCGATATTTATACCCAAACCAGTCAAGAAGATGAAGCATTACAACTCTTATTAAAAAGTTATACATTGGCTTTACAGGAAAACAGGACGATAGATGCCAAAAATAGCCTTCAAAAAATAGCGGCTATCTATCAAAAACAAGGTAACCTACAAAAAAGCCTCGATTTGTACCGACAGTTTTCGGCCAAATTGGATAGTTTACTGATCGCTGATGAATCGCTCGTTGATGTTAAAATATTGGCCGATACCGAAGAGAAAATTGCACAATTAGAATTAGAGAAAACGCTTAAAGACCAGTTAATTTTGCGACAAACACGCAATAACTTAATGCTTTTAGGTGCTTCTGCGCTGTTATTGGGCTTGTTTTTGTTGATTGCCCGGTCTTGGTACGCGATTCGTATTAAAAACAAAAAAATTGCCCTACAATCTTTGCGCCGTGAGATGAACCCGCATTTTGTATTCAATAGCCTCAATAGTGTGAATCAATTTATTGCTCAAAACAACGAACTTGCCGCCAATAAATACCTCAGTGCGTATTCCAATTTGATGCGCAATATCATGGAAAACTCCAACAAGGATTTTATTCCGCTCAGCACTGAATTGGAAATGCTAAAAAAATATTTAGCACTCGAGCACCTCCGTTTTCAAGATAAGTTTGATTATCAAATAGATATTGCAGAAAACATTGATCCTGACATTGAAACAGTGCCCAATATGGTGATTCAGCCTCACCTCGAAAATGCGATTTGGCATGGGCTGCGGTACCGAGAGGAAAAAGGAACATTGCTCGTTAATGTTTTTAAAGAAGGCAAAAATCTAGTGATTAATATTGACGATAACGGTATCGGTATAACCCAAAGCAATGCACTCAAGACAATCAACCAACGTGCATACGAATCAAGGGGACTGGCAAATACAACGGAACGGATATTGCTGTTGAACCAAATTTACCGCAAAAATATTTCCTTTACACTCACAGAAAAAACGATGCCGGAAACGGGAACGGTAGTCAAAATATACACTTAGTACAATCTAAAACAACCACAATAAAGTGCAAATCAGAACAATAATAGTCGAAGACGAAAGTGCCGCACGCGATGTATTACGGAATTACTTGGCCAAGTATTGTCCGCAGGTGCAACTCATTGGAGAAGCCCAAAATATCAAAGAGGCCGTACCTATGATCCAAGAATTATGTCCGCAATTGGTATTTTTAGATGTGGAAATGCCTTTTGGCAATGCCTTTGATGTGCTGGAGGCTTGTAAAGATCTCTACTTTGAAACCATTTTTGTTACGGCTTTTTCGGAGTACGCGCTCCGAGCACTGAACCAAAGCGCGGCGTATTATTTGCTCAAACCCATTAGTATTGAAGAATTGGTATTGGCGGTCAATAAAGTGCATGAATACATTGAGTCCAAGGCGTTTTTTGATAAAAACAAGATCATTGTTGAGAATTTCAAAGAGCAAAAGCCACAAAAGCAGCAATTAATATTGCCCACATTAGAGGGGTTTGAGGTGGTGCGTATCGAAAATATTATCCGATTAAAAGGCAATGGCAACTTCACCGATGTTCACCTTGCGGATGGCTCCAAAAAAATGGTTTGTCGCTTTTTAAAGCATTTTACCGATCTACTACCTGCGCCGTTCCTACGTGTACACAAAACCCATATCATCAATTTGGATTTTGTAAAAACCTACCATAAAGGCAGTGGCGGATATGTTACTTTGACAGATGGCGCCGAAGTGGAAATCTCTGCGGGATACAAAGATCAGTTTTTAGGACATTTTAAATAAGTATTTGGAGATAATTAATTGGCAGAAATGAACGTAGGTATTTTTCGGCTAGACGAGCCATTTTTAAGGCAGATAGCGGTACTATCTAACGAAAAAATGGGGAAGCATAGGCGGAAAAGACCAAGTTCAAAATGGCAATTAATTAGGTCCAAATACTTAGATGTATTGCTTTTTTAATTTTTTCACTATCTTTACCTCCATTAATTACCATATTCATTGCCATGAACAAACTCCTCTTCGCACTAACACTCCTTTTTTTTGCGCCAACATTGCCTGCGCAAATCCTGATTAACGAAATTTCCGCCGCTAACCTTACTGGGATTATGGATGAAGATGCCGACCACGAAGATTGGGTCGAACTTTATAATAGCGGTTCCTCTTCCGTAAATATTGGTGGGTGGTTTTTAAGCGACAACCCTAATAAACCCCAAAAATGGGTCATTCCAGTTGGACAAACTATCCCCGCAGGTGCTTATCGCATCTTTTTTTGCTCCGGCAAGGATAGACCTACGGCAGCAATCAAGCATACAAATTTCAAAATAACGCAAACTAAAGGCGAATCCGTCGTATTGACTCAGGCCAATGGTACATTGGCAGATATCTATACCTTTACCACCCCAAACCAAAGTAATCATAGTTATGGACGTACGCCCAACGGCAGTTCGACTTGGAAAATATATACCACTCCCACCCCTGGTGCAGCCAATACTGGCAGTAATTATCAGGCTTATGCTCCAGCAGTGCAGGCCACATTGGGTGCAGGTTTTTATACGGGCAGTATTGCAGTAGCACTCAGTACAAGTGCTGGTTTTAATATTCGATACACTACAAATGGTAACGAGCCTACCTCTACTTCACCACTCTACTTGTTGACACCGATTAATATTTCTGCCACCACTGTTTTAAAAACACGTGCATTTAGTTCAAATACATCGATTTTGGAGGGTTTTGTAACGGCCAATACCTATTTTATTAATGTAAATCATGTTATTCCTGTTGTTTCCATTGCCGGTAATAATTTGAATACCCTTCTGAATGGCTCCTACATTTCACCTGCTGGAAGTTTTGAATATTTTGAAAATAAAATACTGAAAGACGAGGCTTATGGTGAATTTAATAAGCACGGCAATGATTCTTGGAACTATCCACAACGCGGAATTGACTGGATTACCCGCGACCAAATGGGGTACAAAGATGAGTTGAAAAATAAGTTTTTTAAAGAACGGACTCGGACCAAATTCCAGCGACTCATCCTTAAAGCAGCAGCCAACGACAATTATCCATCAGAAAATGGGGCGCATATCAGGGATTCTTACGTCCACACACTTGCTATTCAAGGCGGACTGGATGTGGATGCCCGAACGCATACCTCCTGTATTTTGTATGTAAATGGCCAATATTGGGGCGTGTATGACCTGCGGGAAAAAGCTGACGATGCCGATTTTACCTCTTATTACTACGATCAGGACGAATCCGATATTGACTATATAAAAACGTGGGGCAATACTTGGCAAGAATATGGGTCTTGGACAGATTGGTACACCCTAAAATCCTTTATTTTGGGCAATAATATGGCTGTTGCCGCAAATTATGATTATGTAGAACAGCAATTCGACCTATTGAGCCTCGTTGATTATATCATTATCAATCAGCACAGTGTATGTAAAGATTGGTTGAACTGGAATACCGCATGGTGGCGCGGGCGTAACCCCGATGGCAAAGCAAAACGCTGGCGTTACGCCTTGTGGGATATGGATGCTACTTTTGGGCATTATATCAATTATACAGGCATTCCAAATGTAGGACCAACAGCAGATCCATGTGATGTAGAACAAATACCTGCTTCTGGCGACCCCGAGAATCATGTCGATATACTGATGGCATTGTTTGCTAACCCAGCGTTCAAAGCATTGTATGTCAATCGTTATGCTGATCTGCTCAATGGCCCACTTTCGTGCCAAAATATGAATGCACTCCTTGACGAGATGACCAATCAAATTGCGCCCGAAATGGCGCAACAATGTTTGCGCTGGGGCGGAACAGTTGCCCAATGGAAACAAAACGTCCAAAAAGTACACGATTTTATCAATACCCGCTGCCAAGTACTGGAGCCTAGCATTGTCGATTGCTATGACGTGACTGGACCATTTGCGCTCACCGTGAACATTTCGCCTACTTCATCGCCCAATCAGGTAAAGGTAAATACCATTACACCCACCACTTATCCCTATATCGGTGATTATTTCGGTACTGTAAATATTGACCTTATTGCCAAACCCGCAACTGGTTGGCAGTTCGATCATTGGGAAGTAAGTGGTAATAGTTTTGGACCCGACCAATATGCTGCCGCTATTTTATTGGCCTTTGAAACCAATGGCGTGGCTACTGCCTTTTTTGTCCCCATTTCACCTTGTACGGAACCAACTGGACTAGCCACTTCTGATTTACTCACAATCCCTTCCGTAAATTGGACAGGCCCTTCATCGGTGAGTAGTTATGATATTAAATACCGTAAAGTGGGCGACCTAATTTGGACAGACATATCAACAACCCTGAATACTTGGAAATTTGATACATTGCCCGGCTGCTCCAATTACGAAATGCAAATTCGATCCGTTTGCTCACAAGGCAATAGCCCTTTTACCGATTTCACATTTGCAACTCCCGATAAATTGACTGGATTTGGCATGGCCGATGCCGTTATCTGTAATGATGGCATGGTAGTACTCGATGCCACTTTACCCAGCGCAAGCGTTATATGGGACAACAGCAGCAATGATCCCATCCGCAGCCTGACCGACCCTGGCAAATATTGGGTAAATGTAAAATCGGGGAATTGTACACGCACAGATACCGTAATTGTCTCTAAAGTAATGGCTACTGCCAATATCCAGCCCATACTTTGTGCGGGAGAAAACTTTGTTTTGGGTAATGAAATATTCGATGAGCAACGTCCTACTGGACAGGTCATTTTAAAAAACATGGCCACAAGTGCTTGTGATAGCATTGTCAATGTAAGTCTGAAATATTTGGCCTTAACTCAAAATAATATTATACAAACCAGTTGCAATCCAGTAGCGGTAGGGATAGATACAGTACTGTTGAAAAATATGGCGGGTTGCGATAGTTTGATCATTACCACTACCTCTTTTGATGCTTCGGCTATTTCCACGACCTCATTTTTTGTAAAAAATTGCGACCCTGCCAATGTTGGGGTGGATACCATTTTGCTAAAAAATGTGGCAGGTTGCGATAGTTTGGTCATTACAAATACCAGCCTTGCACCCAAAAGTCAAATATTTTTAACAGCAAAATCCTGCAATCCTGATTTGGTAGGCACCGATACGCTGATGTTCTCCAACCAATTGGGCTGCGATAGTTTGGTCATTACAACTACTTCTTTTGATGCTTCGGCTATTTCCACGACCTCATTTTTTGTAAAAAATTGCGACCCTGCCAATGTTGGGGTGGATACCATTTTGCTAAAAAATGTGGCGGGGTGCGATAGTTTGGTCGTTACAACCACCAGCCTTGCACCCAAAAGTCAAATATTTTTAACAGCAAAATCCTGCAATCCTGATTTTATTGGCACCGACACTCTGATATTGGCCAATTATTTTGGTTGCGATAGTTTGGTCATTACCACTACCTCTTTTGATGCGAATGCCGTTTCCACAACAACGTTATTTGTAAAAAATTGCGACCCAGCCAATGTTGGAATAGATACGGTTTTGCTAAAAAATGTGGCAGGTTGCGATAGTTTGGTCGTTACAACCACCAGTCTTGCGCCCATTAGTCAAATATTTTTAACAGCAAAATCCTGCAATCCTGTTTTTGTTGGCACCGATACGTTGATATTGGCCAATCAATTTGGCTGCGATAGTTTGGTCATTACCACTACATCTTTTGATGCGAATGCCGTTTCCACAACAACGTTATTTGTAAAAAATTGCGACCCTGCCAATGTTGGTGTGGATACGGTTTTGCTAAAAAATGTGGTGGGTTGCGATAGTTTGGTCATTACAACCACCAGTCTTGCCCCCATTAGTCAAATATTTTTAACGGCAAAATCCTGCAATCCCGCTTTTATTGGCACCGATACTTTGATATTGGCCAATCATTTTGGTTGCGACAGTTTGGTGATTACCGCTACTTCTTTTGATGCGAATGCCTTTTCCACAACAACGTTTTTTGTAAAAAACTGCGATCCGGCCAATGTCGGGGTAGATACGGTTTTGCTAAAAAATGTGGCGGGTTGCGATAGTTTGGTCGTTACAAATACCAGTCTTGCGCCCATTAGCCAAACTTTTTTAACGGCAACATCCTGCGATCTTGATTTTGTAGGTACCGATTCCTTAATGCTTACCAACCAATTTGGTTGCGACAGTTTGGTCATTACAACAGTATCTTATATAGGTCTTGACATGGATTTATCGGCATCCCAAGCGCTTTGTTTTGGTGGTAAGGATGGATTTATTCGGCTTGATTCGGTTTTAACGCCCCTGCTTCCCGTGAAATTAGCATTAGCAAACCGACCAGCACAATCATATACCGGAGCACCACTTGTTTGGGAGGATCTGCCTGCGGGTGTTTACACACTTTCAGCCACTAATTCGATGGGATGCACGACCAGTCAGGAAATAAACATTACGGAAGGCAACCCATTACACCTTGATTTAGGAGCGCAACCGATTGTCCTACATTTGGGCGATAGTATATGGGTGGAACCGATTGCCGATTTCCAAATTGCGATAGCCGAGTGGTTGCCTACAAGTGGCGTGCAATGCCCCACGTGCCCAAATACATTTATCAATTCCGAAAAAACCACTAGGTATTTACTCACCGCTTACGATCTAAATGGCTGTTCTACAAGCACTTCGCTCACAGTTCAGGTGGAACAAGGCGTACGGATATATATGCCTAATATCATCGACTTGAATAGTGACGACGCGGATCTTACTATTTTTGGCGGGCCAGAAGTAGAACGCATTCATACATTGCAACTATTCGACCGGTGGGGCAACAAAATATTTGAACAAAATGATTTGGCACCCAATGTTCCCAGCGCATGGGACGGTACCTATCGCGGAAAACTACTGCATGCTGGGGTTATTGTATGGTTTTGCGAAGTGGAAACGATTGATGGCCGAAAAGTAAGATTGGGGGGAGATATAACGATTATACGATAGATACATCACCATAAGTACTTGGACACAATTAATTATCATTTTGAACTTGGTTTTTTCCACCTATACTTCCCCATTTTTTCGTTAGATAGCGCTGCTATCTGCCTCTAAAATGGCTCGTCTAGCCGAAAAATACCTGCGTTCATTTCTGCAATTAATTATGTCCAAGTACTTAAAATGGAGGATCGGGCGGCCAAGAAGATCATTACACCTGCCAAAAACCGTCCGCCACCATTTGCGTTCTTCCGCCTACGCCCAATTTGTAGCAATCATTTTCCACACTGCCATCTAGGCACAGATACGATTTTCGGTGTATATGAAACCCTTGTTCCACAGTGGTTTGGACGATTGGTTGCACGTGTTGGAGCAGATAAGCCAAAAAGCATCCATTGGCACTACCGGTGGCTGCATCCTCGGAAAGTTTGCCGTTTTCGAGCAATTGCATTCTGGCATTATAGCCGTTTGATGGTTCGTACGTTTCGTTGGTAAAAAAGAAAAAAGAGGTAGAATGTCCGGTTGCGCTATTACCCCTATATTTTTTTCTTTTTTCCAAAAATGCCTGTAAAATAGCATAATTTAAGCGAATTTCCTCCATTGCACGCAGGTTTTTCAACGGAATTATGATATACGGCAATCCCGTAGTTATTTCTTGAACAGGCAAATCGAGGTTCAAATCATCCAACGAAAAGCCCAATTCCTGCGCGATTTCCTCGTGGGTAAAATATTCCCTAAACTCCGGCTGCGCCTGTTGCATAAAGATCAGGTCATTGTCCAAAAACGAAATTTCAATATCGCTGTGCGCCAATTCCAGTACAATTTTATTGCGCGGTTCGGATAAAATAAATTTTGCAATCACATAGCTTGTACCAATCGAAGGGTGGCCCGCAAAAGGCACTTCATGCTCGGGCGTAAAGATCCGAACCCCAAAACGCTCATCGTTTTTGTTGCTTTTGATAAAAGTTGTTTCTGCAAAATTAATTTCTTTAGCCATGCGTTGCATGTCAGCATTAGAAAGTTGTTGCTCCAAATCCAAAAACACCGCTAATTGGTTGCCTTCGTATTTGGCATTGGCAAAAACATCTACGATATAGTATTTTATGCTATTGTTTTGGCTCATTTTTTTGCTGTATTTGATGTTATTTCACCTTCCAATCATTATCCCCTTTATTACTATCCACGCTCCGCACACCGCCTAAATGAACAGATTGCACCGTTTTTTTGCTCTTAAATTTAATTTTAACCAATTTTACATCGTTTTGCCAAACGGCTATCGTGCGGTGCAAACGCTCCACCGAACCATCGGTATAAGTCACCACCAAATCAATCGGTACGGGTTTATTGCCTTTTGATTCCACTACCACCGTTTTGGAACTTTTACCATTGTCCACGGAAGCAATCGCTAAATCGGGTATGCCGTCTTCAAAAAACCAACGTTTCCAAAACCAGTCCATATTTACCCCCGAACCGACGTTCATACAATTAAAAAAATCGTAAGGAATGGGATGTTTGCCATTCCAAGTGCGGATATAATGGTGCAAACCCTTGTAAAATGCTTCTTCGCCCAGCAAATCCATAACATACAAGTAAGCCAAAGCGGGTTTTGGATAGGAATTGACCGAAAGCGGCGCGCCAAAAGTTTGTGTGGTAGGTGTCATAATGGGCAAATCCAGTTCCTTGCCTGCAAAACGTGCATAATTTTCAATACTATACACATCGGTGATCGATGAATCAATATAAGTAGTGAGCATCCACTCCCCTATTGTGGCCCAACCTTCATCCATCCAACCGTATTTTGTTTCGTTGGTACCCATATAAAAAGGGAACATGGTGTGAAAAATTTCGTGATCGGTCAATTCAATCGCTTCTTCGCGGTCTTCCAACGGGTTATCATTGGCCATCATGGGGTATTCCATTTGATCCAATCCGTCAAAAACGGTCATATGCTGATACGGAAACGGCCAACGCGGGAATTGAAAACTCATGCCTTCTACTGTTTTACGGGCAAAATCGATCACTTCCACAAAATCATGGTGTTCTTTGTTAAACACTACATCTACCCGTGTTCGGCGTTTGGTGGTATTGTCCACCACGCGACTTGTGGCATTCCATAGGTAGTGGTTGCTGATCGCCATTGCGACATCGGTCACGTTTTTTGCATCGAAACGAAAGGTATTTTCTGGGCGATTGACCGTAATATTGCCTTTTTTCAAGTCAATACTATCAATAATTGCGATGGTTGCATCGTTTTTTTCCGCTTTTGAAATTCTTGCGCAATACTCAGGTGCGAATACTTCAGCGCAATTGGTCAAATCGCCTGTTCCCCAAACAACATAATCTTTGGGCACCGTAACGGCCACTTTAAAATCACAAAAATCGTTATAAAACTCCTGATTGCCCAAGTACGGGTGTCGGTTCCAACCATCAATATCGTCATAGACAGCGATACGCGGAAAGAAATACGCCATAAACCATGCGCCATTATCGACCTCGCCCGTGCGTATGTGCGAGGTTTTGTTGATGGTGTAGTTGTACGAAATTTGAAAACGAAGTGCTTGTCCGGGTGCTAATGGTTTGACACCCACCAACATATTTGTGCCATCAATATTTAGTTTATCGGTGGGTTTGGCCACATCATTGACGACCATTTTTGTGATTTGCACCCCATCGTTTATATCTTCGGGGTCGATGGTCATTAGGCGTTGCGCACCTTTTTTGTAGATATTCGGGTACAATTTGAAGATAATCTGCTTCAATGTATCGGGGCTTTGATTGGTATAAACAATCGTTTCTTCGCCGCTGACCAGCCGTGTTTGCGGGTCAAATTTTATTTGCAAATCATACGCCGCGTGGTTTTGCCAATATTTTGCACCGGGCATTCCATCTTTACTACGGGTATTTTTATCAAAAGCCGCTTGAAACGTGCGGTTGACTGGCAATTGGGCTTGGGCTATATTTGCGGTAAAAACGCACAAAAAAAAGCAAAAAAGCGTATTTTTAATGGACATTATCATTGTTTTGTGTAAAAGCGTATCGCTGGATATGGATGTTCTGCGCCACAAAACTACGAAATTACTAGATAGAGCGCATGGTAGAATTTGTAGCCCCCCCATCCCCCCACAACCCAAAACACAAAAAAATCCCCAACAATGCTCCCGCTATAATTCAATTGCCGTATTTTCGCCGCACTATGAGGTTGAAAACGCTGGAATTAAAAGGCTTTAAGTCATTTGCCAACGAAACTGTGATCCATTTCAATTCGGATGTAACAGGTGTGGTAGGGCCCAATGGGTCGGGTAAAAGTAATGTAGTCGATGCCGTGCGCTGGGTATTGGGCGAGCAAAAAAGTGGCCAATTGCGCCTCGACAAAATGTCGTCGGTGATATTTAATGGTACCAAAAAACGCAAAGAAGCACAAGTTGCACAGGTCACGCTGACCTTTGAAAATACCAAAAATATACTGCCCACCGAGTACGCCAATGTGAGCATCAGCCGTATGCTGTACCGCTCCGGCGAAAGCGAATACCGCCTCAATGGGGTGCCTTGCCGCCTCAAAGACATCACGTCGCTGTTTATGGACACCGGTATTGGGCCCGATAGTTACGCCATTATTGCCCTCAATATGGTGGAAGACCTCCTGAGCGACCGCGAGCACTCGCGTAGGCGTATGTTCGAGCAGGCCGCAGGTGTAAGCAAGTACAAGGCGCGCAAAAACGAAACCCGCCAAAAACTGGATGCCACTACCGCCGACTTGGATCGCGTGGAAGACCTATTGTTTGAGATTGACGACCAATTGAAAAAACTCGAAAAACAGGCCGCTCGCACCCAAAAATTCTACGAATTTAAGGACGAATACAAAAAACTCAGCGTCGAATTGGCGATACACAACCTCGCCCTACACAAAAAAACATACAAAGAAACAGAGGCCATTATTGCCAAAGAACAGGACAATTATCGCCAAATAGAAGCCAATGCACGCCAAGCCGAAGCCGCCACAGAGGCTTTGCGCAAAACGCATTTGGACAAAGAAACCTCCCTCAGCGAACAACAACAGGACGTAAATAGACTGACCGGACGCATCAGAGGTAAGGAAAACGAAAAGGGCATGGTGGAACAAAAACGCTCTTTTGTCGATCAGGATTTAAAACGACTGGACGATCAAATTGGCAAAGCCACCGAATCTATCCGACAACTTGAGATGGAGGTAGAAGGCTACCAAACCGATCTTAATTACGAAAAACGGGTAGAAGTAGAATTTGAGGAAGCATTGGAACAAGCCAAAAATCAACTCGAAAAAGTGCGCTCCGACCATAATTTGCTCAAGGGCAACCTCGACGAATTTGTGAAAGAACAGCAAGTACTCGAACGGACAATTGTGGAACTGGAAAAACAACGCGCCGTACAAGCCAATCAAATCGACAACCTCCGCCGAGATGTGGAACGTACTTTGGCCGATGTGTCCGTCCGCCGCGAGGAAATGAAGGTTTTGAACGAAAAAATTAAGGATTTGGACCAAAACGAGGCCGAACAATTGAAAAAAATTGAGGTACTCGAAACCGCCGAAAATAAACGCCGACAAGATGTAGAGCAAACCGAGCAGGAATTGGAAGCGCTCACCAAAAAATTGGCCGATCATAACCGCTCCCTCGATGCCAAACGGAATGAGTACAAACTCACCAAAAGCATGGTGGAAAGCCTCGAGGGATTCCCCGAAAGTATCAAATTCCTAAGCCAGCAAAAGGATTGGGCCAAAAACTGCCCGCTTTTGTCGGATCTAATTTATGTAAAAGAGGATTATCGGGTAGTAATCGAAAACTACCTCGAACCTTACCTCAATTATTACGTCGTGCCAGATACGGATGCCGCTGTGCAAGCCATCCAATTGCTGGGTCGCAGCCAAAAAGGACGCGCCAATTTCTTTATGCTCGATGCTTTTGCGCAATATGAAGCACCGCTTTCGTTGCTCGCTGCGGGTATGCGCGCCGTGGATTTGGTGGAAGTGGAGCCACAATATCGCCGTTTGGTGGAATACCTGCTCGCTGATGTGGTGATTGTAGATGACAGTTCAGCGGCGCAACTTTCGGTACAGGAAGGCACGACTTATTTGGGACAATCTGGCTCGCTTACCCGCCGCAAATTCTCTATGTCGGGCGGTTCTGTGGGTTTGTTTGAAGGTAAAAAAATTGGTCGCAAAAAGAACCTCGAAATACTGGATACGGATATTCGCAAATTTGAATCCGTTGAGACCGATTATAATAACCGACTCACGGTATTGCGCACCAAATTGCAGGCATTAAAAGCCGCCGATCAAGGGCCGGTGCTCACGCGAGCACGTGGCGATTTGGGTGGTTTACAGACCGAAAAATCGGGTTTACAGGCTAGAATGGACAATATTGCCTTGTTTGTTAAGAATTTTGACGACCAAGCAGCAGCCAGTGGCGACCTTATCAAACAACTCGATCTGAGCAATAAAACATTGGTGCTCCAGCTGGCCGAAAACCAAAAAGCGGTGACCGCAGTACAGGAGCGTTTGTCCTCCGCTGACGGTTCTTTTCGCGATGTAGCCGAGCAACTCAGCCAATTTAGCCAAGCCTATAACCAAAAAAATATCGAGTTTATCCGGCAACAAAATAAGGTAACCGGACTGCAACAGGAACTCACTTTCCGCACCAAACGCTTGAGCGAATTGCAGGTGCAAACCACGCAAAACAAGGCAACACAAGCGCGTTTGGCGGATGAAATGGAATTTGCAGTGAGCGAAATTGCGCGTTTGACCCAAGAACTACAAACGGGTTATGCCGAGAAAAAAGCCAAAGAAGCAACGCTTTCCGAGGTAGAACAGACGTATTTTAAGGCGCGCAACGAAATTCATAAAATTGAAAATGACCAACGCGATTTGTTCCGAAAACAACAAGATTTGCAAGCGCATATCAACCGTTTAAAGGAAAAATTTGGCGATGTAAAATTTGAAATAACGGCTATTGGCGAACGCCTCCGGGCCGAGTTTGGCATGTCGGTCAATGACGTGATCAACGACGAACCTAACCCGCTTTTCCAACGCGATGCATTGGAAAAAGAGGTCAATAACCTCAAACGCCGATTGGATACTTATGGCGAAATAAATCCATTAGCCATTGAGGCGTACAACGAAATTAAAGAGCGACACGATACCATTGCCGGGCAACGCAACGATATTTTGGAGGCCAAAATCAACCTCGAACTCACGATGAAAGAGATTGAAGAAACGGCAACAGCGCGGTTTCTGGAATCTTTTGAGCAAGTTCGGATCAATTTTATCGAAGTATTCCGTACCTTGTTCACCGAAGAAGATACAGCGGATTTGATTTTGTCGCAACCCGATAATCCGTTGGAATCGGATATCAATATCATTGCCAAACCCAAAGGCAAACGCCCGCAGAGTATCGCGCAGTTGTCGGGTGGTGAAAAAACACTCACGGCCACAGCACTTTTGTTTGCTTTGTACCTGCTCAAACCCGCGCCATTCTGTATTTTCGACGAGGTGGATGCGCCTTTGGACGATGCAAATGTGGAGAAATTCAATAATATTATCCGCAAATTCTCATCTGAATCGCAATTTATTGTCGTAACGCACAACAAAGCCACGATGTCGGCAGTAGATACGATTTATGGTGTTTATATGCCAGAACAGGGTGTATCTGCTGTAACTCCGGTTGATTTTAGAGAATTGAACCATGAGGCGTTGGTGTTTGAAGCGTAATTTTATACAGGGAAGGTGCAGCGCACCGCAATATTTGTAGAAATGATAAGTTTTCGGCGGTTTGAAGGTGCAGCGCACCGCAATATTTGTAGAAATGATGAATTTTTCGCATTTTGAAGGTGCAGCGCACCGCAATATTTGTAGAACCATATGTTTTCAGCGGTTTGAAGGTGCAGCGCACCGCAATATTTGTAGAAACGATATGTTTTCAGCGGTTTGAAGGTGCAGCGCACCGCAATATTTGTAGCAATGATGTGATTTTATAGCCATAAAAAAATGACAAAACAAGTACATTTTCTAATATTTTGCCTATTTTCGATCCAAATTGCAATAGGCCAAACGCCCGTAGTGGACAAAACCTACGAGATATTTGAATTAGAAAAACGCCCTGAGTTCCCGGGCGGTGACGCTGGATTAAGTGCCTATTTTTCCAAGCACCTCCGTTACCCAGCCTTGGCGCGCGAAGACAATATCCAAGGAACAGTTATCGTCAATTTTATGATTGATTCTACCGGCGCGATCAGCAATGCGCAATGTGTCAAATCTATTGGAAGCGGCTGCGACGAAGAAGCCTTGAGGGTGATCAAAGCCATGCCGAAATGGATTCCTGGCGTGGTCAATCAGAAAAAAGTAAAGGTGATGTTTGCCATTCCGATACGGTTTCAACTCACCGATGAAGATACGAGCTCAACATGCGAAACCATTGCCTATAATAACCTGAGTGAAAAAACAATATCGCCCAAAGGTGATCCCAAGTCGCTGGAAAAGTACCTCAGCACAGTAGTTTCGTTGAGTAAATCGGAGAAAAAATCCATAAAAGGCAAAAAAATGCCCCTCTTAGTCATCATCAAAACGGATGGTAGCCTAGAGCCTTGCGATTCCTATAGCAGTATCGACAAAGCAATTACTGACAAATATTGTAAAGCATTGAGTGATTTGGGCAATTGGACGCCGGGAAAAAAGGATGGGCATCTTGTTTGCTCACAGGTTGATTTGGAAATTTCAATAAAGTAAAGTACCCATGCAAAGACGTTCATTTATCCAACAAACGGCCTCAATTATTGGGCTAACTGCCCTACACCAATCGGTGGCACAGGCATTCCCGGGTATACAAGCCTTAGATAACGCACCGGAAGACGATTTTTGGCGCGAAATACGCATGGCATACGCCGCCAGCCCCAATATCATCAACCTTAACAATGGGGGCGTTTGTCCTTCCCCGCGTGCTACCATGGACGCTTTGGACTACTATAATCGGCTGAGCAACGAGGCCCCGTCTTATTATATGTGGCGTATCCTCGACCAAGACCGCGAGCCATTGCGCTATAATTTGGCAAGTTTGGCGGGTTGCGACCCCGAAGAAATTACCTACAACCGCAATGCGACGGAGGCGCTCAATACGATTATTTTTGGCCTTCCGCTACAAGCAGGCGATGAAGTGGTATTGTCGAAATACGATTATCCCAATATGATCCACGCTTGGCAACAACGCGAATTGCGCGATAAAATCAAGTTGGTTTGGGTCGATTTGGCATTACCTTCTGAGGATGAAGACTATTTGGTACGGTCATTCACCGATAAATTTACGGATAAAACCCGTATTGTTTATATTACGCATATCATTAACTGGTGCGGCCAAATCCTGCCTGCGCAAAAAATTGCCGCCGCTGCCCATAAAAATGGTGCTGAGGTGGTGATTGATGGTGCGCATTCTTTTGCATTGCTCGATTACAAAATTCCAGATTTGGGTGGCGATTATTTTGGTACCAGTCTGCACAAATGGCTTTGCGGCCCTATCGGGACGGGCATGACCTGGATCAAAAAAGATAAAATTGGTAATATTTGGCCATTGCTTTCTGCCGAAAAACCGCTGGAAGGTAATATTCGGAAGTTTGAAAACTTGGGTACGCGTAGTTTCCCTATCGAAATGGCGATTGGCTATTCATTGGATCTACACCTAATGATCGGTACAGCACGCAAACAAAAACGCTTGCACTACCTCAAAAATTACTGGATGGATCAGGTGGCCGATCTCCCCAATGTACGCTTGCATACGTCGCGCAAGGAAGCGTTTGGTTGTGCGATAGGTACGTTTTCGATCAAAGACAAAAAAGCGGCAGAAACCTCCGAGATATTGTTCCGAGATTGGAAAATACATACCGTGGGGATCGACTGGGAGAAAATAAACGCTGTACGTGTTACGCCTAATGTATATACAACTACGGCGGAATTGGATAAATTGGTGGTGGGGATTAGGAAAATGGCAGGTGGGTAAGTGGTGCAAAACTAGGCAAATCAATACTAAAATTGCTCCAAATTGGCCTAAAGGATCAAATTATTACCCTATTTCGCTTAATTTTTTTGTGATTGCAGGTATTCTGATAATGACATTGCTTTATCCTTCCCAGTCGTAAATCTTTTTTGCATCCTTTCATTTTCAAAGTTACATATGTCACATGTTCCTCCTGCTGCTCGCATAGCAGAAGACAGTACAGGACAAATATCTTCCATTACAGAGGGCGGAAAACGTAACGTGCTTAGTTTGTAATAATCACGGCCGATAGAATGAATTACGCCAAGTGCTGACAGCAGATATATATTGCGAAAAAAATCAAAGTCGTCCTTATTACTATAACTATAGATTAGAGCACCCATCCCTTTTTCATAAAATCCTAGTGCTTTAGCAGGGTCTTTCTGAGCGTAATAATTACCCAAATTAAGATAGTTTCGATATTTTACCTTTGCCAAAGTTAGCATATACCAGCCTAAACTGTCTATTTTTTCAAATGTGGCTATTTTAATACTATCACTTACTGAACTCTTACAGCAAATTGTTTTCACCGTAGATGTAACCATATTATTATACTGAATACTCAAAGTGACATCATAACAGCCAGATGTTGTAAAGGAATGTGAAGATAAATTACTCGAACTATCAAGGGGTGAATATTTAGTGCCATCCCCAAAATCCCAAGAACGCCTTATCGTACCTTTAGGCGGAACATCACTTATATCGGTAAAATTGATAGTACATCCATCTTGGGAAAGATCGCAGATGAAGGCAGGAATGAGGCAGTTTTGAGTACAGATATAAGGAAGTATAAAACAAGCAGTGGCTGAACAGCAATTTGTTACATCCTTAACGGTGACACAATACGTACCCGGCTTTAAATTATAGGCTTCATTGGTAGAAAGAGATGGATCACTCCAAACAAAAGTATAGGGTTGAGTACCAAAACTAGTTGATACCACAATTGCTCCATTCGCTTTATCTAGTCCAGAAGCAGGGGTAATATGGGCTGTAAGTTGAGCCGATAAAAGGTTAGCACAGCATAATAGCACTAAACACATAAGTATATTTATTTTTACCATTTCGTTTTTTTTTGTAGATTTCCAATATTTCTAATAAAATTTATTTACCTTTATTTTGAGGTAATGTGCTGGTTTACAATACATTTCTTTGAAAAAAAGTTGCCAAAATTAAACTTGAGACATTAATCTTTTTTAATTTTTGCGGCTTCAAGTAACTCTCTAAGGGTTTTTTCATCTATTTCTCCAAAGGTATTCATTTTCCTTATCTTATAGCTTTTTTGTTGGCTTTCTACATATGAATCACATAATACACAATCCCCACCAGCAGCACGCATATAAGAACGCAACGTTTGACAAATATCCGGCAGCGTAGATATTACAAATCTTAACTCGCTGAGACGTTTATAATCTCCTGACAAACATTTAATATGGCCAATTGCAGAATCAACATAAATACGTCTATAAAAATCAAATTCAGGCCCCCATTTAAAAATGTAAAACGGAATTTCTTTACCCTTCAAATAATATTGCTCTGCTTTATTTTTATCATTAAATTTGTCAAAATAAAGATCCCCTAAATTTAAGATGTTTTTATATTTAATTTCTATCAATTCTGACACTAAAGGTTCTAATGCTTCGATACGCTGGTAATTTATTAACTTCAAAGAATCTATATGGTTAACTTTTACAAAATCTGACTTCCTTGATAGTAACTTCATTTGTATATAGGGTCGATACCTACTATATTTCAGTAAACTATCTATGCACGCTATAGAGAGATCATTACTCATTCTATTATAGTTGACAAATTGCATAATAACTTCATCCCCAATATATTTTTCATCTTTCAGTCGTTTTGTCATAGCTATAAATAGGATAGAATCTACTGATGCCATCCTATTAGAAGGTCTATTTAATATGGTCTTTTCAAAATCTTGAGACGATAAGGTAGCCAAGGAATCAATATTTTTTTGCGAGAAAACAAGCATTGGAAACAAAGCAAATAGGGTGATTAAAGCATTTTTCATAAGTTAAATATTTTTATTAATTTGACATAAACGAAGCCCATTCCGTAGCTGTAAATCGCTTACAGGAATACTGTTGCAATGACCGCCGGCTTCTTCATTGTTAATGATGTACAAATACACAAAAATGCATAATAATAAATGTGTGATTTATGGTGTCAAACTAATGGTTTCGTTAATATAGCAGCTCGCGGTAGTAATATGGTGTAGAAAACTGAAATTTTTGAGCGTATTCTAAGCATCCAATCAGTATCTTTCTATACCATAGCCATCTAATGAAAACGGTTGTCCATTGGGTAAAATCCTTAAATCTTGATATTTGTTAAGCGATTTAAAGTAAAGATCGGAGTTATATCGTCGAAGAAACATACGCCTTTTATCCGGCTCAATGACAATATGTAACACCTCAGTTCCGTCATCAACAAACAAGCAAATAAATTGATTAAACACGTAATAGTCAATGATATAAGGTATTGAAATGTCGTCTTCTAAAATTTTCTTCTTTTTTAGATCAAGCGTGTCTATACTATTATTTTTCAAATCAAAAACATACCACGGTCCTTTATATTCGACATACTCATCAGCAAAACCGGTCTTAGAAGTGATTACGAAAAAAAAACGCCCATCCTTTGATAGGATATTTTCACTAGCAAACTCTACTCCAAACTGTTTAAATACTTTGTTATTATTATCGAGTATTGTAAAATATTTTTTTTCTAACAGCGCAAATGAAGGGCCTTCCGTGTCTTTTAAAACTACACCAGCACAATGGGTTATATATTTGTATTCACCGCCATAGAAAGAATGTCGAGTGCTATCATCACCTGAACAAAAATTAGAATACTCCCTATAATACGTGACCGATTGCGTCCGTTTTATCATGTCCAAAGGAATGTCCTTTACTCCGGCATTTTTGAAAGCCCGTATTTTTTCCTTTTCACTAAGTTTAGAAATATTAATATTAGAGTAGTTGTCACCTTCTTCTACTGTTGTTGAATGGTTGGCAGGAAATTTTAGTTTTCCATAGGGGCAATAATCAGTAAAAGAGACTTTACCATATCTGGTCTCCACTACTTCATCTGTTTTTTTTCCATACTCATCCCAAAAAACAAATTTCAGCCTTGAATCACCATCTATTGCAGTGTGGGATAATTGAATGACTCCTTTAGGATGAATCGTATCCTTTGCAGCAGCGGTCGGGAGTAAAGGAGGTATCTGGCCTATGCCCAAGTAAGGCACAACAAAAACAAACGATAAGCACAACCCTAATAATGGGAATAATGATTTTTTTTTGTGGTGATACATTTTTTAAGTGGTTTAAAAGTGAGTGGTATCGTACTTAAGGAAATATTTACTTCTTTGAAATGGAGCATCTAAAATACGCTAGGAATGGCAATTTCCCTTTTACTACCTTCCAATTTAGGATAAAAGTAGTGCTTTCCCACCTCGGAGATTGTTCATTACTATTATTCGGTGTACCATACTGATTATTCGATGTGCTATACTGATTATTTGTCGCACAAGGAATATTTGTTGCAATTAAAATATGCCCATTTTCAACAGTTTCAGAAATTTGCTCTTAAAACATTTTTTTCAATTGCAGACCTGTTAAAACTCTATTTTACAACACCAAACAAGCCAAATACTAAGGAGTGCTCCAATTTTTATTTATGACTAATTTTTAGAAAACTCGCATTTATCGCCACAACAATCGTACTCACTGTCATCAAAACAGCACCCGCCGCAGGGCTTAATAAAATGCCTTGTTTGTATAAAACCCCTGCCGCTAACGGCAAAGCGATAACGTTGTAGCCCGTTGCCCATATCAGATTTTGAATCATTTTGCGATAAGTCGCTTTGCCAAACAAAACAAGATTGACAACATCTTTTGGGTTGCTATTGACCAAAACAATGCCTGCTGTTTCTGCCGCAATATCGCTGCCACTGCCAATCGCAATGCCAATATCGGCTTGTGCCAAAGCGGGGGCATCGTTCACACCGTCGCCCGTCATCGCCACAAATTCGCCTTTACTTTGCAGTTCTTTTATCTTTTCTAATTTTTGATGCGGTAATACTTCGGCGATAAAACTATCCATGCCCAAGCTATCACTCACACTTTTTGCCACTTTGCTATTGTCGCCGGTGAGCAATATTGACTTGATATTTTGTTGTTTTAAAGTCGCAATTGCTTCGGCGGATTCAGGGCGAATCTTGTCAGATAAAGCAATATAACCTGCTAATTCATTATCAATGAGCAAAAACACAATGGTTTCGGTGTCATTTGACGTAAAATCATTGGGCAACGCGATATTGTTTTCTTTCAAATAATTGGGACTTACAACCATAATTTTTTTGCCTTCTACGGTCGCTTCAACACCTTTGCCTGTAATGGCATTGAAGTTTTCTGTTGCAGGAATCACGACAGATAAATCTTTTGCTTTTTGTAAAATACCTGTTGCAATAGGGTGTTCCGATTGCTGTTCTAAGGCAGATGCTAAACGAATGACCCCTTCCGTATTTAAGTCTTTTTTCAATGAAATTATGTTTGATACTTCAAATTTCCCAACCGTCAGTGTGCCTGTTTTATCAAAAACAAGGGTTGTTATTTTCCGGGCATTTTCAAAAGCCGTTCTATTTTTAATTAATAAACCACTTTGTGCGGACAACGCGGTTGATTTGGCAACCACCAAAGGTACCGCTAAACCCAAAGCGTGCGGACAACAAATAACAATGACCGTGACCATGCGTTCCATAGCAAAAGATAAGGTTTGTCCTGTCAAATACCAATATAAAAAAGTGGCAATTCCTGTAAATAAAGCAATGAAAGTCAACCATTTAGCGGCAGTATCGGCTAATAATTGCGTGTTGGATTTGGCACTTTGCGCATCTTGCACCAATTTAATGACTTGCGACAAATAAGAATCTTTTGCGGCGTGCGAAACCATCACTTTTATAGCACCATTGCCGTTAATGGAACCTGCAATAACTTTATTGCCTTTTATTTTTTGAACAGGCGTTGATTCGCCCGTCAACATACTTTCATTCAAATAGGTATCCCCCTCCGTAATAACGCCATCGGCAGCCACTTTTTCACCCGGTTTTATTAATATCATGTCACCTTCTTTCAAGGTATCGGTTCTTACGTCATGCACCATATTTGGCATAATCATGTGCGCTTCGGCAGGCATGAGTTGCACCAATAACTCCAATTCCTTTGATGCACCCGCCACTGCTTTCATTTCTATCCAATGCCCCAAAAGCATAATCAAAATTAAAGTAGCCAATTCCCAAAAAAAACCCATGCCTTCTAAACCAAATACAATCGCCACACTATAGATGTAGGCGACAGTTATGGCAAAGCCAATTAAAAACATCATACCGATATTTTTGGCTTTGATTTCGTCTATCAATCCCTTTAAAAACGGCATTCCACCGTAAAAGTAAACAACCGTTGACAAAGCAAAAAGCAGGTACGATGACCCTTGGAATTGCCAATTTACGCCCATAAACTGTTGAATCATCGGCGAAAGCAACATAATCGGGACGGTCAATGCCAAAACCACATAAAACCGTTTTTGAAAATCAGCAATCATGCCCGTATGATTCGTGTGTTTGCCGTGCCCATCGGCGGTCGCCATTTTCATCGGTTCCAAAGTCATACCGCATAACGGACATTTGCCCGGTGCATCTCGTATGATTTGCGGGTGCATCGGGCAGGTGTATTTTTGAAGTGCGTGTTGATGTTCCATAATATTTTGTTTGTTTATGCAATTGTAATATCCTTATCCAAATATACATCTTGAATCGCTTGCAACATAGCGACCCCCTCAGTAAAAGGACGTTGAAATGCTTTTCTACCGAGAATTAAGCCCATACCACCTGCCCGTTTATTGATAACAGCCGTGATCACCGCTTCTTTTAAATCGCTTTCGCCCAAACTTTCACCACCACTATTGATTAAACCTACACGACCACTGTAACAATTTAATACTTGATAACGGGTCAAATCAATAGGGTGACTCGTGGTAAGTTTTTCATACACGAGTGGGCTTGTTTTGCCTTGTTTTGTGGCTAAATAACCACCATTATTAGTCGGTAGTTTTTGTTTTATAATATCGGCTTGAATCGTCACGCCCAAATGATTTGCTTGTCCCGTTAGGTCGGCAGATGTGTGATAGTCCACACCGTCCACTTTAAAAGCATTATTTCTGGTATAACACCATAAAATAGTTGCCATACCTAATTCATGCGCTAATTGAAATGCTTCGGCAATTTCTTTCAGTTGTCGGGTACTTTCTGTACTGCCCCAATAAACGGTCGCACCTATGGCAACTGCGCCCATATCCCAAGCATTTTTAACTGTTCCAAACAGTGTTTGGTCATAGCGATTAGGGATACTTAATAATTCATTGTGATTTATTTTGACAATAAAAGGAATTTTATGGGCGTATTTGCGGCTCATAATGCCCAAGACCCCAAAAGTGGAAGCCACCGCATTGCAACCGCCTTCGATGGCCAATTTGATAATATTTTCAGGGTCAAAATAGATGGGATTAGGTGCAAAAGCAGCGCCTGCACTGTGTTCAATGCCTTGGTCAACCGGAAAAATACTACAATAACCCGTTCCGCTCAATCGTCCATGTGTTAATAACGTTTGCAAACTGCGAAGGACTTGATTATTGCGGTTGCTATTTATCCATATTTCGGAAATATGGTTGGGTGAAGGCAAGTGAATCGTTTGCTTATCAATAGCCGTACAAGTGTGGTTTAATAGATCATCCGCTTTGTCGTCTAATAATTCAATTGTTTTGTTATTTTTCATAATTGTTGTTGTGAAAACTTAACCAAAATGGGAGCGGCTAAGATTCTACTTGTTGTTAATAAATGATCGTTAAACCGCCACCCAAGCCCATATCACTGTCATAGTGACTGGATAAAGACAAGTATTTTGTTAAAATATAGCGTCCGCCAAGCGTATATTCTCGGTCGGTATTGAGCATAAAATTCAGGCGCAATCGGTTTGTCAAAGCGATGTCTTCTCTACCCAATTGAAAACGAAATTTGCCATCACTATCCACCCTTGCATCGGCAATTAAAAACAGGGGCAACGTGTAAACAACGCCCAAAACTGCCGCTTTACGGTTGTTTTTATTGCTTTTTTGTCCAAACATATTGGTATCCTCACTGCCCAATATGTTTTTATCCTCCGAAGGATTGTACTTTTTATAATGATAATCAAAACCAGCGTAAGGCAATAACCATTGCATTTTGCCAATGTATCTGCCAAAAGTAGTCTCACTTTCGTAGCCTTTTCGGTCATTTAGCCCCAAGTGCCACAAAGTTTGAGCCATCCAACGGGTATTACTGCGGCTTAAAAAACCATCGCTACCGTTGCTTTCTAAACCTATTTTTGCCATTGTGTAATACGGATTGTGCGCTTTGTGCATGGCATGCATCGCCGCTTTGGGGTCAGGAATCTCGGGATTTGGCGGTGAATTTTCATACCTAAATATCCTGCCCATACCTGCCGCCATGTGGTATAAAATGTGGCAATGAAAAAACCAATCACCCGATTCGGTTGCCGCAAATTCAAGCGTATCGGTTTCCATTGGCATAATATCTAAAGAGTGTTTAAGCGGGGCGTACTCGCCTTGTCCGTTCAAAACGCGAAAAAAATGCCCGTGTAAGTGCATCGGATGCCGCATCATTGAACCATTATAGAGGATAATTCGGACATTTTCACCTTTTTTTATTAATATTTCATCCGATTCTGAAATTGATTTATTGTCCATTGTCCACACATAACGGTTCATATTGCCTGTTAATTCAAACCGTATTTCTTTAGTTGGCGCATTAGGTAGTGTCGTTTTTTGCGTTGAGCGCAATAGGGCATAATTTAACGTCACCATATCGCTTGGTACTGCGGCGGATGTGCTTTCCATTGCTTTATTGCCGTGATTCATACCCGGCATTTTGCCCATTCCTTTATCTTTCTCATCGGCATTTTCCATTTTCATGGTGTCCGTTTTCATACCCTTCATATTGCCGTGGTTCATACCCTTCATTTTGCCGTGGTTCATGCCTTTCATTGTACTGCCCATTATTTCGGGATACATAACGATGTTCATGTCCATTTTTTGCACGGACATATTCATGCCCATATCCATCATATTGCCATTCATATCCATCATACTATTCATCATTTTCATCCCTTCAAAATATGTCAATTTGGGCATTTGGGGAACGGTCATTTCCATACCATTTCCCAGAAAAAAGGAAGCGAATTTGGTACGATCTTCGGGCGTTGCTTTTAATTCATAAGCCATATTATCGGGAATAATCACCGTAAAATCGTAGGTTTCACCAATTCCAACGATGAATCTATCCACTTCAACAGGTTCAACGTCTTTACCATCATTGGCGATAATGGTCATTTTTCCGCCCGCATATTGTACCCAAAAATAAGAAGATGAGCCACTGTTAATCAAACGAATACGCACTTTATCGCCTTTTTTATAGGCGCTCTTCGTTTGGCTCACCTGTCCATTAATTAAAAAACGATCGTAATAAATATCGGCTACATCCATCGGCAAAATACGCTTCCAATCACTCAATAATCTTGTTCCAAAATATCCCTTTACCAACGCTTCCCCATAACTTTGGGTTGACTTTTTTTTGATCGAATACCAGTCTGTTGCGGTGTGCAAATGGCGGTTTATTTCACTTGGTTTTTCATTTGTCCATTCGCTCAAAACGACCACTTCGTCCCCACTAACCTCCGAAGGGGAAATATGTGCCTTTCCCTCTGGGGGGCGGGGGGCAATAATCAACGCTCCATACAAGCCAATTTGCTCCTCTAAATCGTGAGAATGATACCAATACGTGCCATTTTGAACAATCGGAAAGGTAAAAAGATGGGTTGTATTTGGCAAAATTGGGGCAGTCGTTAAATAACTTACACCATCATATTGATTGGGAAGAATGAGTCCATGCCAATGCACGGAAGTCGCTATTTTTAAGCGATTGTGTACATAAATCAAAGCGGTATCCCCCTCTGTAAAATGCAAGGTTGGGGCAGGGATTTGACCATTTATCGCCATTGCCGCAGCATTTTTACCCGTAAAATTGACGGTTGTATCGCTCACATATAAGTCATATCTTACTGTTTTTGAGGGCGCATTTTTGGCACTTGTTTTTATAGAACGAACGCTTGGTTTTACAGTAGCGTTATTGGATTTAATGGGCTGGGTGTCCATTTTTTTATTATCCATTTTTTTTCCATCAGGCATCGTATGCTCTTGGGCAAGTGCCGAAAAATGGATAATTAAACTCAAAAATAGTGGTACTATTTTTTTCATAGTTATTGTTTTTTTGTAAAATAAAAAAGAGAGATACTGTCCTACATTTCAAACAGCAATCTCTCTATTTAAGAGCCGTTACATCTTGATTATTTATCTCCATAAATTTCAAGCATTATTTTCTTTTCCTAATACGCTTCGTTTGTGATTTGACCAGACGCAAAGCGATGATTTAAAATATCGAGCGGCGATTTTCTTTGGTTTTTTTGACCAGAAATATCATAAGGACTTACGAAAATTGTCAACAAAAACATTACCCAAATGACCCACCCAATAAGGTGCATCCCACTGAGGCGACATCCATCATACATTATGATTTTTGATTTTAAAAATGAATTAAATCATTGTTTTTACTTCATTTTATTCATTTTCATGTCTTTCATACCTTCCATTGACTTCATCATATTAGGATGCGCTTGCATCGAAGTCATCATCATTCTGCACATAGACGTGTCGCCATCGCACATCGCCATTGTTTTGTCCATCATCATTTTGCACATAGCGGGGTCGGTTTTACATTGCTCCATCATGTTGTTCATCATGTTTTCGTCCATTTTCATATCGCCTTTTCCCATAGCCGACATATTGCCACCATGTTTCATGCGCATCGAATCCATGACTTCTTTCATATAAACATCGTTGTTCATCAATGCGGAAATTGTTTTTCCTCGCGTGTCGGCTTGTTTTAAAGCCATATTCGGTGTAGGGTTATTACATTGTGTGAATGATATCAACGCTGCAACACAAAATAAGAGCATTTTAACCTTTTTCATTTTTTTATATTTTAATTTGTGAAAGCATTTTCACAGCACAAAAATCCGAAGTTCACGCACGTAAAACATTACACAATCCTAGAAAAAGGTTGCACTTTTCACACATTTTTAAGTACTGAGTATTAAATAAATTAGCAAAATGCTAATAGGGTAAAATTTTGCAAATAATTGGTTGTCAAGGATATAAATCCTTCAATGTTTTTAAAAATCTCAAAGAAATTGTGCTAAATAATTTTATTCAACAACTTGTCAGCGCATTAAAAAAAGCATTGCCGCCGACATCGCTATCATCAAAGCATCTTCAATAACTGCTTTTTGAAAATCGGACAACGCGATGTGTTTGGCCATTTTCTTTGAAATTTTAAGAAGAGCGAAACCACTCGATGATTAAGGTTTGTCCATAAACGCCAACAAGTGGTTTCGCCCTCGGTGTTACAGTTGCTTACATTTTACAGGCTTCGGCGCATTTTTTGCAGGCTTCGGCGCATTTTTGGCAGCAATCCGCGTCGTGCTTTCCGCATTCTGCTGCGCAAGCCTCGCAACACGTCACGCACAAGGCACAAAGCGCATCCGAAAACTGCGAATCGCGGGCGCACAACCGAGCGCAAAGCGCACAGATGTCGGCACAATCGCGGCAGAGTTTGACACAGTTTTCATGCCCCGGCATGGTACAGCACATGGTGCAACATTTCTCGCACTCGACGAGACAGGCCAGACAGGCATCGATACAACTTTGACGATTTTTCATCCTAATAAAAGATTAATTGCGAAAGAATTTTCACTTTACAAAGGTCAATCTTTTATTGCCGCGTGTCTCTACACAATTATTGAAGAGACTTATAGAATTCACATATTTTCTTTGCAAAAAACGAATAAAACTTCACACTTTTTCTATCAAGGCAAAAAGCAACTTATTCATAACGCATTCCTAAGGCTTAATTTTGGTTCAAAATTGCCGTTCAACACTCTTTGATCAAAAAGGCGTTTTGAAATCCGGATTTGCCAAAAACTCGCTGTCAGTCAGCGTTTTCAAAAACGCAACGAGGTCGCTTTTGTCCTGCTCCGAAAGCCCAAGTCCGCCTGGTTGCAAATTGTACTGCATCAAGAATTCAATGGTCGCCGAGTTTTTTACCCCCGAATTGTAGTGGTCAACCACCTCTTCCAAAGTTTTGAACCGCCCGTCGTGCATGAAAGGCGCGGTCTGTGCGATGTTCCGCAGCGAGGGCGTTTTGAACTTTGCGCGGTCTGCCGGGTCGAGTGTCGTTTTTTCGCGCCCTATGTCGGTCTGGTTGGCATCCGCGTCGAGGCCGTTGTTCATAAACTCGTCGTTCGTAAAATTGAACGTCGCGTGGCAATGAAAACACTCTGCCCCTTTTCTCGCGCCCGATTGGTCAAATTCGGTGAAAAACAAACCGCGCCCGCGCTCTTCACTGTCGGTCAAAACCGCTTCGCCGCGCTTGAATTTGTCATATTTCGAGTTGTTAGAAATGATCGTGAACTCGAATTGCTCGATGGCCAGCCCCATTTTCTCGGACGTGATTTCGTCGCTGCCAAATGCGCGGATGAACTGGTCGCGGTATTTTTTCTCGGCCTGCAATTTGGCGACGGCGTTCTCCAAAGTCTCGTTCATTTCGAGCGGGTCTTGGATGGGTTTGAGGGCTTGGTCACGAGCAATCGGGGAGCGTCCGTCCCAAAACATCCCGTTTTTGTGCCACGCGAGGTTTTGCACGGGCATCGCTTGCCGTGTGCCCTTCATTTTTTCTACGCCGATGCTGAATTGACGGCTGTCAGAAAAACCGGTTTCCTGATGATGACAGTCCGCGCAGGCTTGCGAGCCGTCTTTCGAGAGCAATTTTTCGTAAAAAAGCATCCGACCGAGTTGCACCCCGGCGACGGTCGGCTTGTTGTCCGCCGGAAATTCAGGTTCTGGGAATTCGCGCAAATTAACCATTAAAAGAGTCGGGTCAAAAACCGCCGGGTCTTCCACTAGGTCGGGTCGGCAGGAGAAAAAGAAGGATGCAAGGATAGTTGCCAGAAAAAATATTTTTTTCATAAAAAATTGATTTTTAATTATTTGAACTTCATATTGCTATTGAATTTTTCGTCAGTCAGGCTTTCCAAAAACGCCACCAAATCGGCTTTTTCATTCGCAGTCAGGCCGAGAGGTTTCACCAAAATGCTTTTGTGCGGGTGATTTTTTCCCCCAGAATTGTAATGCTCCACCACTTTTTCGAGCGTCGAAAAACTGCCGTCGTGCATGAAAGGCGCAGTCAAGGCCACATTTCGCAGCGTCGGCACTTTGAAACGAGCCACGTCCGAGGAGTCCTCGGTCAGCCGAAAACGCCCCGCGTCGGGGTAGTTTTCGTACAAACCGTTGTTTTCAAAAGCATAATTTGAAAAATTGAACCCCTCGTGGCAGACCGCGCAGTTTGTTTTTTCGGAAAAAAACAGCGCCATGCCGCGCTTTTCCGGGTCGGTTAGTGCGTCGTTTTTTTTCAAAAAAAAGAACTCGTCGTAGCGGCTCCCGCCCGAAATCAGCGTCCGCTCAAAACAGGCGATGCCCCTCGTGATGATGTAAAAATCGGGGTCGCGCCCGTAAGCTTCGCGGCTCATCCGCACATAAACAGAGTCGGTTTTAAGGCGGTCGGCGATGAGTAAAATATTAAAATCGAACTCATTGTGTTCCTGAATCGGCACTAAAACCTGCATTTCCAAAGTTGGCACGCCGCCCTCGCGGGTGAAATACGGGTGGTACGCGACGTTCGCCAAAGTCGGCGAATTTCGGATGCCCGCCGCACCGCCCACGCCTGGCGAAAACGCCACAGAATCCGAAAATGCCCGCCCCGATGCGTGGCACGAAGCGCAGGAAATCGAACTATCGCGCGACAAAGCCACGTCGTAAAAGAGCCGTTTGCCGAGGGCAAAACGCGCCGCAGTCAGTTCGTTATCCGCCGGAAAATTGGGCTGCGGAAAACCTTTCGGCACGACCAAAAGCGGTTCGGGTTCGATAGTCACTATGAGTTGCTGTTCCTTTCGGCAAGCGAAAAAAAACAGCAATCCGAGACCGATAACAATAATTTTTTTCATCTTTTGAAACTTTGCTTCGGCAAATTTTTGGCTTTGGAAAAACCATGAGGTTTTCCCAAAGCCAAATTTTACAGGTTTTGACCTACGAAAGCCGTATTTTAGGTCAATTCAACACTACCAGTTTTTCCACCTTAACTGGGCTGGAATTCTGCCAAAGATGCACGAAAAATAGCCCGGCGTGGTTCAATTCTGGCAGAGCGACAGACTGGTTTTCGCCAGCCGCCACGTTTTTGCGGAGCAAAATTTTACCGCTCAAATCGGTCACGGTTAGTGCGTAATCGTTCCCCGCAGGGAGCGAAAGATTGACCTGTGGCGCAACTCCATTTGCTGGGTTCGGCGAAACCGAAAACGTACCCGCGAACGATGGGTCAAACACCCTGGTAATCGTTTCCGCCTTGAAAACGATGTTCTTAAAATTGTTCAAAAGCGTCACCGCCGCGCCCGCCGTGCCATGCACCACTAGGCCGCCGGAGATATTGATGCTTTTCATCGCCAGCGAATAATCGGCGATGACGTGAATCATTTTCATTTCAGGGGCGACCTGTTCGGCAGCGGTCGTGAGGGTTTGGGTTTTGTAGTTCGCGTCGCCGAGGGCATGTACCTGAAAATTTTGGGACAGGTTCGTGCCTGCATATCCCTCAATCGCCGCAAATCGGTAGCCCGACGCCCAACCCCATTGCATTTCCGGGTTTTTCGGCGCGAGCGGATGGCTGGCCGGGTAGATTGCCGGGTCGAGGTGATTTACGGCTTGCGGCACGCCGACCGAAAAAGTAATGGCTTCCACGTTCTGCACACCAGGCATTTGGCCGAGGCTGTACATCGAATCAACCGCCGGGCGGACGAGCAAATACAGATCGGCGACTGGCGTGATTTGCCCGCCGTCGTGCGTGATTTTGATTTCAGAAATGTAGTACTCGAAGCGGGTGTACTTCATTTTGTATGTTCCTGCAGGATGGTCAATCTCCGTGTTGAGCGAAAAAACCGCCGATCCGAGGCGCGGAGCGAGGTGCAGCATGACCTCGTTTTGGGCGTTTGCCGTGAAAAAAGAGGCGAACAGGAAGGAGAATAAAAGAACTTTTTTCATAAAAGAATGAATTTGAAAATGATGAAATATTTTTTGAATCAATTGGAAAACAGCAATCCGACCCGTGGGCAGCCCTGCCAATTGTTCTTTAATGTGGATGAAAATCCGCTATTGGAAGCACTACCGCTGAACGACAAACCGCCCAACCGTGAATCCCCCAACCTTGACGGAGTAAATTCCTGGTGACAGCCCCGACATATCAATCTGCATTTCCACGTCACCGGTTTCCCGGTGGAACTCGGCCATTTGCTGACCAATTGCATTGAATATCAACACCTTGGTCGTTTTGGCCGCAGCCGAAGAAGCAAATTTTTCATCCAAAACAAGTGTCACGCTGTGCTGAGCCGTCGGATTTGGATAAATTTTTTGATGATTTTCTTCCGGTAATTCGGTTGCCGGAGAAGTTGAATAGGTTCCTTTTCTGAACCCTACCGTACCGGAACTTACATCCTCCCAAACCACAGAAATCGTTTTGCCCGTCATGGCAACGTCTGCATTGGCTGCGTTTGTGTTTGCGACGGGTTCAAAAACGGGTGGCTCCGCGTCCGTGATGTCGAGGTCAAAATAGAGCGGCAACTGGTTGGCACCGTTCGCGGATTGTTTCATCACGATGGCGGCCACCTTTCCTGCATTAGCGATTCGCGGGTAATTCTGCAACGAAATGCCGGACAGTCCCCCGGTAATCGGTACGATTTCGCCCGCTTTCAAATCGGAAAGTGATGCCCGACTGAAATAACAGCGCGGGCTGCCACCGGGCTGACTCATAAACACGGCGTACAAACTGTCGCCCAGAATAAAGCCGTCTGCGCCGCTCGAAGGGCAAGCCTGAATGAACCAGTTGGATTCGTCCACCGCAAAACCGGCGGGAAAAGTCTGCCCGCCATCCTGCGAAATACCCGCCCAGATGTCCCTGATGTTGTTCAGGTTGTCGCGGTAAAGCATGGCGACTGTTTGGCCGGAAGACACAACAGCCGCCGGGCAACAGTCGCAGACCGTTCCGCCCGAAAAGCCGCTCGCACGCACATCGGTCGAAAAACTCGCCCCGAAATCCTGCGACCGCGCCACGACGTAACGCGCATTGGAAAAATCAGGGTCAAATTTCATGAATGCGACGATTGGATTCCCTGCATCGTCGGTCGTGATGGTGGTAAATCTTGAAATGCTGTCGGTTATGGCTTCCACCTGAACGGGTGCGGAAAAAGTCGCGCCACCATCGAAGGAACGAATCAGGTAGATGGGATTTTGGGCAATTTCCGGCGATTGTTTGTAGGTAACGTAAACCGTGTCGCCATGGGAAGCCAAATCAGGGCCTGCCCAAGAGGCTGTAAAAACCGGGATTTGAGCGGTGTTGACAGCCACGGGCGTAGAAAAAGCCACGCCGTTCCAACGGGAAAAATAGGCTTTGTTGGAGCCTTCCTTTCCCCATAAAACCATAGGATTGCCCGCTGCATCCAGTGCTATTCGCGGATGCGCGTTTCCAAAAGAGGCAGGCGCAACGGTCGTGGGTGGTTGCCAGACGATTCCGCTTTGAGCGGCAAGAATTTGAGCGGCAAGAAAAAAGGCCAACGTGGACAAATTTTTCATAAAACGTTGATTGTGTGTTGAAAAAAGTTGAAAAATCAATTAGAAAATAACAATCCGACGGCCAAACCGACCTGCAAACTACCCTTTTGCCCTGCCCAAAAAGGCTCGAAACGCAGCGCAGCGCGGCTGGAAAACCGCCGCTCGATACCCGCTCCGACGAGCCAGCCGAGCGAATTTTGGGTGGTCGTCACGGCCTGAATTTTCGGGATGTGTCCGCTTTGAAAGCATAAATCCTGACAGACCTCGGTGAAATGCGTGACCTGCAAGTTGCTTTTTTGGGCAAAATCAATGATTGCGCCGCCGCGTAAAAAGACCTGCCAACGACCGCTGCCAAACCGCCGCTCAACGGTTAACGGGACGCGCCAAGCAGTCGAACTGCGCACAGTTTTCATGTCGAGCATAAACGGTTTGTCGTCGGGCATCGTCGTGCCGATGTCCTGTTGTTGCAGCTGCAGTGAAAGTTTGGATTGCTGTCCGCCCGAAATCACGGCATATTGAAACTCGTATTCTTTCAGTCCCGGGTCGTTCGAGTTGAGGACAACGCCATCCATAAGCCGCAGCGTGGCAGTGTGCGCTGCCTCGTGGGTCTGTTGCAAATGCTGGATTCCAAGGGCAAAACGCCAGTTTTTGCGCGGCTGAAATGCCCCGGAAATACCTGCCTGCCAACCTCGACCGGGGTGCGCAGACTGCTCGGCGAATGCCAAACCGCGCAGGTTTTCGGACTGATTATTTTGTAAAAAAATGGCAGGTGCGACCTCAAAGCCAAACCAAAAACGGGGCTTCGCGCTGCTACGGGATGGCAAAATCGGTTGAAAAATGGGCTGCAATTCAGGCCGAAAAACCGTTTCGGCAAGCGGCGCGATGGCGTGGGCGGGTAGTTTTTCGAGGGTCAATTTTTTTTCAAAATGAAAAACGCCGGTCTGCGCTGGCAGCGATTTATCCTCAAATTTTTGGTCTGCAAAAAGTGGCGTACTCGAATCTGACTGAGATGTCATTTCGAGGGAATCTGCCCAAATTCCGCGTTCAATCTTGGGCTGATTCTTTCGAAATGACATCGCGTTAGGGCTTGGTACTTCGGCTTTTCTTTCCAAAAAGTGCGACGATTCGGCATTTGTTTTCGCAATCAGCGGCAACGCTGCGGGCTGTTTTTGCTCAAAAATAGGCGCGGTCGGCGGCACATTTTTTAGTTTGAAAATCAAAAAACATGCGCCAAAGGCAGCCGCGACGGCGGCCAAGTTCCACCCAAAAACGGGCGGTCGGCGGCGGCGTTTTTTGGGCAAATTTGGTTCGAGCCGCTGCCAAGCGTCGGCGGGCGCATCGTGCTGGAAACCGCCCAGCTTTTGGCGGAGCCAATGTTCGGTAGAGTCATTTTTCATATAATAACGAGCGTTTTTTGAATGATTTTTTTCAAAAATGCTTTGGCGCGGGTCAATTGTGAGCGCGAAGTGCTGGCGGTAATGCCGAGTTCGCGGGCGATTTCCTCGTGACTTTTTTCTTCCAAAACCGCTAAATTCAGGACGGCGCGAAACCCCGGCGGCAATTTTTGGAGCAAGGCAATGACAGATTCGGGGTCGTCCGGGTCAAAATCTTCATTGGTTTCAATAAAGGTGTTTTCGAGCCAATCGAGTTCGATCATTTCGGGCAGTTTTTTTTGCCTGTGAAAATGCTCGATGCCTGTCCGCACAAAAATCCGCCGCACAAAACCGTCCCAACTTCCCTCGCCACGAAATTTTCCGATGTCGCGGAAAACGCGGATAAACCCCTCTTGCAAAAGGTCTTCGGCTGCAGCGCGGCTTTCGGAAAAGCGCAGGCAGACACCGAACATGGGGCTTTTTACCCGCTCGAAAAGTTTGCGCTGTGCTGCCCGGTCGCCCGCCGAGCAAGCGGCCGCCAAATTCAGGTCGGGCGTTTTTTTCGTAAAATCCTCCATAATTGACCGTCATTAAAGAGGTGCTACACAGCATCCGAAAACGCTGCACAGCCTCGTGAAAAATCTTTGAAAAATGAAAAAGTTTTCTTCCTTTGGCTCAACACCTACATGCCGAATGCTTCCAACATAAGGAAACCACAAGTTATCATTATTTTATTGCTTTATTATCGGTAAGGTTTTGGTAAAGCCCTCGGCAATAATTTTAATAAAATAGGTACCCGGCGGCAATTGCCCAATGTTCAAAACGCGGCTCGCGCCGTCTTTCAAAAAGGCATTGTCCCAAGCGGCGGTTCTGCCTAGATTATCTAGCACTTGGACAGCGGTCGTTGAACTACCTACACACGTTATAGATACCAAACCGCTGGTCGGGTTGGGAGCGATGGACAAGTTGAAAAATTCGTTTTGGCCAATAGTGGAGACGATTATCGTCACCAGAATTGTATCCGAAGCGGTACAGCCGGCCAGATCTGTTACTGTAACGGCATAAATCCCCATTGAATTGACCTCGATTGTGGAGGTTGTTGCGCCGTTTGACCATTGATAAATCAAGTCGGGGGCAGTTGCGTCCAGCGTAATTTCCTGCCCTTGTACTAAAACAATGTCCGCTCCGAGGTTTATCGTTGGAATAGCGTTCACTAAAACCTGCGCAGAAACTGGTACGGAAACGCAGCCCAAACTTGTTCCAATTACCGAAAAAGTGCCCGTTTCCGTCGGACTGACGCTGATAGAATTGCCGGTTTCACCATTGCTCCATTGGTAATCGGTCGCATCGTTTGCCGTCAAAATCGCGGTTTCTCCAGCGCAAATCGTTGTATTGTTCACCGCAACGACAGGCAGCGGATTGACCAAAACCTGCGCAGAAACTGGTACGGAAACGCAGCCCAAACTTGTTCCAATTACCGAAAAAGTGCCCGTTTCCGTCGGACTGACGCTGATGGAATTGCCGGTTTCACCATTGCTCCATTGGTAATCGGTCGCACCGTTTGCCGTCAAAATCGCGGTTTCTCCAGCGCAAATCGTGGTATTGTTCACCGAAACGACAGGCAGCGGATTGACCAAAACCTGCGCGGAAACAGGTGCGGAAACGCAGCCCAAACTTTTACCAATCACCGAAAAAGTACCCGTTTCCGTCGGACTGACGCTAATGGAATTGCCGGTTTCGCCATTGCTCCATTGGTAATCGGTTGCGCCATTTGCCGTCAAAATCGCGGTTTCGCCAGCGCAAATCGTGGTATTATTTACCGAAACGACAGGCAGCGGATGCACCAAAACCTGCGCGGAAACTGGTACGGAAATGCAGCCCAAACTTTTACCAATCACTGAAAAAGTGCCCGTTTCCGTCGGACTGACGCTGATGGAATTGCCTGTTTCGCCATTGCTCCATTGGTAATCACTCGCGCCATTTGCCGTCAAAATTGCGGTTTCGCCAGCGCAAATCGTGGTATTATTTACCGAAACGACAGGCAGCGGATTGACCAACACCTGCGCGGAAACAGGTGCGGAAACGCAGCCCAAACTTTTACCAATTACCGAAAAAGTGCCCGTTCCTGTCAGATTGACGCTGATGGAATTGCCGGTTTCTCCATTGCTCCATTGGTAATCGGTTGCACCGTTTGCCGTCAAAATCGCGGTTTCGCCAGCGCAAATCGTGGTATTGTTCACCGAAACGACAGGCAGCGGATTGACCAAAACCTGCGCGGAAACAGACGCGGAAACGCAGCCCAAACTTTTACCAATCACCGAAAAAGTACCCGTTTCCGTCGGATTGACGCTGATGGAATTGCCTGTTTCGCCATTGCTCCATTGGTAATCGGTCGCACCGTTTGCCGTCAAAATCGCGGTTTCGCCAGCGCAAATCGTGGTATTTGCAACTGAAATAATTGGAATTGGGTGCACCGTGACAGTCGCGAAAACTGGCGCCGAATGAACGCCTGCCGTTTTCCCAACGACGGTATAAGTGGTTGTTGCGCTCGGACTGACCGTAATGCTGTTGCCTTCAGCCCCGTTGCTCCATTGATAATACATTGCCCCGCTCGCGACCAAGGTTGCCGACTGTCCGGGACAAATATTTTGGCTCGTTATAGTCACATCGGGCGGAGGGGCAGCCGCTGGGCAACCGCCCGGAAAATAGAGGTCAATAATGTTTTGCATGGCTTGCTTGCCCAATGTGCCATGACTCGAATTATACTGCGTCTTCCAAATATTGTACCAACCTGACCCATAATCAGGGTCGCCGCCCGCTGGGATGCTGCCGCCAAAAAAGGTATTGGCATGGGTCAAAAACTGAGTGTTATTGGCGGGAAGAATGTCTTTGTAATGCGTCAATCGATCGCAAATTAGTTTTGAGGGTTGTAGATTTTCAGCATTAATACGGGTTTTGAGCACTGCTGCGTTTTTCGGTTGCACGCCCCAAAAATGGATGAGCGGACGAATATCTACTCCGGCCGTTCTCGAAAACCGCAAAATCCGGCTGTCCACGGCGGTCAAACCATCACTCGGCGTTTGCGCAATAAAATCCAAATTCTCTTTTTTATAAAACGAATCAATCATTTCCCAGCCAAAAAGCGCCGCCATTTCGACATATTTTGCATAGCCGCGTTGTTGGTAGCGCACCTCGTCTTTGGTGGTGTTCGAAATATCCATCGGATTGCCCGCCCGGAAATTAGGCGTAACCATCCAGTTCATCGCCGCTTGGTCGCGGGTGATTTGCGGGTGATTGTCAAATGATTCGCCGAGCGCAGTGTCAATATTCATCCCATAAAGTCGGTTGTAAATTGCTGCCGCGAGCAAATTGACCGCCGCTTCGCCCTCGCCAGGAAAATTGCTAAACAACTGCGCATGACCCATTTCGTGAAATTCCGTTTCCCAAAAATTCACGCCTGGTTTCAAAAACCAGTGGTTTTTATTGCCATTCTCCACTTTTGACGGGTCGTAAGTATTGTTGATTTGTGGGTTTCCAATGCCGTAGCCGCCGAACATGATGTCCACGTCAATCTGCAAATAGAGCATCGTATTGCTCCGAATGGCTGGATAACCGAGCATTTTAGACACCACATCCATTCGGTCGTCCCAATCCTGCATCAGTGAAACGGGGTCGGCGTAATTGTAAATCCAACTGCGCGGCACCTGCATCATATATTTGTCGGTTTCAAAATCAGCCCAAGGTGCGGGGTTCGTGCGCTGCACATTCAGCCAATTTTGGAGCGTCGTTTTGTCAGAAATTTTGGCCGAGAAAAATGGCGCGGGCACGACGTTCTTCAATTCAATCTCCACCACACCTTCATAAGTTTGATAAGGCGTTATGATATAAATGCCGCCGCCGAAAGGATTGACGACTTCCGTCACCGTGTCTGTGATTGGAAAGGTGTTCGTTACCCGAAAAAACCTGCGGCAAGGGTTGCTACCTGTCCGTTCAAACGTGTGCGCACCGACGAGGATCTTAAAACCTTTTCCAACCAGCGAGGCAGGCACTTTCACCGTTCCGAGACTTCCCGGAGCAAGGTAAAAACCCGTTGGCCGACGGGCAGGTGTAGAAGAAAACGCTGTGCGTTTGCCATATTCCGTTGGCATTGTCGCGTTGATTTTTGCGGTATAAGCGGCCGTCGGATCAGTCGGTAGCGGGCAAACGCCGGGAAAATGGTCGGCTGTTTTGAACTTCCGACCCACCAAAATCTGTTTGTATTTTTTAATATTCTGGGGCGTATAAATATAGTCCATGATGCCTTGTTGCACCAAAAACACCGCCCGCACCAGTTCAAATCCGTCCGTCGCGCCAAAATCATTAGGAAAACCGCCCTTGGTGGAAGCGTTCAGAAAAATAGGGCCTTTGAGGAGTTCGTAACAATCCACCAAATCGAACGCCTCCAGCACCACCGAACTTGTGTCGGCGATAACGAAGATGTTTTGCTGGATTTTGTTGGATACGTTGTTGAGTTGGGCGGGAGTTAAAGTAGTCAAGCCCGTGATATGCTTTTTGATTTTCAGCATCTCCTCGCTCAATATGGCGGGTGTTTCCGACCCATCTGCGATTTTGTAATAACCTGATTTACCCACGCCAAAAATCGGGTCGCCGCCAAAAAAATCATTGCTAAAAGTGACAGTCCCAGTCTGGTTGAAAAGATATTTAAACCGGTTGTCCGCACCATAGGCAATGTGGCTTTTGGCGGGGAGGCTGAAGGTTCCATTTTCACCTGCACAATAGGTGTAGCCGGGCGGGGCCTGCGCAAAAAGCATTTGACAGGTAAAAAAGATGGCAATAAAACAGCGTACGGAGCAGTTAAAAAAGGATGTAAATTTGTGCATAATATTTATTTGTTAAAAAACCGAGATTGTTTGTTTCAACAAGTCAAACGGATATAATTACGGTTTATCTCAAAAAAAGGTTACGTAACGGTCAAAGACATATCTTTCAGTTGCAAAACAAAAACGATACGAATCTAACCGTCGCGCTTGCAAAAGTAATAGAAATCTTAAGTATTGAGATAATTAAAGAAGGGGATATTATGTCGAATCTTTTATCTACCAACCGGTACAAATCGGAATTGTCGGTTTAGAATATTACACACAAGAGTATCCTCCCACGACCCCATATTGCCCATTTCCCAAATTTTATCCGGCAAAATTCCGACGAATTATGGAGAGCGTGTGGAAATATGGGGTTCGTCGGAGGTTTGCCTTTAATCGGAGCGCAACACAATCTAACTTATTTTTCTCTATTTTTTGTCCAACTTTTGGGGGGCATTAATAGTAGTAAGCCGCAAAGGCGTTATCGAACATTCCGGCCATTAGGCGTGAGCCACGCTTAGGCGATGCATTACGCGTGGTCAAGTAAGCGAGGTGGCGATTATCGCGTAGTCCGTGATGCGAAGATGGTTGCTGAGTTTACCGAAGTAAGGTTACAGAGGAACGCTGAAAGCAGCATTTCACTTTTCGGACTTGGCAGCAAGAAAGCCATTCACATCCAGCCAGTGCATAAAGGCATCAAACCAGCGATTGCTGGTTCGATTGGGATTCCCCAAGCCAAAACCATGACCCCCATTTTGGTAAAGGTGAAACTCAACAGGTATGCCTGCTTTGTACCAGGAATCAATGACGCCAAACTGACCTTTGAAAAGAAAATCATCAGTGGCGATGACGTTGAACATGGGCGGAGCGTCTTTGGGCACTTCTACCGGGCCCATCCCGCCATAGATAGGGCCGATAAAAGCTAAGTTCATGGTTTTGGAGTTCAACGTAGCGTGCATAGTGAGGCCAGCGCCGGCCGAAAAGCCAATCATACCTATTCTGCTCGTATCAACGCGCCACTCCTTAGCCCTTTTAATAATCATGGCGTATGCGGCCTCAGCATCCTCCAACTGATTGGAAAGGTCAATTTGCGGTGGGCGTGGGGGGGAGACTGCCTGAGTAGAATCGGAGGATTTAGGGGGTGGTGCGAATGCACGGTTTTTCATCCAATCCGAGAAGTCATCGAGCGACCCAGGCGTTGGATGGAGCCGGTATTTGAGTACAAAAGCGGTGATTCCCTGTGCAGCGAGCGCTTCAGCGACTTCCCATCCTTCATTACCCATCGAGAGCCATCTAAAACCTCCTCCTGGCGCCACAATAACAGTTGCACCATTCGCCTTGTCCGGTTTCGGTAAGAAGGGGGTAAGGGTTGCAGTAGTGATATTGCGTGCCATCGAGTCGCCCCACTGCTTGAACCAGGTCTCTGAGGCAGGTTGGTTCTCAACGCCACCTGTGCCGAGTGGAATGGCGGTTGGTTCTTCCGGGGTATTGAGTGGGTAGATTGTTCCGTCTTGGGCAGTTGTAGATTTAGCAAAAAGGAGTAAAAAAAACAAGATGGCTGCTTTAGGCAGATTTTTAAGTTCAGAAAACATAGTGAGTTGATTTTTGATGAATAGATTTGTAAATTTAGTGAATTTTTTGCATTATGTAGAGATCGTGTATAGTAACAGTGAACCAATCGCCGAAACCATAGTCAATCGGATTCGATTTTGGTTATTACGCATCTGGCAATTTTGTGAATAGAGGCGTTTGTGATTGATTACAATTAGAGAAAAGCAAAAGAAGCAAAAACTGAAGGGGCATCTTAAGGACATGATTTGAAAAATTCAGAATAAAATATTTTTTTTGGTTATTTATTGTTTTTTAGTGGCCGGGAACGTTGGTTAACCGTCACTCCCTCCCAATACCCCTCCATTACGTGAAAACCCGCCTTGTCACTACCATTCATTTTGTCGCAAACACAACAAACCAACCCGTTCGAACATGTAAAACGCGCAATAAATATTAATAAAATGTAAATAAGGGAAGCGTATAAAGTGGCCATTGTAATTTGGATAAATAATTGGCAAACCATTTGATTAAGGCACAAATATGTGGCAAGGTGTCTTATATATACAAGCTATCTAGCGTATTTTTTATTTTATCCCAATTTTTTTTCGCAATATAGCATAAATCTCTGTTGTTTTGCTACTCTCATGTCCCAATAAATCTTGATTATATCGCAGATCAACACCCTTTTCAAGTAAGTGCTTAGCAAAGGAGTGGCGCAGGTTATACACAGTCGCCAAGGGAGTAATACTTTATTTCTACTTTGCTTGTGTAAATATGGCTTATTCGCTGCAGTCACAATAAGCACCACCATCGCTGCTAAATTGCCGAAAACTATTTTTATAACTATTTTGTAGTCCGCTTTGTTTATGATTACGCATGGTTGGAATTTACAGTACAAAAAATGCAAATCGTCAGGATGTGGAAAAAGGGATAATCTAGTACATCGGTTTATTACCTAGTCGAGTACTTTTATTACTAAAATCAAATAAAAACACACCTTCTTTAGTTAGCGCAACTAAAAAAACCCCAAAACACAACACAGCCAACCGTTTCCATGAGCAATAAGATTAGTACATTCTACGACAAAATCGCGCCAGATAGAAACTTCCTCAATAAGCACCAAAATAACGCCTCAAAAACCACTCCAAAGCCAATAATGCGGCCAAAATCGCAAAAATCCACTTCAAATTGATAATTGGATTGGTTTGCGAAGTTTGGTAAATAACGGGCTTGATCGTCTCCTTGTTTTTAATTAAATCTGCAATGCCTGCCAGGCCGTCTGCACCCACTGTGGCACCACCGTACTGCTCCGATAATTGGCGGAGTGCGGCGTGGTTGGCCGTGGTTTCAAAGAACTCTAACTGAAGCGGACGCACACTAAAGCGACCATCAAAACTTAGTTGTTGGCCGTTGAACGCCGTTGAGGAGTGGTAAGTATAGTTGCCAACCGGAAGGATGCCTGCATCGAGGGTGTATGCCTTACCTTGTTTGTTGAAGGTATAGGTAAACTCGCAGCCTTGCTGGTTTTTGACCGCCATCGCTACATCGGGGTCAGTTTTTGCCTGTTTTAGTCTTGATATTGTCTATATATGATTGAAATGACATAACTATGTAAATTTTATATGTATTTGACTTATAGCAGCAAATGCACTTTATATTCTAATTCTCGCTTGGGTTGTAGGGACCACCAGTTTCTCCCCAACCCCATTTAGGCATCGGTTCATTTGTGTCCATTGGATTTTCCGTTAATTGTGAATTGATAACCGCAAGTCGAGTTCCCCACTCAATGTAACCAACAAATGCAGAACGGAATTCAGGATCGCTTTTTAATCCAACTTCATCTGCTGTTTGAAGTAAAAGCTGCACCCGGCGTTGTCGTTTTTCTTCTGTAAGCATTTTGCCTATATGTTTACCAATCATCATCGAATGGCTACCTTTGTCTACTATAGTGTAAAGTTGAGGCCCCCCAAAAACTTCGGAAACAAAATGGGCAACATGTATAACGTGTTCTGGTGACATGTTTTTAAATACCTCGCTTAATAAGTCGTCTTTCAAAACCTTATCATAAAATTTTGTGAATAAAGTTTCGAAGGTTTGCAAGTCGCCAGCCCATTCGTAAAGTGTTGGTATTTGTTTCATGTTATTTTATCTTTTCGCTTTTTTGATGATAGTACTTGTGGGATGCATAGGCTACGATTACTGTACTTCCCGATACTTAATAAGAACCCTTTTGATGATACTACAGATTGAGTACGAAATACCGATACTCATCTTCTAACCATCCCTCTTTAAATTACTATTTAGATGGGATCCGAATGCCACAAAAATACTTTAATAAGCCCCAAAATACCGCCTCAAAAACCACTCCAATGCCAATAACGCCGCTAAAATCGCAAAAATCCACTTCAAATTGATAATTGGATTGGTTTGCGAAGTTTGGTAAATAACGGGCTTGATCGTCTCCTTGTTTTTAATCAAATCTGCAATGCCTGCCAGGCCGTCGGCACTTACTGTGGCACCACCGTACTGCTCCGATAATTGGCGGAGTGCGGCGTGGTTGGCCGTGGTTTCAAAGAACTCTAACTGGAGCGGACGCACACTGAAGCGACCATCAAAACTTAGTTGTTGGCCGTTGAATGCCGTTGTGGAGTGGTAGGTATAGTTGCCAACCGGAAGGATACCCGCATCTAGGGTGTATGCCTTACCTTGTTTGTTGAAAGTATAGGTAAACTCGCGGCCTTGCTGGTTTTTGACCGCCATCGCTACATCGGGGTCATTGGTGAGTTCGTAGTTGTCGTTGTAGAGTTCACCGCCAAATTGGACGGGCTCGTTTTCGTTAAATACCGTTTTATCGAGGGTAACACGGAATTTGCGTTTATCTTCTTTAACGGACAAAAACTGTACGGTTTTGCCCATTATTTCGTCAAAAATATCGTGGTTTTGGTGTTGGAGGTAATCGAATAAACGCCATTTCCAAAGCCCTTCGCCTAGGAAAATACCTGTTTTTATACCATTTGTTTCGCCCACAGCCAATAGCGGCTGATCGGTATCAACTTTACCAATGCGCTTCCGCAATACGACCTGCGCTTGTGTAGTAGCCCCAAAATTGCCAAATGGGCATTGTACGGGGTTAAACTTGGGCAATTCTTCAATCACCCGTGGCGCGAGGCTAAAGGCGGCGAATTGTTTGACAAAATAGCCTTGTACTTCGTCGCTTTGTACGGCATCACTTTGCGCTGAAACTAGCCCTTGTGCTTGGGAAAGTGCCGTAAAATTGGTCTGCATTCCTGTGATAAACAGGCGTGGAATCCGTTTGTCATTGAGTGTACGCAGGATGCCCGTTGCCTCATTGGTACGTGAGGGAAGGCTATGTAGTACGACAAAATCGAATTTGCCTACATCCAAACCGGGATCATTTGCATTGGCAATACTCACGGCGTAGTTTTTGTTCATTTCCAACATTTGGCGCAGCGCGCTAATATCGGGGTGCGCACCATTGGCCAAAAGGAGTATCTTTTGTCGCGCATCCAGTACATCAATAAAAATTTCCTTGGTATTGTTGACAGTGGTGGCTTCTCCTGGTATTTTCACCAAAGAGATCACATATTGCGCTACACCGGGTGTTTTTGCTTCTAATTCTACGGTTTTAGTAACAAAAAAGTCTTTTCCCGTTACATTTACTGGAATGGTTTGGATGGAAGTGATATTATCACCGTCGCGTTTTCCGATGTTCAAAACGGTTTGCGCGCCGCTACAATTGTTGGCGGCCACGTCGATTTGCATGGTGAATTTATCGCCCAAATACACGATATTATTGTGGAAAACACGCTTCAAAATCAAGTCTTTCTTCGGTGTTGTATCACCCAATGCCACGGTATAAACGGGTGCCGCAATGGGTACACCCGAATAGGAAGGGCTACTGCCTTCGTTGTAAATACCATCGGAGGAGAGCACGATAGCACCCAAGTTTTGCGCACCATAGCGGTCATACACATCGCGGAGTGCCTCGGAAATATTGGATACCTTGTCTTTAAATTCAAAATTAACGCCGTCGCGTACTTCATCGCCAAAAGACAATTCATGTACTTCGTATTGCTCACTTAACGCATCGCGGAGCGATTGCCAGTTTTGTTTGTACTGGTTGAGTGTTTCGCCCTCCAAGGCCGTACCGATACTTTCGGACTGATCTTGGAGCATCGCGATCACAGGTTTTTTAATTTCAGTAATATTCTTTTTGAGCAATGGCGATAATAATAATGCGCTCAATAGCGTGATTACCAGCCACCGCAGGAAAAATAGTGTCCTGCGCAACCATACTGACTGCTCTTTAAAAGTAGTGTCACGATAATATAACAAGGCAGCATAGCCCAGCCCGAGCAGCGCACAAAACACAAAAAACCACGTCGGGTATTGAAAAGATAATTCAGGCATTAGCGAGTATCTGAGGATATGGGTATTTAATTTTGATAGAAAAGAGGTCGGAGCAAAAAGTTATCCACCCCAAAATGACAACTTTAAGTTCCAAAGAGACGCAAAGTTGCGGAAAAAATTGCGATTATTCACCGTATTACTGCAAAAAACAATAATTGAAGTACTAACAACACCGGAGCGGCGGTATTTCTAAGTCCGGCACTCATGGTTTTGGTATAAGATATGGATATAACTAAGGAAACAAAGAACCAACCTACATAGTTTTCAAAAGGCGGCAAACCTGTACTCCAAGACCAGTAACCGAGCGAAATAGCACCCGGTTCCACTAAATAATCGAATGCGGTACAGCAAATTGCTGCTATTGTTGCACCCCAAAAAGGGGTAGCCCGAGCGGGTAAAAAACGCCAAACTACTTCATTGATTAAGTAAGTAACCAAAAGCCAATTGATACCAATGATAGGTGGTGTGGACCATATTTGTGGGCCAAGTACGCCCGAATAAGCATAGTCACCAAAGATCAAACCAGTATTGATGCCAATCACTTCGGCACCATAACCGATCAAAAATGCCCCGATCGCCCATGCGCGCGTACGTGCTGTGTGCAAGGGTTGCCACCACAGCAAGACTGCCGTAGAAAGGAGCAGCGTAAACGGGGTCATGGAAATAAACCAATCGCGCCATGCGGTTTGCATGCCGATCAATCCCGAAACATATACTAAGATGGTAAAATAAAGCGCAAACTGCTGCGCTGTAATCGAACGCCAAATCATGGAGCCAAAAGAACAACGATAAAGTAATCGGCCAATAAGATCATTATATCGCTAAATACCACAGCGCGGGTACTCGCTTGGCCAAGTTCGATGCTGCCACCTTTTACGTAATATCCTTGATAACAAGATACAGAAGTAAGAATATACGCAAAAACAAAGGCTTTTACGTACATCATGGTCACATTTCGCTCGGTAAAGAACGAACGAAGACCGCGCATATATTCGTCATCGGTCAAATGCCCAAAAGGCACAGTAGCCAAATAACCACCCACTATTGCCACAAAAGCAGATAGCGTAACCAACAAAGGAATCGTAAATAGTGATCCTATTATTTTAGGTGTAATGAGGTAATTGGCCGTATTAACCCCCATTACTTCCATGGCATCAATATGCTCCTTTTGGCGCATACCGCCTATTTCAGCAGCCATATTAGCACCTACTTTACCGGCCAATACCAAACAAGTAAATGTAGGAGACAATTCGATAATCGCTAAATCACGAACAATATAACCGATATAGTACTTCGGAATCAATTGTCCATCCAACTGATAAGCAAACTGAAGCGCCGAAACTGCACCGATAAAAATGGAGATCAAGCAAACGATAATCAATGACCCCACCCCAATATCGTTCATTTGTCGGGCTGTCTCTTTCCAGTACATTGACATTTTTTCGGGCTTGCTAAATGCCTGCCCCATTAAAGTAACATACCGCCCTAAATGATAGATATAATTGTATTTTTCCATTTCGGGCGTAAAGATAGAGGTTAAGAACGATAATACAATAAAGTTATTACTTTTGGCTGGTTCCTTTCCGCCCGTCCTGCCTATCTTTTTGTTTAAATAGATCTACTATTTGCACAAAAAGATACTTGCCCGGACAAAAATTAACCTACCCAAAAGTGATAACTTATTGTATTATCGTTCTTTATGATTGACGTTTGCTTGAATTTGTCCGTTATTTCTTTTTGAGCGCATGTTTGAGTACCTCGTCCATTTTGGTTACATAATGGAACGTAAGTCCTTTTATATATTCTGGCTCAATATCTTCAATATGTTTACGGTTGCTTGCACAGAGTAAAATTTCTTTTAATCCAGCGCGTTTGGCGGCCAATATTTTTTCCTTAATACCACCTACGGGGAGTACTTTTCCACGTAGGGTAATCTCTCCTGTCATGGCGAGGTATGGTTTTACCGGAATTTTGGTAAAGGCCGAAGTTATCGCTGTAAGCATGGTAACACCCGCGGATGGGCCGTCTTTCGGGATAGCACCTTCGGGGATATGGATATGGATATCTGTTTTTTCGATGGTTTCCTGATCCACCCCAAGTTCCTCTGCGTGGGCTTTGATATAGGAAAGTGCTGTAAACGCACTTTCTTTCATTACTTCGCCCAAATTGCCGGTGAGTTGCAGTTTTCCAGTGCCTTTACTGAGGCTGACCTCAATAAATAGTATTTCGCCGCCTACGCTTGTCCAAGCCAAACCTACGGCTACACCAGGTGCTTGTTGCTCTGTGTAAGTATCACTTTCGTGTTTGGTTGGGCCAAGTATCTTGCGCAAATCCTCTGGTTTGATCGTGGTGTCAAACGCTTCTTCCATCGCAATATTTTTGGCTGCATACCGCATCACTGAACCGATTTCGCGGTTCAGGTTGCGCACACCACTTTCACCTGTATAATCATGGATAATGGCAGAAAGTGCTTTATCGGTAATTTTGAGATCGCCAGTTTTGAGGCCGTGTTCCTTGCGTTGATCGGGGATCAAATGCCGTTTGGCAATTTCCAGTTTTTCTTCCAAAGAATAACCCGCCAATGAAATAATTTCCATCCGATCCAGCAGTGCGGGCTGGATGGTAGAGAGCGAATTGGCGGTTGCGATAAACAAGACTTTGGACAAATCGTACTCGATTTCCAAATAATTATCGTGGAAAGTGGTATTTTGTTCTGGATCTAATACCTCCAACAAAGCAGAGGAAGGATCGCCGCGGAAGTCTTTGCCTACCTTATCTATCTCATCGAGGATAAAAACAGGGTTACCCGTTTTTGCTTTTTTCAATGACTTGATAATACGACCGGGCATGGCACCGATATAGGTTTTGCGGTGTCCGCGGATTTCGGATTCATCGTGTAATCCACCCAATGAAACGCGGATATATTTGCGTTTAAGTGCTTTTGCAATACTACTACCCAAGGAGGTTTTACCCACACCCGGAGGCCCAACGAGGCACAAAATAGGGGCTTTAAAATCACCTTTGAGTTTGAGTACCGCCAAATGTTCCAAGATACGCTCTTTTACTTTGGTGAGGCCAAAATGGTCTTTATCAAGGACTTGTTTGACCTTTTTCAAGTCAAAATTATCCTTGGAATATTCATCCCAAGGCAAATCGAGCAAGGTTTCTAAATAATTAACCCCGATGGCATATTCTGCAATTTGCGGATTTACGCGTCGAATTTTGGATAATTCTTTATTAAAAGCATCTTGAACAGGTTTGGCCCATTTTTTCTTTTTTGCCCGTTCGGCTAGGGCGTTCATTTCGTCTTCCTGTGGGTTTTGCCCCAACTCTTCCTGAATGGTTTTGAGTTGTTGGTTGAGGAAATAATCGCGCTGTTGTTTTTCGATATCGACACGAACTTTAGACTCAATTTGGTCTTTGAGTTCGAGTAATTGCAATTCGCCATCCATGTGTTGAAGGATCATGGATGCCTTTATTTGCAACTGATTTTCTTCGAGAATGGCTTGTTTGTCTTTTAAATCAATCCCTAAATTAGAAGAAATAAAATTGAGCAAGAAATTATCATTATTGATATTGCGCAACATTACCGCTGCTTCCGATGGGATATGGGGAGACAGTTCGATGATATGTTTTGCGGAATCGCGAATACTGCTGATTGCCGCTTTAAACATCATTTTATTCTTGAGTTTGTCGTATTCCAACACCTTTATTTCGCCCTCCATATAAGGGTCTTCGGCTACCATACGCACCAATTTGAAACGCTTGCGACCTTGCAATATGGCGGTAGTGGATCCATCGGGCATTTTTAGTAATTTGAGGATACGCGCCACCGTGCCTATATCATGTAGGTCATTCGGGCCGGGTGCCTCAAATTTCATATCGCGTTGCGAAAGTACCCCAATAAAACGGCCATTATCATAAGCGCGCTGAACGGCTCGGATACTTTTGTCGCGGCCAATCGTAATGGGCGTTACGATACCGGGGAATAAAACAGTATTTTTTAACGGCAGGATAGGGAGCGTATCAGGGAATACCTCGTCCTGTCGGGAATCATCTTCATCTTCCAGTGAAAATAGCGGAACATAATCCGGCTCATCATCGGAATTGATCGCCTGTGTCAATTGATCAAACATACACTTGTTCAGTTTCTATACTCAAATAAGGGTGAAAGCAATTAAGTATTTGTACACAATTAATTACCATTTTGAACTTGGTCATTTCCGCCAATTAATTATGTCCAAATACTTACTACTGCAATTATGGCAGCAAAGATGCGAAACATTTGAGGAATAGCAAGGATGCAAATGTTTTGCCAAGATGATTTATTGGCAAAATACTGGCAGATAGCAGACAAAAAGGCAGAAAAGTAATTTATGGATGTTGATTTGTGACAACCAAAGTACTAAAAATGCCATATTTTAATAACAAAAGTTTAACTGCTACCCAATGTAACGCTTTGGGTAGTCTGTCGTCCAAATTGCATTGTAACACTAGCGAGCAGGTTTTGCTCCATAAACAAAATCATTAACATGAATATTATTGCAAAATCAGGTATTTTTGCTATTATGATGCTTTTTGCATCTCTATTAAATGCTCAATCAGAAGCCGCACCTGTGAAAAAAGAGCGCGGTAGCACTCCAACAACAACACCAACAACACAAAAAAGGCCATCTGGTGAAGTAGGCGAAGAGGATAAATTATCCAAAGAACTTAACTTGAGCAAAGAACAAAAAGAGGCGTTTAAAAAAATAAGCAAAGAGTACAAAGAGAAAATGAAAGCCGCAAAAGGAGATAAAAAAGCGGATATGAAAAAAATGCGCGAAGAACGCAAAGCAGCGCAAAAAGCCCTTCTCAATGACGAACAAGCGCGCAAATTTGATGAGATTATGGCTAAACACGATGCGGATAAGAAAGCCAAAAAAGATGGCAGAAAGCCCAAAAAAGACGGTAGCAAGCCTAAAAAGGATGGTAGCAAGCCTAAAAACGATGATAAGGATTAAAATTCAATAAGCGTTTATTGGTGCCCGGTCTCTACAAAAGATCGGGCATTTTTTTTATGTTTTTTGAAGCCGTCGCTTCTTTTTAGATGATGTGGCGTACGAGGGGAGACCGTTTATATCTATTTGCCTGTTTCAGAATGTGTGCTAAAAAGTGTGTTATAGATAAAATGAAAATAAATAACTTTGCGCATGAAAACGAGTTGTGGTAAACCAACAAAAACACTTAAAAACAATGCAAGAACTAACGTCTGAACAAATAAACAGCTTTATCAAGAACGGGTTTGTCAAAATAGAGCATGCTTTTTCTACTGAAATTGCAGACAACTGTCGAGCAATATTATGGGAAGCCACGCAATGCGATCCTAACAATCCCGACAGTTGGACACAACCAGTAATTAGAATTGGCGAATTAGGGCACGAACCCTTTAAAAAAGCAGCAAATACCACAATCCTTCACAATGCTTTTGACCAATTAGTTGGAAAAGATAATTGGCTTCCAAGATGGACACTTGGCTCATTTCCAATACGTTTCCCAAGCAAAGAACAAGCAAATGACACAGGTTGGCATGTAGATGCCAGTTTTGCAGGCGAAGATGCCAATAATTATTTTGAATGGCGAATCAATATTAACTCAAAAGCCCGTGGGTTATTAATGCTATTCCTATTTTCAGATGTGACAGACCGAGACGCACCAACCATTATCAAAGTAGGCTCTCATTTTGACGTTGCAAAAATTTTAGCACCCGAGGGAGAAAAAGGTCTTTCGTTTGTGGAATTGGCCCAACGTTTAAATACAATTGCTACAAAAGAAGAAATTGTTGCAACGGGTAAGGCAGGAACAGTTTATTTGTGCCATCCGTTTATTGTTCACGCTGCACAAAATCATTCTGGCACAACACCAAAATTTATGGCACAGCCTCCCTTATTGACAAAAAATGATTTTAATATCAATAAAATAGATCATCAACTTTGTCCAGTTGAAAAAGCAATATTGATGGGACTTGGCAGGTAAACTATTTACCGCTCACATCAGTTTCGGGTAAAGCAATAAAAATCAACTAAAACAACAATACAAACTAACAATGGCAAATTATTCATTACCACACTTTGCAGACATTGATGCGGATCGTCTTGAAGAAGGATATGACGTTCAAATAGATATCAATGGACGAGAAATCAAAATAGACTTAAACTTTAATAATAAAAGTATTGCACCCACACGCTTGGATATTGCAAAACAAATTATTGAAAACATTACAGCGTTTGACAAGAAAAATAAACAGCTGATTGAGCAGGATTTTAATGACACAGACTGTGATACTGTAAAAGGTTACGTTGAGCATCATTTAGTAGAGGTCGGGAAAGAAAAACTGGTCAATCTTGTAAACTTTGACGATGAAACAACAAGCCCGGCAATACAACTCATGCACTCATTGCAACTTGTGAGGGTTGGTTTATATCCGGACAGTAAAAATCAATTTGCCGTTTTTGATTACACAATAGGACGATACCTGACACAATATTTGGTAGTCATTAATCTAGATGAAAACCTTTATTTCAATTACATAACAATGGAAAGCTGATTGACAAAACCACAGACAGATAACATTGGGTTTTGTGCACGTTGCGCAGACGAATAAAACTTCAACTTTTTATTCTATAATTGGCCACATTCATAAAAACGGAGTGCTCCATAGCCCACACCTCCATTTTATCAAAAATGCAGCAACATACCAATCCCCTCATTTTTCAAAAGCAACTGAATCTTATCATTATGCCCCGACTGAATGACGTAATTAACAAGGTCAAAAGCAAAAAGAAAAGCCCCATTTACAATCACAGCCTGTCCAAAACCCTTCATTTGCTCGGGTTTTTTGAGCCTTGATTTGCTTCTTTCCATCAAAAAAGCACCCGCTGCCATATACCCCACATCTAATCCCGCATTAAAAAGAAACAACCGCTGTAATTTATAATGTTCGTCAATACTGCCGAATAGATCGAATGTAGAAGGATCGCTTTTCAATGCCGCAACATAACCAAAACCAGCAATCGACAAATTGACAACGTTCCATCCAATATTCATTTGGTGAAAACCTTTGGAAACGCCGCCCTTCGTCTGTGTTAGTAAAATACCACTTACTGCCATATTGCCCAATGCCCAACCACCCAAAATTAGCATATCTGTTTTGGTGTCTTTGATCCTTCTTTCGTTAAAAGATTTTAAATCAATATTTTGTGCATAGACAAATGATATATTGAATAGAAATAAAACGGTAAAATAGTTTTTTAATAGATGCATACCAACTAGCCTGTTATAAGATTATATTTTAGGCCCGTTTCGTCGAAAGCAACCACTTCGGAGGCCAAAATATTGGAGCGTTTTGTTGTCATTTGATAAATAAAACAATATTTCTGCCATTTTTGTTTTCTGCCTAAAACTTTACGAATTTTGGTATTAGGCAATTCAACAGTGTGGATTATCTTTGTGTGCAGCTTTAAAAAATTATGGCGTTGATGTACTTGAAGACAAACATTTGGTAACGCACGGAAACATTGGGACCGCAGCAGGCTGCTTGGCAGCAGTTGACTTAGTTGGTTGGGCAATTGAAAAACTTTACGACAACAAAGTTAGAGTAGACGTTATTGCTTCTGTTTTGCCAATTGGACAAGGACAGGTATGTATTTATTAGTAAGCCAAAGAAAGGCTACGCATAATACTGGTTGGGCAATATTCCCCAAAAACTATGCACGCGTTTTCAGTTTTTCGTAACTTTGCAAAGCGGAGCGAGCGTTAGCAGTAATGGCAAGACGACCACCAAACTACACCTTCTCCTCTACAATATCAGATTTTACTAAAACAAAGGTAGATTTGGATACAAGTCATTTTAAGCAGTTGCAGACCTTTGCAGTGCAATTTTGCAACAACTTAAAAATAAATAAAAAGTGAACAAAATTTTAGTAACAGGTTCTTCGGGTCAAATGGGTACTGTGGTCATTGAAACATTGTTGAAAAAGGTGTCAGCTCAACAAATTCACGTCATCACCCGGAAAGAGGAAAAACGTTTAGAATTGCAGGCAAAAGGATTGCAATCATTTATTGGCGACTATGGAAATATTACCTCATTAGAAAAAGCGATGGATGGCGTGGATACCGTTTTACTTATTTCTTCGGGAGACCAAGGCGACCGAATGCAAGAACACAAAAACGTGGTAGATGCTGCGAAGAAAATGGGGGTAACTTCTATTGCTTACACCAGCCGTTCGTTAAAAAATCGAGCAACATTAACGAATACATTAATGGAGGAGCACTTTGCTACCGAGGATTATATCAAACAAAGTGGTTTGAAGTACATCATTTTTCAAAATGCTTTGTATATGGAGGTGCTTCCTTATTATGTTGGAAAAACGGTGTTTGAGGGTGGAGGTTTTTCTCAAGTAGCGGGCAATGGTAAAGTGGCTTTTACATTGCGAAAAGATTTGAGTGAAGCGATGGCAAATGTATTGTTAAATGAAGATTTCAATAATCAGGTGTATAAATTTACCGCAAGCGAAGCCTACTCATTTTATGATGTGGCGGATGCATTATCCGAACTTTCCGGTAAAGAAATTACATATCTACCTGTTGAAATTCCTGTTTATAAGGAATTAATGCAAAAACAAGGGCTTCCGGAAGTTGTTGTAAATAAAATAGTCAATTTCAATGTTGATATTAAAAACGACCAAGAATCAACTGTAACAAGTGATTTGGAAATTAAACTTGGACGTAAACCCACCTCACTTAAAGAGGGCTTAAAAATTTTATTTAATTTATAAATTTTTATTTAACTATATGTCTTCATCAACGCCCGTTTTTATAAAAACCATTGCAGAATATCATCGGCTGATGGATTTACCTAAGCCCGAACACCCGTTGATAAGTGTTGTAAAGTTTGAAGAAATAAAGATTAAACCAGCGCCTTGCTCAAAAACCATTGTTCATCATTTTTACTCCATTGCATTAAAGAAAAATTTTACTGCAAAAATGAAATATGGGCAACAGGATTTTGATTTTGATGAAGGGGTAATGCATTTTATGTCGCCAAAACAAACCTTATCGATCCAGGCATCGTCCAATAAAGCGTTAAATCATTCGGGGTGGCTATTATTAATCCACCCCGATTTTCTATGGAATACACCACTTGCAAAAAAGATAAAACAATACGGCTATTTTGGCTACAATGTAAATGAAGCCTTGCACCTCTCTGAAAAAGAAGAGACATTGGTGACGGACATTATTGAAAAAATTGCTCAAGAATATCACACCAACATTGATAATTTTAGCCAAGATGTAATTATCGCCCAAATAGAACTCTTGCTTACCTATTCTGAACGTTTTTACCAGCGGCAGTTTATTACCAGAAAAATAGCCAACCATAAAATTTTAACTCAACTGGAAGATTTTCTCACGACTTATTTCAATGAGGATAATTTAGCGAATAAAGGTATTCCAACCGTTCAGTTTATTGCTGATAATTTACATGTTTCAGCCAACTATTTAAGTCGCTTGCTTCAACTATTGACAGGACAAAGTACCAAACAATTTATACATGACAAGTTAATTGACTTAGCAAAGGAAAAGCTATCAACCACTGATTTATCGGTAAACGAAATAGCCTTTAGTTTAGGCTTTGAACATCCACAATCGTTTAGCAAATTGTTTAAGACTAAAACCAACCAATCTCCTTTAGCATTTAGACAGTCATTTAATTAGAAATGAATCTTGGCTGACGAACAAAACCACTACCGTTAACATGGGTTTTGTAAATTTGGGGCTGATGTGCATTAGTACTTCTAATCAATATTTGTGGTTTTATTGGGCATTGGTGCCTTCAAATCTCTAACTTCACAAAGCCCTAACCATTGCATCTCAGGATCGCTGCGCAATGCCCGTTCCGTTTGCCAAAAAATCCCAAAAAATGTTGCATTCTGTTTTCGTTTTTTCGTAACTTTGCAAAGCGGAGCGAGCATTAACAGTAACCATTCCGAAACAGTCCGTGAACAAAAACAAAATATTCATATTAACCACACTTTTTATCCTTTCAACAGTAGGAATAATTGTTTTTGCTCAAAACCAAAAAAGTGCAGACGACCGATTTGTAAGTTATATCGTTGACCCTAAAAGGCAAGATTTAAAACTTTATTGGAAGAACGAGCAACAAGAAAACTTCAAGAGCATACTAAATTTAAAAAATTGGCTTGACAAACATCATAAACAATTGGTGTTTGCAATGAATGCTGGTATGTACAAACATGACAATGCACCGCAGGGTCTTTTCATTGAAAATCAAAAAACAATTACACCTTTAGACACGACAAGCGGAAACGGAAATTTTTACTTAAAACCAAATGGCGTTTTTTATAGCACGGTTGACAGTTTTCCAATGATCTGTACCACCACAAATTTTATTGACAATGGAAAAATAAAATATGCGACCCAATCAGGTCCAATGTTGGTTATTGACGGACAAATTCATTCGGCATTTAAAGAAAATTCAACAAATCTGAATATTAGAAATGGCGTTGGAATTTTGCCAGACAATAAAATCATTTTTGCGATGTCTAAAAAGGAAATAAATTTTTATGAATTTGCGAACTACTTTAAAAAAATGGGTTGCAAAAATGCTTTGTATCTTGACGGGCTTGTTTCACGTACATATTTACCCGAACAAAATTGGACACAAACAGACGGCAACTTTGGCGTTATCATTGGCGTAACGACAGAGCAAAAATGATGCACTACATTTTCATTTTTTTGTAACTTTGCGAAGCGGAGCGGGCGGTAGGCTTCATTGTAAGGCATATCAAATAGACAATAAATGAACATTCAAGAGCAAATTGAAGATTACATTTCCACTCAATCTTGATATTCTTGAAAATGCTATTCGATATAAAGTAGAAAATTAAAAATAAAAATTATGGCACTTATCAATCCACACATCAACTTTAATGGCAATGCCGAAGAAGCATTTACTTTTTACAAATCAGTATTTGGTGGAGAGTTCGCAAATATTATGCGGCTTAAAGACCTGTCAAGCCCCGAATTCCCGGTAGCAGAAATTGATGCAAATAAAATATTGCACATTGCTTTACCTATCGGCAAAAATGTTTTAATGGGCAATGATGTTCCAGAAAGTATGGGCAAAGTTAATGAAAACGAAAACAGGTCTAAGATATCCATTAGTGCAGAAAGCAAAGAAGAAGCCGATACGTTGTTCAACGGACTTTCAGCGGGCGGACAAGTTGAAATGCCTATTGCCGATAGTCCTTGGGGCTCATATTTTGGGATGTTTAGAGACAAATATGGTATTGAATGGATGGTAGATTTTGACCCAAAATATAAAGGACAAATATAAAGGTGATTAATCATCAGTTACTACCCATGCTGAATCGCCTTCTGTGACCGCTGAGAAAAGAACTTCAGCAAAGCCTGTACATAAGGCTCATGCGTACCCAAGGTCAAAAAATCCGCACCTACTTGTCTAAATAGGTTTTTTGTATCGGCTACATGTGCCTCAAAACTCTCTCGGTACTGCCGGCGCAGCGCACTCCCCGTCGTGTCCACCCATACTTGTTTGTTACTTTCTGCATCGGTGACACGCAGTACGCCCACATCGGGGAGTTCGCGTTCCAGCAGATCCCAACAATGGATACCAATCAGGTCGTGCCGACGTGCGATAATACGCAAGGCATCGTTGTAGTTTTCGTCGATAAAATCGGAGAGTACAAAGCAAACACTGCGTTTTTTAAGGATATTATTTACAAATTGTAGGGCTTTGTTCATATCCGTGCCGTTGCCTTTGGGCTTGGTCGTCAATATTTCGCGGATAATCCTAAGTATATGTGTCTTGCCTTTTTTGGGCGGGATATACAATTCAATTTGATCGGAGAAGAGCAAAACACCCACTTTGTCGTTGTTGGCGATAGCCGAAAATGCCAACACCGCGCAAAGTTCGGAGAGGTATTCCTCCTTAAAAACGGTATGGCTACCAAAAACCGCAGATGCACTAACATCCACCAACAGCATCATGGTATTTTCGCGTTCTTCTTCGTATTCTTTTACATACGGATCGCCCGTGCGCGCAGTTACATTCCAGTCTATGGTCCGCACGTCATCGCCTGGGTAATAAAGCCTAATATCGCTAAACGACATCCCTTTTCCGCGAAAGGCACTGTGGTACCCGCCCGTAAACAGGTGGCTGCTCAGTCCCCGCGTTTTGATCTCGATCTTGCGGACTTTTTTTAATAGTTCGGTTGCCTCCAAGATTAGGGAATGATAATAGTTGTTAATATTTTGGCGATAATGGCTTCTTGGTCGATACCTTCTGCCTCGGCTTCGTAAGTAAGACCAATGCGGTGGCGCAATACGTCATTGGCAATGGATTTCACGTCGTCGGGTGTAACAAATCCACGGCGATTGATAAAAGCCATTGCGCGTGCTGCCTGTGCCAATGCTATACTCGCACGTGGCGAAGCACCATAACTGATGAGCGGTGCAATTTGCGGTAAACCAAATCGGGCGGGTTCGCGGGTAGAAAAGATAATATTGAGGATATATTGCTCAATTTTTTCGTCCATATACACCTTTTTTACCACATCGCGGGCACGCAAGAGGGTATCAATGGTGAGCACTTTAGGTACGTGTATTTCTTCTCCATTGAGGTTGCGCTGCATGATGGCACGTTCGTTTTCCATGGTAGGATACCCAATTTTAACTTTGAGTAAGAAGCGATCCACCTGCGCTTCGGGCAAAGGGTACGTACCTTCTTGTTCGATTGGGTTTTGGGTAGCCAATACCAAAAATGGTTCTTCTAATTTGAAGGTATTGTTGCCAATAGTAATTTGCCGTTCCTGCATGGCTTCCAACAAGGCACTTTGCACTTTTGCTGGAGCACGATTTATCTCATCTGCTAGGACAAAATTGGCAAAAATAGGCCCTTTTCGTACATAAAACTCCGCTTTTGCAGGATTGTAAATGGTGGTACCCACTACGTCGGCAGGTAATAGATCAGGGGTAAATTGGATACGGCTAAATTTAGCATCCACGGCCTGAGCCAGTGTTTTGATGGCGAGTGTTTTGGCCAGTCCGGGCATACCTTCCAATAGTATATGTCCTCTGGTGAGCAAGCCAATGAGCAAGCGATCCATCATGGTTTCTTGGCCAACAATCACTTTGGAAGTGGCTTCGGCGAGTTTGGGGAGAAAACTTGTTTCTGATTGTACCAATCTGGTAATGGCTTCTACGTCTGTTCTTTGTTGCATATTATTGTCGAATGCGATGCTTGGATTAATGATGGAGCAGAAAAACGGTAATTTGGGTTAATTATTTCCTAAGGCTGAATGTATCGCGATAAAATAATCATTTCAAAATATTTTTCCACTCACGTCCCCAAATCCAACCCGTACATCACCACGGGCTGCCGCACCGCGCATGATAACCGTATCATTGTCGCGAATAAATGTCCTTTCGCTATCATCGGCCATTTTTAGGGGTTTGGTACCCATCCAAGATAGTTCAAGCATAGAGCCATAGGAATCTTCGGTATGTCCACTTATTGTGCCAGAGGCCATCATATCGCCGACACGTACATTGCAGCCATTAACCGTGTGGTGGGCGAGTTGTTGTGCCATATTCCAGTACATATATTTAAAATTGGAGCGGGAAACGATGGTTTCTAGGGCACTTTCGGGTTGAATGGCCACTTCTAGGGCAATATCATAGTTGTTCATTCCCGTACTTTGCAAATAAGGGAGCGGTTGCGGTTCTTGTGCAGGCCCTTGTACACGGAAAGGCGCAAGGGCTTCCAACGTAACGACCCAAGGCGATATGGAACTGCCAAAGTTTTTAGCCAAAAATGGCCCCAGTGGTACATATTCCCACTGCTGTATATCGCGTGCCGACCAGTCGTTGAACAATACCATACCAAAAATATAGTCTTCTGCTTCGGTGGTGCTAATTGGATTGCCCATATTGCTTTCTTTCCCGATAATAAAAGCCATTTCCAATTCAAAGTCGAGGCGAGCACTTGCTTGAAAGACGGGTATTTCCTCGCCTTTGGGTAATACTTGCCCGTGTGGACGACGGATAGGTGTTCCACTCACCACGATCGACGAGGCCCTGCCGTGGTAACCTACGGGCAGGTGGCGCCAATTGGGCAGCAATGCATTGGCTGGGTCGCGGAACATTTTTCCTACATTCGTGGCGTGTTCTATACTGGAATAAAAATCTGTATAATCGCCGATGGCTACCGGGAGGTGCATGGTGGCCTCCGATTGAGCAACAAGGGCACGAGGGTCGCTTTTTAGGGTGCTTTCGGGGTCGCAAAGGATTTCTTGTACCTTATTGCGAACTGCATTGGTTACTATTTTGCCCAAACTGATAAAATGATTGAGCGTGTCGGCTGCAAATACTTCGTTTTGTGGTGTAATCTCCTTAAAACAGCCCATTTGCGCCCAATAATGGAGGTCAACAATATGCGCTCCGATGGCTATTCCGAGCGATTTAGTGCTATTGCCTATGGAAAAAACGCCAAAAGGCAGGTTATGTATGGAAAAATCAGAGTTATTGGGCATTGGTACCCAGGTGTTGAGTTTGGACATAGATGTGGTGGTGGTTATGATAAGATTAAGTATTTATATTTCTAAAATATTAATCTAACGGCATTCAAATACGTTCTAATAGACTAATCCATTGGTTAAATCTTGGACACTTATCGCGGATTGCCGATAATCCTATGCTTTTAGCCAAAATTGCTCCATAAACTACTTTGTTATAGCCATTTATTAGCCTGAGTAAACGATAATATTTATTTCAATATAGCACAAAGATAAGCATTAATTATTACTGCGTGGTACATACCTACCCCAATTGCTCACTCGTTTTCCCAAACCTACGCTCCCTATTCTGATAATCAGAAATGGCCTCAATCAGTTCTTCTTTACCGAAATCGGGCCAAAATACAGGCGTAAAATACAATTCAGCATACGCAATTTGCCACAGTAGAAAATTGGAGATACGGGCCTCTCCGCTGGTACGAATGAGGAGTTCGGGATCGGGAATCCCTTTGGTACTTAGTACATTTTCAAAGGCTGCTTCGTCAATATCTGCGGGGTTTAGGGTCCCTGCTGCGGCTTGTGCTGCCAGCATACGGGTGGCGTGTAGGATTTCCCATTTTGCAGAATAGTTCAGGGCTAATACCAAACTAATACGTGTATTGTTTTTTGTTTTTTCAATACCATCCATCAATGCTTTGTAGGTGCCTGCCGGTAGTGCTTCAATATCCCCAATAGCCAATAAACGCACCCCATTTTTGTTCAAATCCCGAATTTCGCCTTTAATCGTTTCTACCAAAAGGCTCATTAGGGCCGTTACTTCGGCGGGTGGGCGGTTCCAGTTTTCAGTACTAAAAGCATACAGAGTGAGGTACTCAACGCCCACTTGCGCTGCTGCTTCGGTTACTTCGCGTACACTTTTCACCCCGCTTCGATGCCCCAATACACGAGGCATACCTTTTTGTTTGGCCCATCGGCCATTACCATCCATGATAATGGCAATATGCTTTGGAACTTTATCGGGGATAATTTGAGGTACAGCCATATTTAATATTTTAGATGCGGAACGTAAATAGTGGGGCAAAGGTAAAAATCTGTTCGTATTTCTGCTTTTTTTATAAAAATAATAAAAACTTAGCCCGCGGTTTCGAGTCAAAAAAGTAGGCAATTTTTGGTCAGACGAGCCACTTTTTTGAGTTCGATGCGCTGCATCGAACTCAAAAAATGGCGATGTATGGCTAAAAATTGACCTTTTTTGACCGAAATGAGAGCGGCTAAGTTTTTATAAATAAAAGAAATAGGCCGCTCCTTTGGCAGAAGCGGCCTATTCTTTTTCTATTTGATAACCTGGCATAATCGTCAGGGTATTATCAAATCTTATTTTACAATTACAACAGATTTACCAACGATATATTTACCATTAGTTATGTGCAATGTATATTTACCAGGCACGATACCTGCTACATTGATCGATGCGGTTTGCTGGATGTTCATATTTTGCTCCAACACGCGTTGGCCCAATGTATTGAACAAAATCACTTGTACATCACCTTTCAACTCTGCGGCTTCAATAGTAATATTCATTACGTCTTTAGCAGGGTTAGGTGCCACGCTGATGCTGTTAGATTGTAACAAATCAGTAGTAGAAGATGCAGGGCCAAAGGCATAATCACCACTATCGGAATTGAGTGTAACCCTATACGTGCCGCCGACAACAGGAATGTTCGGTCCGTCTTGGGTACCAGTACCAGCAGGGAATGCACCCAAGCCCCAGTTAACAGCCCATGCGTCTTCTGCACGGAATTTTGCTTCGCCATCCGTTAAAACGACAGAAGGGATTGTCCAAAATGACTCATTTACAGCATCTTTGGTCATATCTACGTCTGTGTCCCAGTTTGCGTTTGGTGTAGCTGGTCCGATAAGACCAACTGTTTGAAATACCACCAAAATTTCAAAGTTGTATTCGCCAGTAGTAGAGTTAAAAGTGATTTTATACTCACCAGCTGGAATTGGAATATTGGCACCATCCAATAAAGCCACTCCTGTTGGGAAATCCCCTGCACCCCAGTTTACTGCCCAGTCATTATCAGCGCGGAATTTTGCTTCGCCATCCGTCAATACTAAACGGACTTTCCAAATAGATTCATCATTGGGGTCTTGCGTCATATCCGTATCGTTGTCCCAACCACCTGGAGTAGAGTTACCGATAATACCTACAGAGGTATAATTACCGATTAATAAGAACTTGTACTCAGCAGTTTTTACATTAAAGGAAACCAAATAACGGCCTGCTGGTACAGGAATATTTGGTCCACCTAAAGTTGCGATACTAATTGGGAATATGGAATCACCCCAGTTGATCGCCCAAGCATTATTCGCGCGGAATTTTGCTTCACCATCCACAAGATCAAATGTGCCTTTCCAAAGATCTGGATTACCAGCGTCTTTAGTAAGATCAGTGTCGGCATCCCAACCACCTGGTGTAGCACTACCTATTATACCAATAGAAACAAATTCAATAACTTCTGTAAATAGATAAATACCAGTAGATTTGTCAAAATCAACGCGATATTTACCAGCAGCAGGAATTGGAATATTTGGGCCGTTTATTACACCCGTGTCCTGTGGGAAACCAGCAGCACCCCAGTTTACAGCCCAAGCATTGTCTTTACGAAACTTTGCTTCACCGATAGTTAAGTTAAGAACACGGAAATACTTATTGGTATCAACAGCATCTCTGTACATATCAGTGTCGTTGTCCCAACCACCCGGTGTTGCATTACCGATGATGCCTATATCCGAACGATATCCGAAATCATAAGCACCAGTAATGGAGTTAAAAGTAATGGTGTACTCACCAGTTGCTGCAACAGGGATATCTGCACCACCTTGTGTACCAATACCCGTTGGAAAATCTGTAGCGCCCCAGTTAACCGCCCAGTCATTGTCTTGACGAAATTTTGCTAAGCCTTGGTTCAACACAATAGTCAATGACCAAAGGTGTGCACTATCTTGGCTTTGTACCATATCGGTATCGGAATCCCAACCACCTGGAGTAGCCGGCCCGATAATACCGATGGAAGTCTGGCTAAATGCTGTTGACAGCATAGCACAGAATAAAAATGAGAAAAGTAAGCGTAATTGCATTGTAATAATAATTGAGTGAATAGAATAGTGAACTTAGTGTATGTTTGCCGCAAAGTTACATTATTTCCTTTAATTGCCATAGTGGAGTATTAAAAAAACTTAGTGTAACTTTGCCGCAAAGTTAATTTGCTTTTCGGAAATGGTACTAATTGAATTTTGTCCAATTTTAACATTGTTAATTGAATAAAAATTAATTATTCGCTGCAACTTTGTGCTTCCAAAAAGATTGGGCACATTACTAAACCAAAGCATATCATAAAAACACACACTATTCTATTCTATTCATATGCAAATTATTACAAAATTTATCTTGAGAACACTGCTCGTTATGTGCATTGTTGGTTTGGGTGTACAATTTACCTATGCCCAACGCACCATAACAGGAACAGTAAAAGATCAGGAAACTGGTGAATTACTCATCGGAGTAACCTTGGTCGAAAAAGAATCTAGGGGTAACGGTGCTGTTACTGACTTGGATGGTAATTTTACGATTAAAGTGAGCGACCGCGCTACGGCCTTGATCGTAAACTATACTGGTTATCAGGAAACGGAACAAAGTATCGTAGGTACCAATACCGTTCAAATCACAATGTCCACTAGCACTATTCTGAAAGAAGTAGTGGTGATCGGTTATGGTACTGTAAAGCGCGAAGACGCAACGGGCTTGGTACAAACCGTCTCTACCGACAAGTTCAACAGAGGTGCTATTACCAGCCCACAGGAATTATTGGCGGGTAAAGTAGCCGGCGTGGTGATCACTACTGATGGCTCTCCGGGTGGCGGATCCCAAATTCGTATCCGTGGCGAATCATCCCTTACCGCCTCTAAAGATCCTTTGATCGTTATTGATGGTGTGCCGGTGGAAACCAGTGGTTTGGCAGGAAACAGAAACGTACTCAACCTGATCAATCCAAATGATATTGAAACATTTACCGTATTAAAAGATGCATCGGCTGCCGCTATTTATGGTAACCGCGCCTCCGGTGGTGTCATCATTATCACAACAAAAAAAGGCGCACTAGGCAAAAAGATCCGGGTGGATTATAACGTCAATGTATCATCGGGCCAAACTGCAGGTCGGATTGATGTACTGGACGCGGATGAGTTCAGATCTGCTATTCGCACCAATTATGCAGAGGGTCACCCATCTTTAAAATTATTGGGTAATACCAGCACCGATTGGCAGGATGAGATTTACCAAAGTGCATTTGGCCAAGATCATAACTTAAGCCTTTCCGGCGGTGTTGGTATGGTGCCCTACCGCGTTTCTTTGGGCTATACGAATAAGGATGGTCTGCTCAAAACGGATAATTTTAGCCGTTATACCATGGGCGTAAACCTGAATCCAAAGTTTTTGAACAATCGCCTCCAGTTGAATTTGGGCTTCAAAGGCATGCTGTCCGATAACCATTTTGCAGACAAAGGTGCTATTGGTGCGGCTTTAAGTTTTGATCCAACCCAACCCGTTCGCCAAGATACCAGTGAAAGGTTTGGTGGTTACACTACTTGGCTCAATACGGGCAATAGTAACCCTAATAGTCTTGCAACCACTAATCCCTTAGCACTTTTGAACTTAACGGATGATAACTCTACGGTAAATCATTATATTACAAATGCTACCATTGACTATCGTTTTGCAAAAGTACCACAATTGCGCTATAACCTTAATTTGGCCTATGACCGCTCCAATGGTACAGGCACTAAGGTCATTCCGAATTTTGCCTCCTTTTCATTTAATAATACGACAGGTGGCGGGACAAATAACAAATACGAGGAAACAAAAACCAACGCGTTGTTGGAAACGTATGTGAATTATAAAGAAACATTTGGTGGCATACACGATATAGACCTCTTGGTGGGTTACTCTTGGCAGGAATTTACGAGAAATAAACTTTCTGTCAATTCCGATGCGGCTGGTACAATTGAGAATACCTTAGATGATTACGAAGGATCGGAGTTGGTATTATTGTCTATGTTTACCCGCTTAAATTATACTTTTAAGGATCGCTATTTGTTAACCGCATCCGTGCGTCGCGATGGGACTTCTCGTTTTGCCCCAGAATATCGTTGGGGTAATTTCCCCGCGATAGCAGCAGCGGTAAAAGTGGTTGAAAATAAGAATAAATACTTCAATAACTTAAAAATTCGCGCAAGTTGGGGTATTACCGGACAACAAGCAATCGGCAATGATTATGCTTATCTGCCAACCTATCAAGTAGGACTACCAACGGTACAGTACCAATTTGGTAGTAATTTTGATACTATTGTCCGTCCAAATGGATACGCTTATGATATTAAGTGGGAGCAAACCAGCTCTGTCAACCTAGGTGCCGATTTTAGCATTATCAATGACCGCTTGGGTGGTTCCGTAGATGTATATCAACGTAATACGTCTGATATGCTAACAGAGATCAACTTTGCTGCATTATCCAATTTGACCAATGTGGTTGTGGACAATGCCGGCAAAATGACCACAAAAGGTATTGAGGCATCGTTAAATATAACACCAATCAAAACGAAGAAGGCACGGTGGGATATTAGTACGAATATGGCTTATAATTTCAATAGGGTAAAACTACTTACCAATATTGTCGATTCTACTAAATTTGGCTTGGAAACTGGCGGTATTGCAGGTGGCGTTGGTAATAATATTCAAATTCACACTGTTGACTATGCACCATCTTCGTTCTTTGTGTATGAACAATTATACGACGAAAATGGCAATATTTTAGAAGGTCAATTTGTAGATCGCGATGGCAATGGTGCGTACGACAATAAGGACAAGTACCGCTACAAACAACCAGCACCACTGTATTCATTTGGTATCTCTAGTAATTTGACCATCTCCAATTTCGATTTCTCCTTTGCAGGTCGCGCGTATCTTGGTAACTATGTCTATAATAATATTCAGACGGATATGGGCTTCTTGAATAGGCTTTACCAAACCACTAATTATTTGCAAAACGTAAATCAATCGGCGGTAGATTTGAATGTAAAAGAACAAAGTAAATTGACATTCAGCGATCACTTTGTTACCGATGCTTCGTTTTTCCGCATTGACCATATTACAGCAGGTTATAATTTCCAATCCTTGATCGGTAAATACCTTCGTTTATACGCTACCATTCAAAATCCTTTTGTTATAACTAAATATAACGGCTTGGATCCTGAAATCAGCAATGGTATCGACAATAGCGTATATCCGCGTCCACGTACTTATCTCGCTGGGGTAAGTGTTAGTTTCTAAACCATAAAAAAATTGTTATTATGATACATAATATTAAAATATTTAGCGTCCTCTTTTTATTGTTGGGCGCAGTAGGTTGCTTCAAAGACCTCGATACAAAACCAATCGACCCCGATCTCTTAGTCGCTGATAAGGTGTACGAAAACCCAGCGGCCTACAAGCAGGTATTGGCCAAGTTATACGCCGGATTGGCGGTTTCTGGCCAACAAGGCCCTGCTGGGCAATCCGATATTAAGGATATTGACGAAGGTTTCGGACAGTACTTGCGTGGTTATTGGTACCACCAAGAACTCACCACAGACGAAGCCGTTATAGGCTGGAATGACCAAACCATTAAGGATTTCCATGCACAAACATGGACTGATGGTGATGGTTTTATGTACGCCTTCTACAGCAGGGTATTTGTACAAATCGCACTCACCAACGAGTACCTGCGCGAAACAACCGATGCAAAACTCGATGACCGTAAAGTAGCAGGGCCACTCCGCGACCAAATCAAGGCGTACCGTGCTGAAGCGCGTTTTTTGCGTGCTTTGAGTTATTGGCACGGATTGGATTTGTTCCGCAATACGCCATTTGCTACAGAAGATTCTTTTGTAGGTGATATTCCAAAACAAACAACCGCTAGCGAGCTGTTTGCTTTTATCGAATCAGAACTGAAAGCAATTGAGCCAGACTTGAATGCGCCACGCACCAATGAATATGGTCGTGCCGATAGGGGTGCCGCTTGGACGCTTTTGGCAAAATTGTACCTCAACGCAGAGGTGTATATTGGCCAAAAGAAGTATGATGATTGTTTGACCTATTGCGATAAAATTATCAACGCAGGTTATGAACTGGATCCAGTTTATCAAAATGTGTTCCTTGCAGATAATGATAAATCAAAGGAAATTATTTTCCCTGTCAATTTTGATGGCAACTTTACACGTACTTGGGGCGGAATGACCTTTATCATCCGTGCAGGTATTGGTGGTAGTATGGATCCTGATGATTCTGGCGTTGCTGGCGGCTGGGGCGGTACACGAACCACAAAAGAGTTTGTGGCCAAATTCCCTTCCGATCTTACTGGTATTAAAGTAGATTACAACGAGGGAGCAACGGCTTCATATCCGAAGTTGTATGTTCCCGGCTCGCACCAAGGCTTTGATGCTACCCAAACCAGCAATTCTTTGGCGGCGGTGGTATCTAGTAGTAAAATTTATGAAGGATATAAGTATTTCCCTGATGACAATACGGAAATCCTATTTACCCAAATTTCGTCCAATACAGCACCAAAATTTGGAGATAATGGCGCAAATGGTACGCTAGAAACAGGTGGCGCTAATATCATTGTGCCACAAAAAGGTTTGTACTACATCAAGGTGAACTTGGCCAATAAAACCTATATATTGGAGCGCCAAAATTGGAGTATTGTAGGTACTGCAACAGGTGGCGTTGAAATTCCTTGCGAATGGGATGCGACAAAAGGTGTTTTAGTCGCAGCGGGCCAATTGGCCGTTGGTAATTTTACTTTCCGTGGTAAAAATATATCCGGTGTAGAGGTTGCTAATTTGGGTGATAGCGATGGAAATGCATTATTGACCTCTAATGGTGGCGATATTGCCATTACCCAAGGTGGTGGTCATAAGGTTTCTATTGATTTGGACAAACCTGATTATACCTACAGGGTGGAATTGACCAGTTTTGACCGTCGTGGTTTATTTTATACCGATGGACAAAACCTTGAAATTGAGGACTTAACTGTATTTACGGAAGGATACGCCATTCGTAAATTCAAAAACCTTACCTCTGCGGGAGTTCAAGGTAAAAGCCCCGATTTTCCGGATACAGATTTCCCAATGTTCCGTTTAGCAGACGCGTATTTGATGGCTTCCGAAGCCATTTTACGCGGCGCAGCAGGTGGCAACAAAGATCAAGCAGCCACTTATTTTAATAAAGTACGCGAACGTGCATTTACGGGTACTTCGGGTAATTACACAGGTGCCAACCTTACGCTGGAGGTAATGCTCGACGAACGCGGCCGTGAGTTTTACTGGGAATGTCAACGCCGTACAGATCTGGTGCGTTTTGGCCAATTCTCCGATGGTTCCTATAAATGGGCTTGGAAAGGTGGTGTAAAAGAAGGTGCGGCAGTGGGTAAATTCCGCGATATTTTCCCAATACCTACTAAAGACTTGAATGTAAATCCTAATATGGTACAAAATCCAGGTTATTAAGAAAATTTGTTTTTTTTCTTAGTAGACATTATACAGAATTAGTTTCGTATAAATAAGGCCAAACTACTGATTGCTAGTAGTTTGGCCTTTTAATTTAGTGAAAGTAATGATCCCGAATGAAAGGATAATAGCAACTCGGCCTAGCCGTTTATAACCTAATTGATACTTGTGTTGAAAATAAATTCATCTAAACTATTTTGCAGATGCGTTCAGATCAATTAACTTTGCGGCCGCAAAAAAACCAAATCGTTGATATTATTACAGAGCATTGTTAGGCTTTGTGCATAGATTTATAGGTACGCCGTACGACTTTCATGCACAAAACTTACAGAGCCAAATAATAATTTGTAATTATAATCCGCCTTTCATACAGACATCATGACACACAATCCATTTTTAATTCATCACCAATTTATTCGTACCAACCATTATTTTATGCGCAAATACGCAGTTCCAATTATCCTCGGCCTACTTCTTTTAGTTGCAGTTTTAGGCTGGAAACCATTCTCTTCCATTTTTTTTGCCAATATTCCTCAACATTTAGAAGATGAGTACGTCTGTATTCCATCAGGCTCCTCCTATGAAGATGTTGTACATATCCTTACCAGTAAAAAACTGATTAAAGACGAAGCAGGTTTTAGGTGGGTTGCCGAACAAATGAAATTTGATAAGCGCTCCATGCGCGCCGGAAGATTCAAAGTAGAACCCGGATGGAGCAACCGCGACCTGATCAAACACTTGCGTACAGGCGAGCAAGCACCTGTAAAAGTAGTAATTAACGCACAACGCCTGCCCGAAGATGTGGCCGGCACTGCAAGTCGTTTTATTGAGGCAGATTCTTTATCTATCTTGAACGCTTTCCGCGACCCTGCATTACTCAAAGAGATTGGTTTTAAGCCTGAAACTGTAATATCTATCTGTATTCCCAACACTTATGAAATGTATTGGAATACCGACGGCCCTGCTTTTGTTAAAAGGATGCTAAAAGAACACGATGCATTTTGGGACAAAAACGACCGCATTAGCAAAGCAAAAGCGCAAAACCTCACACCAATGCAGGCTTATACACTGGCATCTATCGTGGAACGCGAAACGAATTACGTCCCCGAAAAGCCCACAGTAGCAGGCGCATACCTCAATCGCCTAAAAATCAATATGCGCTTACAGGCAGATCCAACGGCGGTATTTGCTACGCGCGATTTTGCTACGCGCCGCGTTACTCAAGAACATACTTCTTTTGATTCACCTTATAATACGTATATCTACAAAGGATTACCACCGGGCCCTATTAGCATGGCCTCTATCCCGAGTATTGATGCGGTTTTGAACCCAGAAAAGCACGACTATATCTATTTTTGCGCTAAACCAGACGATTCTGGCACACATGCGTTTGCATCCACATTGCCAGGACACAATGTAAATGTAGAAAAATTTAGGGCTTGGATGCGCAGTAAGGGGCGATAAACCAATAGATATATTACAATTCTTTACGCAAGCGAGCTACCGGGATGCCTAATTGCTCCCGGTACTTCGCTACCGTTCTTCTGGCAATATTGTATCCTTGCTCGATGAGCATATCCATTAGTTTTTCGTCGGAGTGCGGGCGACGTTTACTCTCTTTTCCAATAATTTCGGATAGGATTTTTTTAATCTCCAGCGTAGAAACCTCTTCTCCGTCTTGGTTTTGCATACTTTCGGAGAAAAACTCTTTGAGTAATTTGGTGCCAAATTCGGTTTGTACATATTTAGAATTGGCGACCCTCGAAACCGTTGAAATATCCAAACTTGTTGCTTCCGCAATGTCTTTCAAGATCATGGGACGCAATTTGCGTTGGTCACCAGTAAGAAAATATTGCTCTTGGTAACTCAAAATAGCCCACATGGTAAGCATCATTGTTTGTTGACGCTGTTTAATGGCATCAATAAACCACTTTGCACTATCTATTTTTTGTTTAATAAAAAGGATGGCTTCTTTCTCTTTTTTGGTAGCCCTTCTCCCCGATTTACCATCGTGAAAAGATTTGAGCATTTCGCGGTATTGATCGCTAATCCGTAAATCAGGCGCATTTCTGGCATTCAAAGTCAGTTCCAGTTCTCCATCGCGGTTATTCACCAAATAATCGGGTACTACATAATTCATGGAGCGATTACCTTTTGAGGCAAATCCCGAGGCTGGCTTGGGATTGAGTTGGAGAATCTGTTGAATAGCGTCTTTTAGTTCGTCTTCATCAATGTCCAATTGGCGGCAAAGACGATCATAGTGCTTTTTCGTAAATTCATCAAAATATTTTGTGATGATTTTTACGGCGATAATAATATTTAAGCGATCTTCGTAAGACGTATTTTCGTCTTCGCGGTCGAGTTTGCGGCGCAATTGTAATAAAAGACATTCTTGCAAGTCTCTTGCACCCGTACCTGAAGGATCAAACTGTTGTATTTTTAGCAAAATCCGGCCAATTTCGGCTTCATCGGTAGTAATATTTTGACTAAACAGTAAATCGTCCACCATGGCACGTGGCTCCCTACGCAAATAACCATCATCATCAATAGAACCTACAATTTGGGCAGCAATGGCGTGTTCGCGTTCATTGGAAAGATCGATCATACCCAATTGCTGATCGAGGTATTCGTGGTACGTGCTTTCGGCTTCAATCGGAATCACTTTATCATCGTCTTCGCTGCTCATTTCACCGCGTGAGCGATAAATAGAAGGATCGTCGTCGATGAGTTCGCGCATATAGTCGTCGAGTTCTACACCATCGTCATAAGCACCGCCGCCATCGTCCGAAAAATCATCTTCATAGGCAGGTGCTTCCCGTTCTACATCATTGAGTACACTATCGCTAATATCATCGGGCCCTTCGGACGAAGGGCCAAAATCATCGTCGGAAGGCGTACCGCTTTCGGCTTGCTGCTCTCGGGCGTAATAATCAGCATCATTATCAGAGAGATCGCTTTCGGAGAGCCCCGCAAGCAGATCGGCAGTTTCATCGCCAGTTTCCAATGCTGGATTTATCTCCAACTCTTCTTGGATCCGTTGTTCGAGGGATGCAGTAGGAATTTGCAGCAGTTTCATCAATTGAATCTGCTGAGGTGATAATTTTTGTTGTAGTTTTAGGGAAAGGGTTTGTTTCGGTCCGTACAGCGACATTATCTTTTTATTGGGAGGTTTTTGATTAAAAAAGGTGGATTAAAATACTGGTAAGCATGATGGAAAAAAATAGCCCCATCAAATTAGAGGCCAATTTTACGGGAAAACTTGAATACTTGCGTAAATATTGCATGTAAAAAAAAATTAACTATACTTATTTACATGATTTGTAACGGTTTACACTAAAAAAAATATTTATTTTTTAAAATAAAACTTCACCAAACTGGTAACTATTGACCAACAAAATAATTTTTAGCAAATTTTTATTCACGGTTTTCTTATAAAAATTTCAGGTGCAGCACACCGTGATATTTGTAATCGTTGGCGTAAAAACAGCGCAAAAATGGTGCGAGAAAAATATCAAAACCTAAAAAAATATACCAACCTTTATGTATTTTCCCCAAATTGCACATCCATAGCCCCGTAAGTACTTTAGGGATATTGTTTTTATGTTTCCTAAACTAATATTAACCTCAAAAAATACTTTTTTCACCCTTCATTTTTTCATACTATGAAACCACTTTCCGTTTTATTTTGTGCCCTTGCCGCTATGGCATTTACTCTTTACAACCCCAACCAAGATACTACGTTAAAAGGCTGGGTAATGCAACAAGAAACTGGCCTCGCTATTCCCCAAGCAACGGTGACTGCGTTTGCCGATGAAAAACAAGTTGCCACTACCACGACCAATGAACAAGGCCAATACACCTTAAATTTGCCAGCCGGCACCTATTCCCTCGAATTTACGAAAAACACCCTCGAAGCATTGCGGCTTTTGCAAGTACCTATAATAGAAGGGAAGGAAAATGGCGTAACGGTTCAATTGGATGCCGCTATTACTGCACGACAAAGGGTTACAAAAACATGGAATGACCGACAATACAATAATTCTATGGCTGTAAACAAACCTATCCCTGTGGTAAATGTGCCCTTTATGGGTTCCACATCTGGTATTATGACCATTAAATTGATAGATGCGGAGACGAAAGAGGCGGTTATTGGCGCAGTAGTCAATGTATTTGCTGGCACAACATTCTATAAAGCTGGTGTTACAGATGTTGATGGCGAGTTAAAAATGACTGTTGCACCAAGAGAATACCGTGTAGAAATCGCTTACACAGGTTATGAATCCCAAAAACTAGAAGGTATCCAAGTTTTGGAAGGAAAAACAAGTCAACTGATCGTTGAATTAAAGTCAGCAGGTTCAACACTTTCAGAAGTAGTAGTGCTCGGCAATCCCAAAAAGTCAAAAGAGAAAGCGCGTTCTGAAAAAGCAGACAAAACAGCCGCCGGAAAAACGCTTACATCAGAAGAAATAAAGGCACTTCCTACGCGCAACATAAACGCTATAATTGCAACACCCGCATCCGAAACGATCATAGATGGCGGCGATGTAAAAATAAAAGGATCCAGAACCACCACTACCGATTATTATATCGACGGAATTCGTGTGACCGGTGGAGTACCCGATATAAAAGATATTAAAGAGGTAGAAGAAAAAATGTCCGACGATATTGACAAAGGCAGCGAGCGCGTTATTACTAAAAAATTAGAGACGAGAAAAGAAGGAATGGAGGTCACCAAAGCCAAAGCACCGAGTTCTTTTGCTATAACAGCGCCTGCCACAAAACCGGAGATGATGAAAGCAGAGGAATTAAATAGCGCTAGATTTACTACAATAGGAATAAGTGTAATAGACGGAAGTATCGAACAGATTGTAAAAAATGCTCTCCTGCCTGCCCCCGCCCCTACGCCTGCCGCAGGCATACTCACCGCAGGCGAATGGAACGACCTCGATAATTGGAACAACCACTGGGAGGATATGATCAAAGACGGCGAAATAGACGACCACCAAAATACCTACCAGTTCTTCCCACGCCACCGCTACAGCGTACTACTCCACAATGACCAAGGCTTCCCGATCATTGATGCACCTGTAGTACTCACCGATGGACAAGGACAAACAATTTGGGAGGCGCGTACCGATAATACCGGCAAAGCCGAACTGTGGTATGCCCTAAATGAAAAACAAGAAAAAAGTGCCGATTTAAACCTACACACCTTTGTAAATGGCAAAAAAAAGCCACTAGGTCGTGCAAAACCTTTTAGCGAAGGTATCAACCAGTTTCGGATCAACCGCGATTGCCAAGCGCCAAAACTCCTCGATATTGTATGGGCCGTGGACGCAACAGGATCTATGAGCGACGAAATTGAATTCCTAAAAACGGAACTTTTGGACGTGATCGGTCGTGTCCAACGCAATAATTCGAGCCTCACGATCCGCATGGGTTCCGTTTTTTACCGAGATGATTCCGATGATTATTTAGTAAAAAGCAATGGCCTTTCGCCCGATATTCAAAGCACGGTGGGCTATATCAAAGACCAATATGCCGATGGCGGTGGCGATACCCCCGAAGCCGTGCACAATGCTTTAGACGAAGTAGTGTATCGCCAAAAATGGAGCGACGAAGCCGTGGCGCGTATCTGCTTTTTGGTATTGGATGCCAGTCCACACCAAACACCGGAAATTAATGCCAGCCTTCAGCGCAGTATCCGTGAGGCGGCCCGTAAAGGCATCCGCATAGTGCCAGTAAGTGCAAGTGGCATCCAAAAAGACACCGAATTTTTGATGAAATTCTTTGGTCTAGCGACCAACGGCTCTTATGTGTTCCTCACCGACGACTCTGGCGTAGGTGGCAAACACCTCGCACCTACCACCGATGAGTACAAGGTGGAACCATTCAACGATTTATTAGTGCGTATTATCACGCAGTACTCTAGCGTGGCTACTTGCGATGGCAAATCAATGGTACACTTTGAACGCGAACCGAGCGAGAGTAACCCACAGGCTGCCGAAATGTCGGTAGCAACTTATTTCCCCAATCCTGCCAAAGATATACTGAACCTCAACCTGCCCATGGATGCCAAAAAAGTAACCCTGTACAATGCGGAAGGTAAATCGGTGTTTGGCTTGACCAATATCACCAAAGGACAGCATACTATTCCGGTCAACCAATTGCCCGCTGGTTATTACAGCCTTAGGATATGGGCAGAGGGGCAGGTACAAAGCGGCAAAGTATTGGTGGTGAAAGATTAAGATTAGTGCTTACAATTGATGGAATCTATAAGGAGTATGGGGCTTTCTTATAAAAGGTGCAGCGCACCGTAATATTTGTAGAAATAATAAGTTTTCCGCGTTTTGAAGGTGCAGCGCACCGCAATATTTGTAGAAACGATAAATTTTACGCGTTTTAAAGGTGCAGCGCACCGCAATATTAAATTAATGTCGCGACAAATATTACGGTGCGCTGCACCTAAAATTTTTATAAGAAAACCCTGATAAGGAGTATGGGTTGTTTGTTGTACTTTTGCAAAAAAATACACAATAACCCATGCTTTTCCCATCTATACAAGAGTTTTGTGACTTGGCCGTTGCTCAATGCTCCGAAATAACGGAAACCCGCAAGTTAATTTTAGCCAAAATTGCCCAGTATATTCAGGCCCAGATGGATCAAGATAAGCCCGTACAATTGATGTATGTGTGTACCCATAACTCCCGCAGAAGCCATTTTGGCCAAGTTTGGGCTGCTATTGCGGCTCATTATTATGGTATTTCCAATGTTCACACTTATTCGGGCGGTACAGAAGCAACGGCTTTTAATATCAATGCCATTAATGCCCTCCGGAGATTAGGATTTGTGGTGCAGCCTAATGACGCCACCACCAATCCTGTTTATACAGTACAATATTCGGATCAAAATTCGGTCGCTTGTTTTTCCAAACGCTACGACGATGCCGCCAATCCACAATCGGATTTTGCCGCCATTATGACATGTGGTGATGCGGAAGCCAATTGCCCATTTATCCCCGGTGTACAATTGCGTATTGCCACCACTTACAACGATCCTAAAGCATTCGATGGCACTATTTTGCAAGATTTTAAATACAGCGAGCGTTGTTTGCAAATTGCCGTGGAAGTATTGTATGTTTTTTCCTTGGTCAAAAACTAGCAAAAACTATAAAAATAAAGTATTTTGAACGAACCTATTTCAGCATTTATCCAACATTTTATCCAAGCGACAAGCAAAGGAACTTTTTTAAAATGTACCCTAAGCCGTACAGGCCAAAGTATTGCACCCAACCTAAAAAACTTGTATTTGCGCCCTGTAGAGATTAAAAAGCAGCAAAAAATTGCTTTTACATACCGCTATACCACCAAAGATGAAGTAAAAAACCACAGTACGGAAGAGGCGGTGGCTTTATTGGAAACCCTATTGGGTACTTCCTTTTTGAATGCTGACTTATTTACCAACGAACAAGATTTTACCCTTTCGTTTGATAAAAAAGGCATACCTAATCTACAAATAAAACCGCCCTCCAATACCGCTGCGGCAACTACCCAACACGACCGCAATAAAAACCGCTTGCTTGATCCTAAAGCACCTTGGTTGCATTTACTCGGTATTACGAGTGCAAAAGGGGAGGTACACGCACATGCGCAGGACAAATGGCGACAAATCAATAAGTTTTTGGAAATTATTGGTAGCCTTTTGCGCGATAAAGCATTGCCCAAAGATGCCGAAATAGCCGATATGGGATCGGGAAAAGGGTATTTAACCTTTGCATTGTACGATTTTTTGTGCCACGCCATGGAGATGCAGCCCACTGTGACAGGTATTGAACTCCGCCCCAATCTCGTAGATTTTTGCAATGAAACGGCACAAAAAGCAGGATTTACCGGACTAAAATTCGTAGCGCAAGATATTAATTTTTACAATCCTGCGCGGTTGGATATGCTCATTGCGCTGCATGCCTGCGATACGGCTACTGACTTGGCCTTGTCCAAGGGAATCCTACACACCGCCGATATTGTAGTAGTAGCACCGTGTTGCCACAAACAAATTCGGAAGGCCATGCACACCAAAAATGCGCTATCAGCCATTTTGCACAACGGTATTTTGGAAGAACGCCAAGCCGAAATTGTCACCGATGGTATTCGCGCATTATTGCTCACTTCAAAAGGATACCAAACCAAGGTATTCGAGTTTGTTTCCAGCGAGCACACCGCTAAAAACATTATGATAACAGCAACAAAAGGTAGTAAACACAGCGCAAAACGGGAACAGGAAGCACTAGATCAAGTAGCCGCATTAAAAACTGAATTTGGGATTAAACAACATTTTTTGGAAGGGCTGATATAATTTTTGCCTTGCCTAATAGATGATTCGTGCAGTGGAAAAACACGAGCACCTGCCAGAATGTCACCAAGTTGAGCATAGGCACTAATATTGATAAGTTGGGTAACCCCACCATCCCCAGCAACACCTTGAAATTATATTAGTCCGTACTCAACAATGAAAGATGATATATTAATCCGCTTTTTACTCTCTCCCATTGCCTTATTATATGGCCTTGGTATATCCGCTCGCAACCTCATGTATCGAGTGGGCGCTTTGCGGAGCGTAAAATTTAGCCTGCCCGTGATTTCGGTGGGCAATATATCAGTAGGCGGCACGGGCAAATCACCGCATATCGAATACTTGATGCGTTGGTTACATTCGTATATTGATGTAGGTGTATTAAGTCGCGGATATGGCAGAAAAACAGTAGGATTTCGCGAAGTATTGCCCTTTGACCAGTCCACCGATGTGGGCGATGAACCCTTGCAATTTAAGAAAAAATTTCCCAATATTCCCGTCACGGTGAGTGAAAGTCGTGCATTGGGTGTGCCGCAGTTGATCAAAAACTATCCCAATACACAGGTAGTACTGCTGGATGATGCTTTCCAGCACTTAGCGGTGTCACCGGGATTAAATATATTATTGACCGAGTTTTCTAACCCATTTACCCGTGATTGGTTGTTGCCATCGGGGCGATTGCGCGAATGGCGCTCTGCGTACCAACGGGCCGATATTATCATTGTTACCAAATGCCCCGACGATCTTTCACCTACCCAAAAGCACGAAATGCTCGCAGAAATTGACCCATATTCGCGGCAAAAAGTATTTTTTAGCAAATACAATTACGGTACTCCTTATGATATGCTCCGTCCAGATTTAAAACGGCCATTGGACCTGGATACGGATATGCTGTTAATCAGTGCTATTGCAAATACAGACTATTTGCTGAATTATTTGGGTAAAAATGCCCGTTCGGTACATACTATTGAGCACGAAGACCACCATTTTTTCGATCTCGGCGATTTAAGCGATATGAAGCGCCGTTTTGACGCGATTGCGTCGGACAATAAAATGATTATCACAACCGAAAAAGATGCCACCCGCTTAGAATTGCACCAAGAATTTTTTTGGAAAAATGGCATTCAAGTACTGGTACTGCCTGTGGAAGTGGATTTTTTAGATTCCGATGCTACTGGTTTCAAAGCAGAGGTGCAAGGTTTTTTGGAGCAATTTGAGGTGTGATTTTGAATCTAAGGAATGAAATTTATTCATATTTTGATTTTAAAAGTGGGGATAAAGCATAAGTAAGCACACACAGGGTTTTCTTATAAAAATTTTAGGTGCAGCGCACCGTAATATTTGTAGCAAATAGGCAACCCAAAAGCATAGTATTTGCATCATTCTTACAAAATACGCATAAATTATGACTAACAAATTTTTTACAACGCTGCTACTTCTAGTGGCCAGTATCTGCACGAGTAACGCTCAAGAACGCCATATTTTATTTGGACTCAATTATGGTGTCATAAAAACACCACATTATGGTTTTGGCACAGATAACAAGCAATTAATTTCCGATGATTATTTCCAAACAGGTAATTACCAAATTGGCTTACAAATGCAAAAAGAGAATGGAAAAATACGATCATATTCCATTGGAGGGCGTATTGGTATTGAAGCGGAGCATATTGTGTTGGAGAAAGGCACAGAACAATATAGAAATACATATAAGGAAAGTAGTTTTACTGCTCAAGCAGAATTTAGCAAACCAGTTTGCGTCAACGACAAAATAGGAGGTGCTTATTTTGGTTATTTGTATGGTCTTTCGTGGGAAAAAGCCAAAGTAAATTCCACTAACAACGAAATTTATCCACAACAGGAAGCCAATACTAAATTTCGATTTGGATTTGTCCCTCGTGTCCAAAAAAGGATCGGCAATCGGGTACTGATTGATTTGAGTGCTGCAATCAGTTTTGCGTCCATCGCTTATGTCACTAAAGATATTGATGATCCAAGTTTACCTTTTGGCACCAAAAGGACGACTCTGCTTGATATGGGTATTGGCGTTGAAACTTTGCTCCGAATGGGGATTGGGATTCGGTTGTAATTAAGTATTTTATAACCGTACACTTTTATTTTTGGTAATTTATTTTGAAATTTGAGATAAAGTACAATTCCCCAAGTGTGGCAAAACCGGCCTTAGAAAAATGCAGGTTTTGCTTGAGTGGAGGCGGATGAAGCCAAAAAGTGTTTGAGCCAAACGGATCTGATGAGGCGCAGCCTCCGCTGTATAGTGCGGCGAGTTTTTTTTGGCGCCGCCGGAGCGAGGGAGCAAAAGCACCGCATTTTTCGTCAGCCGAAGCGTTTTTTGCTTACTTTTTTTTTTCGCTAAAAAAAGTAAGAAGTAGACATTATTGCACAAATTTTCAGTTTTTTGGAGATTTGCAAGTGTAACTATTTTTTTCTCAAAAGAAAAAGTGCACGGCTGTAAGTTAAGGATTCAAGATAGTGATGCAGCGTTTACATAGCCAGCAACCCGTTTTTACTTAAAACAGATACTTGTTTTCCATACCAAAAAGGCTCAAATTCATCTAAACCCGCTGCTTCATAATCGGCTTTAACGGCTTGAAAAGTGAGTAATTCCGCATTTGTTACCGCTATTTTTTGCAACAAACCCACCAGCCATTCCCCTTGTGCTTTATCCACAGCGATGCTAAAAGATGCTTTTTTGCCCTGAAAAGCGAGGGTAGCCACTTCCCATTGCATGCCTTTTTTGGTTTTGCTCGATATAGTGACCACAGGCGAAGTCCCCAACCAAACCATTTTGGCGGTTGGTTTAATGGAGAAGGATTCCATGGTTTCCAATGATTGCGCGATGTACGGCTTTGGTATACTGGTGCGGGGCGTTTTAAAATCAAACCAATCTTGCAGGGGCAATTCAAAACCAATACCGTGCATATAATTCAACAGCGATTTTTTTAAGCCATAACTAAACGCATCATGGTCGGTGCCGGTCGGGTCGATATGCACAATATCGTTGTTCGCAAAAGTACCGATTTGGTCGGTTTCTTTTTTTACTTTAAATTGTTCGGGTGCCATACCTACTGGGCTATGAGCGGTCATCGCAAATTGGTGCCAAAAACCCGATTGTAAAATACCCGCTTCAAACATTTGGCGCACCATTTCGAGCGAATCAATGGTTTCTTGCGCGGTTTGGGTCGGAAATCCGTACATTAAATAAGCATGCACCATAATGCCCGCTTCTGTAAAATAGCGGGTTACACTGGCCACTTGTGCTACGGTTACGCCTTTTTGGATGAGGTCCAGCAAACGATCGGAAGCCACTTCCAGTCCACCAGAAACGGCTATACAACCCGAAGCGCGGAGCAACAAACAAAGGTCGCGGGTAAAGTTCTTTTCAAAACGAATGTTTGTCCACCACGATACGGTCATTTTGCGCCGTATTATTTCAAGTGCCAAGGCACGCATAAGAGCGGGAGGGGCGGCTTCGTCTACAAAATGAAAACCATTTTGACCCGTTTGCTCGATCATTTCCTGCATCCGATCGCAGAGCAATTGTGCTGTTAAAGGTTCATATACCTTGATATAATCGAGTGAAATATCGCAGAAAGTGCATTTTCCCCAATAACAGCCGTGTGCCATGGTGAGTTTATTCCAACGGCCATCGCTCCACATCCGGTGCATTGGATTCACAATTTCGAGCACCGAAATATAGTGATCGAGTAGCAAATCGCTATAATCTGGCGTACCTACATCGGCTTGCTTGTAGTCTTTGCTCAGGCTAAGATTGAAGTATTCCACTTTGCCATCCACGAGTGCAAAGGCGCGTTTGAGCAATTCCAAAGGGCGTTTTCCTTGTATGTGTTCGATCAAATGTTCGATGGGTGCTTCGCCGTCGTCGAGGGTAATAAAATCAAAAAACTCGAATACCCGTGGCTCGGAAAGGGAGCGCAATTCTGTATTGGCAAAACCACCGCCCATAGCAATTTTTACATGGGGGTAATGTTGTTTGATCCATTGTGCACAACGGAATGCTGCGTATAAATTACCGGGAAATGGAACGGAAATAGCCACAAATGCAGGCTGTGCGTCCAACATACGCCGACGGAGGGCTTGTACCAATAATTGGTCAATATAGGTATAATCTTGCTGTAAAGCCTCGTATAACTCGTCAAATTGACTAGCAGATCGTCCAAGTCGTTCGGCATATCGGCTAAATCCAAAATGCGGATCCACGCATTCCTGTATCAGATCCGACAAATCTTCTAAATAAAGGGTAGCCAAATGTTTGGCCTTGTCTTGCGTTCCCATGCTGCCAAAAGCCCATTCCAAATCGTCCAATTGAGCAAACCGCGAAGCTTCTGGCAAAAAATTATCTTGGCAAATTAAATGCGAAAGTGTCGGATTTTTGCCCTGTAAAAACAAAATAACGGCATCAATAGAATGGATATAATGCGCTTGGAGTGCGATGATGCGTTGGGCGTTTTCGGAAAATGCGCTATTATTTTGGTGGGCGATATAGACAAACAAATCGGTCAAACCTTGTTTAGAAAACAAGGCCAAAATCACCTCAATGCCCAAATCCGCTTGTTTGGAAGCGATTTGTTTGGTATTTAGAAATCCCTTCAAATAGGCGGTTGCGGGGTATGGCGTATTGAGTTGCGTAAATGGCGGGGTGATGAGCAGTGCTGTTATACTCATTTTCGCTTCATTCTGTCCAAAGGTAAAGAGAAACCTTCCAGCACTTCTTCGCCGGAAAGCGATTTTTCATCAAAACCTTCTACTATTTCGGGCGCATCCGCACCAGCCCGATAGATATATGCTTTTTCTTCGTAAGGATCACTCAGCCATGCGAGACGCACGCCATTGGCCATCCAGGAATCGGTCATTTTTGCTTGTAATTTGCTTAAATTATCCGAAAAAGAACGAATTTCTGCGATAAAATCGGGAACGACTTGGATATATTTTTCTTCGTCTTCCGGCTCGTTGGGCAGTCGTTCAGCAGCCACCCAAGACACATCGGGCATTTTGGTAGCACCATCGGGTAGGTCGTAAGTGCCATTGGGGCCATATACTTCGCCAGCGTTTTGCTGGTAGTTCCACAAATTGATTAAAAAACCAAGTATATTTTCACGGCGGCTGGAGCCTTTTTTTACAGGAGACATAATTAGAACAGTTCCGTTTGTTTCGCGCTCAATGCGCAAGGTAGGATGCACATCGGATAATTGTATAAAGTCCTCTTTAGACAACGGCTTATGCAGCTCGAGCGGGCCAAATTGGTCGGCCATTTCTTCGAGTGTCCAAGTGTTATTGTAAGTAGCGAGGGCAGTCATGGTGTGTTTATGGTTGCAAAATTAGCACAAAGGTAATGAATTATGTTCCTTTAGTTGGTAGTCTATTATTCTATTCTTAAACAATAATCGTTGTTCTTCATCGCAGTTCCAAGTCTTTTTTTTCGTAAATATGCCTACCCAGTGGCAATTTTTTTTTGAGTTTCCAAAAATGTCGAGCTTGTTCGATGGTCATATTTGGATTGTCTGCAAAAAAGTCTCTAATATATTTGTTATATTGATTTCCTGTTGGAATTTCGCTTTAAAAATTTTTATATTTACGCTGTTCGTACAGTCTGTTCCATTCATCTACTGCATCTTTTAATGTTTTACCAAACCCCATGTTATAAGGAGGCTTAGTTTTCTATTAATAATTTGTATATTCCAAATTTCACTTTCACAAAGTATAATCCTTGCTTTAATTCTCCTATTTCGACACCGCCATTTTGATCAAGTCTATCTGAAAAAACGATTTTCCCGGCAGTATCAAATATTTCTAAAACTTCACTTTCAAGATTTTCATTTTTGCTCTTTATCTTAATATAGTTATTGGCAGGATTCGGATAAATGGTAGATTGTTTGTCTAATAATGAAACTGACACTCCTATTGTTGCGCCACAATTATTTAATTTTGCATTAATTTGTTCTAACATAGCCCATGTGTATATGTTGTAGTCTTTTTGATGATAACCTAAAGTTGAAAACAACGGATTAGATTCTTCATTAATCAAAAGGTCTGGTCTTTGGTCATTTGGCTGTGGGGTGTGTTGGAGCATAAAACCAATTTGATTTCTACTAAATCGTTGGTAACGAATAGAATATAAACTGTCAAAAGCTACATACCCAACATTGCCGCCAAAAGTAACATTGCTTCGTAGTGTGATGAAATTGCGAAGTGGTCTTACTTGATTGTCATAATATAATGAATCCTGTATTATCCAGTTTTGAGAAAGGTTTAAAGGACTGTAAATCCAACCATTACTAGCTATTATAGGATTAAGACTAGGATGAGAATTATTAGGAATAGGTGGAGTTTGCCCTTCTTTATAACTCTTCCAATTCATAACACAACCACATTCTGCTATTTGTGTGCAAAAAGGTATATTTTGCCACCAACCACCTAAATAAGTATTTGGAGCAGCATAATTGCTAGAAATTCCTGCAATAACTGAAACAACTAACTTTTCCCTCACTTGAGGATTTGAGTCAAAAATGTCTTTTAATAGAAACCCTGCGAGATATGCACCTTGAGAATGACTTGCTATAATAATTTTATTTCCGTTATTAAAATTATTTAAATAATCTAAAAAAGCAGCCTTAATATCAGAATATGCGACACCCAGTACATTTGCTTGATTGAGGTCCAACGGGCTATTGATAAAGGTTAGTGGTGTTGCTTGCCTATACCTTGGTGCAAATATTCTTCCATATTTCGCTAATAAACCAGCCTGACCACGTATGCTCAATTCCACAAATGTTGCATTTTGATTTGCAATTGGAACATTTGTTATTGTGGTATAGCTAGCCAAATTTTGTAATACAGTAGGATGAATAAAAAATACATCCACTCCAGTATTATTCTTGGAATTATTAGAATTTGAAACTATTGAAGTCGTATTCAGATCTTTGTCAATAATTGCAATGTCCAAATTAAACCCATCAAGAAGTGTTACAGTTTTATTTGGATGATATGCCCAATTGTTCATATCACTATAATTTGTTTGTGCGAAAGTGTTCAAGGCGAAAAACAAGCATTGAAGAATTCCCAGACAGATAATAACATTATTTTTTGTCATTTTTTCTTTCGTCAGTATAGCAATCCATTTTGCTTTAAGTGTTCAAAAATTAGTTTGTCCACTCCTACAACTTTGTCTTTGTCAGAGTATTTAAACCACGTAATTTCTTCGATTTCAGAGCTAGCATTTAGACTTCCAAAGTAGTCGCCTGCTGAGTTCTTCGTAAATTTCTCGAGTCAATGCTCCTTCGTCAGATTCATCTTCTTCTCTTTTACCGCCTGGAATATAAAATTTGTCTTTCCCATAGCTTTTTGTCAAGAGAATAGAATTGTCTTTTATTTCTATCCACGCAAGTTTGTCAATCAATTTCATCAATTATTAGGTTTAAATTTGTCTTTTTGCGACAGAAACTCTTTGCTTTGCGATATCCGTATCAATAGCATTTAATCACATTTTTCAGTTGATTGATTTTTGATTTGGGTTTTTAATTCAAATATTGTAGTCATAGCATGTCCCCCAACGGCCGCTCCGCTTAGCAAAGTTACGAAAAAAATTTTCGCGAAGCAAAAAAAATGGAATTTCGCTATGCGGACAGTTGTCAGCATAGCAACGTGATCATTTGCGCACTTTTGTCATAATTACCACCTAATCCACCCAAATCTCATCCGCAAATAACCACGACGAATACCCAGCACCCTTATGCTCGGGCGGGCATTTGCCCATGCTAACGCCTCGTACGCGCAGGTAACGCGCTTGTGTGCTCGATAAATTGGTGGCAAACGATTGTTGAATCGTACCTTTTACCGTGGTCGGTATTTGATTCACAATAGTCCCAACTGGCGTAAAATTGACACCATCATCGGAGGTTTCCATTTCTACTTTAACAGGGAAAAATATCCAGGAATTTTCGTCTTGGATAAAATTAGCCGCTACGCGTTTGATCTCTTGCTTTTTACCAAAATCCAATACCACTTCCATATCGGCCCCTTCAAAACCCTGCCAACCGCCCGACCGGAAATCGGCACCTCCGGCCAGTAGATCGACTAAGCCATCCATGCCACCGCCCGTGTATTGCGCATTATAAGGATTTTTATAAGAAATTACCTTTAAATTATTCATTTTTTTGAAAAAACGGGCCGTTTCCTCTACGCTACTTTGCCCATTTTGTTCTACCCAAAACTGAAGATTGCAACTCCGATTGATCGTAAATGGCTTTTGGTAACGATGCGATTTGCCATTGTTGATCTTATAAAAAATCTTGGCTTTAGTATCCGCGCAGCCCAATGCGATTTGTTGCTTATCCCTAAAAACCCGCTCACCGGCTGCGATAAATGGAATACTTTTGAGTGCTGCTTGTGCTGTAATGGGCGGAGCAACCGTACCCCAATTCGACTGGTGCGATCCTGTGACAAAATCTATTTTACCGCCAGCAACAATTGCGCTATGTGGCAAATAAGTGGCTTCATGTTTTTGGCCGTTCAATAAAGCACTTTGGATATACAAAAACGAGGGAACAGAATGCACTTCGAATCGTTTGGTATTGGGTAAGTTGAGCGTCACTTTCTCGAATGCGGGCGCGCCAATTGCATATTGCGCACTCCCCGGCGTAACGGGATAAAAACCCATCGCCGACCATACATACCAAGCCGAAGTCTGCCCGCAATCATCATTGCCGCATAAGCCGTCGGGTTTGTCGGTATATAAATCGCGCATGATCTGTTTTACGCGGTATTGCGTTTTCCAAGGTTGCTGCACATCATTGAATAAGTACGCTACATGGTGACAAGGTTCATTCCCGTGCGCATATTGCCCGATCAAACCCGTAATATCTGCTTGGTTACGGCCAGTTGTAGCCGATACCTCGTTAAAAATACCATCCAAGCGCCGCGCAAACGTATCACGACCGCCCATAAGATGGATCAAGCCCGGTATATCCTGTTGTACCGAAAAACGATATTGCCAAGCATTGGCTTCTGTGTAATTAAAATTGACTTCTTTTGGATCGAACGGCGTGCGCCAAGTACCATTGGCTTTGCCCCGGAAAAAACCTGTTTTAGGATCGTAGAGGTTCGCATATTGTTTGGATCGCAACAGAAATTCGGCCGCAATTTCCTTTTCGCCCAAGGCCTCGGCAAACTGAGCAATACACCAGTCATCGTAAGCGTATTCCAGTGTTTTTGATACCGATTCGGGTTCTTCATCGCCGGGGATATACCCTTTTCGGCGGTATTGTTCCAGTCCCAGTCGATCGAGTCGTGCGCTTTTGAGCATGGCTTGCAGGAGTTCTTTCGCGTCGTTGGGATCAACCAGTCCTTTAGTATAGGCATCCAGTATCACCGGAATGGCGTGGTTACCGATCATGCAATTGGTCTCATTGGCGGCAAGTTCCCAAACGGGTAATAAGCCGCCTTGTCGGTATTGCAATAAAAAAGTTTTGATAAAATTGCGCATACGATCGGGTACGAGCAGGGCATGCAATGGATTGGCCGCACGATAGGTATCCCACAAAGAAAAAGTAGTATAAACATCGTGGGAGGCGGTGTGTACTTGATCGTCCATGCCGCGGTATTGCTTATCTACGTCCGACCATAAATTGGGCGCAAGCATACTGTGGTACAAAGCAGTATAAAACGTGCGGTTTTGCTCCGTTGTACCGCCTTCAACAGCGATCGAAGACAAGAGTTTTTCCCAAGCGGTACTGGCATTTTGGCGTACTTTATCAAAATTATAATCGGGACATTCCGCTTCCAGGTTCCGCCGCGCACCTTCAATGCTTACTGCTGAAATACCCACGGTGACCACCAATGGTGCTTCGTCGTTATAAAAATGTAGTAGTCCTACGACGGATTTACTGTTGACTGCTGGCGCAGAAATATTGGGCGATTGAGCGGTATCGAGCAGATTACTACTTGAAAAGGCGTGTGAAAACCGCATCACAAAGTAAATTTTTTGGTTTTCGGCCCAAGCCTTTGAAAATCGAAATCCCGATATTTCGCGGTCGTTGACATAATTTAGTCCTGCATCCAACACATTATCGCGGTACCGCAAATCTACCAACAAGCGCACCATTTCCTTATTAACGGGAAACGTATAGCGGTGTACGCCGACGCGCTCGGTGGCGGTCATTTCACAGGTAATTTTGCTTTTTTTCAATTGAACGGCATAATAACCCGGCGCGGCTTTTTCCGTTTTTTTATCCATTTCGGCAGCGTAGTTTTTCAATTCAAAAGGCAAAACATCGCCCATAAAAGGCATGACCAAAATATCGTTCAAATCAGGTACGCCTGTCCCACTCAGGTGTGTATGACTAAAGCCGTACAGCAATGAATCTGTGTAATGGTAACCCGAGCAGCCATCCCAATCCATCATGGACGGGCGTGTATCGGGGCCCAATTGCACCATTCCGAATGGTAGTGTAGCCGCAGGGTGCGTATGGCCATGCGCCGCAGTGCCTATAAATGGATCAACAAAATTAGCAAATCCTTTTTTTTGTGCATTTACGTGGGTAGAAATCAGGATAAACAAGCAAAAAAACGTCCCAAAGTAGTAGTTTCTCATGTATATATAGGTGTTAGGCATTAAATCAGGTGAAAAGTGACGCACAAAGATAATATTTTGTGGTAAATTTGTTTTGTAGATTTTGTAAAATGGGTGAATTGGGGTTGGTTTTTTGGGGGGTATGGGGGATATGGGGGTATTGTAGAAAAGATGGTGATAAAATAAATCTTCAATTGATGATTTAATGAGATAAATAAAGTACAAAGAACCTGTTTTTATAGCCGTTTAAAAATATTTTTTAAAATAAATCTATAATATTTGGTGAATAATTTAGTATTCACATATATTGCAGCCTTAAATCATAAATAGTCCAAAATGAAGAAGCAAGATTTATATTGTAGGCGAAGCCCTGTTGGTCTCCTTTTTGAGGGGCTGATAGGGCTTCGTGCGTATGGAGAGCATACACGCAACTGATGACTAAGTGGAATGCACAGGGTGGGATAAGTATCAAATAGGGTGACTACCGCAATGCGGTAGTGCATTAGTTGTCGAAAACAGAATAAGATTACAAACCGAGAATTACTGTATAAGCGGTATCCACGCAATGTGAGAGTGTAATAAGATATCCAAAAGCCGGATTCCAAAGACTGAAATGAAAGCAGCAGGCCAACCCGAAACTGCTCGGACAAGAAGTAGGGCGCATCAGCCGAAAGCGTAAGCGTAGGCAAAAAAATTAAATAAATTTTACTATGAAAAAATTTGTTCCTTTGGCAATTCTTTTTTTTATCCTAGTTGCTTTGCTGTCAGCTTTTTCAAAAACAAATAAACCAAATATCCAGCCATCTACAGATAAGGCTGTAGATAAGTGTTGCTGTGAATATCCTTGGACATTCACTGACAAAAGTACTAAGAAAAAGAAAACAGTTACGTGTTATACATGGGTATCTCCAGAAACTTGTACCAATAAATATAAGGGTAAAAATAGTGGAAGAGAAAAAAGGGAATGCGATCCATGTGTAGATAGTCAATAAGAGAAAATATTGTGTAATGACATGAGTCATCCCGAATTTTGGAAGGCATAGGCTGCCAAACAATTGGTAATGGCGGCTCTTAGGCGGTAATCTGCATCGAAGCATTTCGATGCAGATTATCTGTTCTATGCGCCCATTTTCGGAGGAATTGTGGGGTCCATCCTGCCGTATCCCTCCCACGAACCTCATATTGCCCATTTCCCCAATTTTATCCATTAGGTTCATTCCGCCGGTTTACAGAATGGCGGTAACAAATGCAGGAGTTGCGAAGGTTTAGGAAACGCAATTCTGTTGAGTACATTCTGGAGCCATTGTTCGTGATTGATATTGTATCACTTACAACAAGCCACGTTGCCTAAGCACGAGGAAAACTTTCAACTCCTAATCTTTGCTCATTCATTAAAAATTAGGTCGGTTACTGAATTTACCGAAGTATGGTTACTGAGTTTACCGAAGTATGGTTACTGAGTTTACCGAAGTATGGTTACTGAGTTTACCGAAGTATATTTGAACCAAACTTCGCTAAAAACACCATTCCGAGCACACACACTTCACTCCCGAAAATGCCGCCCAAGGCCAACCCGCATATCCAACGGAGGGCCGCACATTCGGAATGTTCACGTTAGCGGCAACCCTACCTACAACTAACTGTTGGACAAATGATATTCACCCCATTTATTAATTTCTAAAATCAAATCATTTAAAGTTAGACCAAGTGGCGTGACAGAATATTCAACTCGTGGTGGGACTTCTGCAAAGACTTTTCGTAAAATCAATTTTTCTTCCTCCAATTCTTTCAGCACCTTGACAAGCATCTTGGGTGTAACCTCTGGAATTGCCCTTTCCAACTCTTTGTAGCGGTGCATTCCTTTGGTTACCAAATTGCTTATGACAACAATTTTCCATTTGCCACCTATTACCGACATAGCGTGACTAACGGCACAAACATTTTTTTTATTTTTTTTCATTGCTAAACCTTTGATTATAAACAATACTTTCCAAAAGCATACTGATATACTTTATGGTAACCACTTGCAAAGGTATAGTAACGGAATTACTTTTGCAATTCACAATTAAATAATTAATAAGAATGACAAAGAGATTAGAAGGTAAAAGAGTAATCGTAGCTGGCGGAAGCCGTGGTATTGGTAAAGAAATAGTGCTTGAGTTAGCAAGACAAGGAGCACACGTATTATTTACTTATTCAAATAACGAAGCAGAAGCTAAAATTACAGAAGCGGCAGCTAAAAAAATTCAACCGTTTGTGATGGCAATGAAAGCTGACATTGCAAATAAAGAAGAAATGAGTAAAGCGTTTGACTTTATTCCAACGAACTTTGGAGGAAAACCCGATATTTATATTGGTGTGGCGTTTCCACCAGCCGCTTTTATGCCAACTGCGATGATGACTGAAGAAGGTTATGACGGAATGTTTAAAGCTGTTCGTGGGCAATATTTTGCCATGCAAAAAGCGACACAGAGTCTAAATAATGGAGGTAAAATTATTGTGTTCAGTAGCGGTGCAGCAGCAATGCCACAGCCTGCTAGTGGTGCTTATGGGGGTGCAAAATCGGCAATAGAAAAATTTGCATTGTCGTTATCTAAAGAAACAGGGGAACAAAAAATTACTGTAAATGTTATTTCACCAGGCGTTACTCAAACCGAAGGTTTGGTTGCACCAAAAGAAATGATAGATATGTTGGTTGCTCAAACACCGCTTGGGCGTTTAGGCACTGTTGCGGATGTTGCACACGCCACTGTTCAGTTGTGTATGCCTGAAATGAATTGGATTAATGGACAAATAATACAAGTAAATGGAGGTATTCTTTAAAACATTAAAATTTCAAAAGAGGATATTATGGGACAATTAGTTCAACCAAGTATATTCATTTCTCACGGAACAATGTATGAAGCAATTAAAAGCAATAAGTTAAAATCGGACTTCTTAAAACTACGTAAGAAACATCTAAAAAATAGTCCGTCTGCAATCGTTCTTTTTTCGGGACATTGGCAGACGGAAACTATTTCTATAACAACAACTGAAAACATGATTCAGATGGATGAAGGTTTCCCGCCAGAGTTTCAAACGAATTATTCAACGGTTGGTAATCCTGAATTGGCCAAACGCATCATTGAAATGCTTACAGACAATGGCATTAAAGCAAAAGCAGAAAATAATCGTGGACTTGACCATGGTGCTTTAATTCCTTTATTGCTACTTTTCCAAAATGACAAAATTCCTGTTTTACAAATTTCACAACAACATAAACTTGACCCACAATATCACAAAAAAATAGCGGAAATTTTAAACCCACTCCGTACTGAAAATATTTTATTTATTGGAAGTGGTGGTTTGGTTCATAACCGTAACGAAATTGAAAAATTTGGCGGGCACGAAATTGAGCCAGACAATTGGGGGAAGGAGTTTGACGATTTTATTTCAACTGAACTTGCTAACAAATCGGACACTAATTATGCGGACAAAATAATTTCCGCATACAATCACAAACAGTTTTTTATATCTCACCCCACATCAGAACATTTTTTACCCTTAGTATTTGCAAGTGCTTTTGGCGGACAACCAACAAAAATTTACGAAGCATTTCAATGGAAAAATCTTTCTATGAGTGCCTTTAAGTTTGACTAAGTATAATCCCGAAGGAAAAAGGGCAACCGCTAACAGCGGTTTGAAGTAATGGCTGGTGACATGCTTTGTAAAACCAAACTGATTGAACACTACGAATCATCTCTGGGCGCAATCCATGCAGGTGGACACAAGATGGTTATATTTCCAGAGGCTGCACTTAAACTTATCAAACATAACGCCCATGCTACTTACTACAAGCCACGTTGCCTAAGCACGAGAAATACTTTCATCTCCTAAATTTTACCCATTCATTAAAAATTAGGTTGGTTACTGAGTTTACCGAAGTATGGTTACTGAGTTTATCGAAGTATGTTTGCACCGAACTTCGCTAAAAACACCATTACGGGCACACACAACGCATCGCGTCACAGCGTCCACGCTAGCGTATTTTTTTATGATCCCCCTAACAATAAAGAATGGATCGATACGAATACTTTAAACTTTTTTACGACATCGGCAAGGCTGACTATGACTTGTTGACAAATAACCTGAAGGCAAAAACCTTTAAAAAGGGCGACTTTATAACCGTTGCAGGACAAACTCAACGAGAACTTTATTTTGTAAAAAGTGGAGTTCAAATGTCTTTCTACGACTCAGACAATAAAACACACGTCATATCTTTTACTTATTCGCCAAATTTGTGTGCCATTCCCGAATCGTTTTCGTTTCAAATTCCTTCGAAATGCTTCCTGACTTGCCTTACAGACAGCGAATTTGATTACATTACTTTTGACGAACTTCAAAAACTGTTCGACCAATCGCAACAGATTGAACGTCTTTTCAGACGAATGACAGAAGCGGTTTTAGCAGGTGTGATTAACCGACACATCGAACTACACAGTTTGACGATTGAAGAACGTTACAAATCTTTTTGCCAACGTAGTCCTCATTTGCTTCAATTTGTGCCACACAAATACATCGCTTCTTATTTAGGCATTGACAGAACCAATTTTAGTAAACTGTTTAATAGTGTTAAGTTCTAAGGAATGCGATTCAAATGTGACAAAACCATCTCCCCAAATTTGTACCTTTATTTAAATCTCATTCCTAATGTTGGTATAGACCAACTTTTGTTCGCTCAATGACACTGAACTTTGCCAAAGTTTTTAACAATAATTGAATGACTTATGGCAAATCATTGGCTTGATACATCAGAGTATCCGTTTAACTCAAAATATTTTGACATCAACGGACAAAAATTGCATTACCTTGACGAAGGAAAAGGCGAAATCCTTTTGTTTGTTCACGGCACACCTTCTTGGAGTTTTGATTATCGTAACATCATAAAAAACCTGAAAGAGCATTACAGATGTGTGGCTATTGACCATATTGGTTTTGGCCTTTCTAGTAAGCCCGAACATTACGACTACTCACCTCAAAACCACAGCAATACGCTTGAAAAATTTGTTCTTGCACAGGCGTTGGAGAACATTACGCTTGTTGTTCATGATTTTGGCGGCCCCATCGGATTGAATTTTGCGATTCAACATCCTGAAAAAATCAAAAACCTGATTATACTTAATTCTTGGCTATGGAGTAGTGAAAATGACCCAGACTATATAAAACTAAAAAAGATATTAAAAAGCCCATTATTGCCTTTTCTTTATCGGTATTTAAACTTTTCACCAAAATTTATTTTACCTCAATCATTTGGAGACAAGAAACTTCCTAAAAATTTATTAAAACAATACACCAAACCTTTTGCAGACCGAACACAAAGAAACGGGACATTGGCATTTGCTCAATCATTGTTAAATGACCAAGATTGGTTTGAACAACTTTGGAACAAACGGAAAACAATTGCTGAAAAACCGACATTGTTTGTTTGGGGGATGAAAGATAATGTTATCAAACCTCATAACCTTGAAAAATTTCAAAGTAGTTTTTCTAATTCCAAGACAATGAAATTAGAAAAAAGCGGACATTTTCCACAAGAAGAGCAACCCGAAAAAGTTATTAAAGCGATATCCGATTTTTTAAAGCACTAATTGATTTTTTGAGGCAAATTAAAACCCTTGTTGGTAATTTAATGCTGTTTGATGTAGATCCCTTTGATTTCGAATAATGGATCAACATCTCCATTATTCGCAATCAAATTGTGAAAAAACTCCCCACCAATCCCCAAAAACCGTATTTAATGAGTGATTTTTGACAAATTTAGCGGGTCAGGGGAGTTTTTTCACGTTCCTAATTACATTTTTACAACGCGCTTTACAAGCGTTTTTCCTCCCGCAACAACATTGATTACATAACTTCCAACGGGCAATTGGTCCACCATAAGCGTATTGCCCAAACTACCCAAATTAGCGTTTAATACCAAATTGCCATTTAGTCCATATACCTGCACAGTGCCTTCATTGGCAGACTCAAGGTCGATGTGCAAGGCATCGGTCATAACCGTTGGGTATATTTTGATACCAGTAGCCACGGTAAGATCGTTTACCGCGCTCACTGGGGCAGCATAGTGAACGGTACGCGTACCCAACAATACATTGTCGCCCGATTTTCCATTATCGGCATTGGCGGCCAAGGAAGCGAAATAAAATTTAGCGGTATTGGTAGCGGGGGCAGTAGTGGGCGATTTCCAGGTGAACGACCAACTGGCAGTGCTATCGACCGTAGAAATGGTTTTAGCCGCCGATTGGCGTACATATTGCCGAGATAAACTGGCCTGATTCGCCACAGAAGTACCCGAACCAGTAGTAAGTGTACCGAATTTAGCATTGTTACCATCGAGGCACGTCAACTCAAATCCTGATCTTTTTGCATTACTCTTGTGCGTGAGCGTAATGGTATAACTAGTATTGAGTTGGATGGTATCAGGCACTCCTGTAATGGACACGATACCAACAAAAGACCCGCCATTGTGGCAACCCGAAGCGGCGCAGGTAGTCTCGGAGGGCGCACCTGTGCGGGCTGTTGGTGGATTACTTGGATCTTTTGAAGACGACACAATAAGTGCCCATCCCAAAACCAGAAGGCTTGAAAATAAAGTAGATTTTGACATAAAAATGAGTAAAAGTATAAATAAAAACAGGTTTAATAATTTAGAAGTAAGCATTTTGCCCGAAGGGCAGGGCAATATCTAACAAAAAGGTTGCACTGACTCATAAAATATAATTTTCCCAAAAATATTGCTTTTTGTTGTACTTTTGTGGCGGTTTTTAACTTTCAGATGTGTAACACTTTACCAGCCGAGTAGTATTTTATCCCATTTTTTACTTTAATAACTGCTATTTCAAGAATAATACACCAATTATATTGAAATATCTGAACACTCTCGCGATGTTACGTTATCTATTATTATTGCTAGCCTTTTGCTATTTTACTCTTCACTTACAAGCCCAAAAACCGGATAGCACGGTATTAAAAGTGGCGATTACTGGTGTCAATGCCACCTGTTTTAATTCGGACGATGCTGCTATTTCTATTGTTATTTTAGAAGGCGTAACCCCTGCTGTTTTGCAATGGCAAAATACGAATTTGGCTATCTCTGGTGCCGAAATTATTGATGGATCGGGGGGCATATTTCATCTTAATGCACTCCGCCCGGGCAATTATAAAATTTATCTTGCCAACGGATTTGGGGCAGATACAAGTATAAACGTTGTGCTTACTGCGCCGCCCCAAATTATCTACAAACTGAACTTTGAAGGGGAAAAATGCTACGGAAAATCATCCGGCTGGATTGAGTTATCCGATTTTATGGGTGGTGTTCCGCCTTATAGTGTGCTGGTCGGCGATCAAACTGCGCCCAACAACAGGTGGGAAAACCTACATTATGGATCCTATTTTGTAGAAATTGAGGATGCCGCAGGTTGTTTGGTCAAGGAAGCGGTTGTGCTGCCATCTGGCTTGGAATTTGATTTTGAAATGGGCGATTCTTTGCACCTTTTTTCGGGCGATACGATTTCAGGCACTTTTGTAACCGGACGTGTTTTACAGGATATTTCTTGGACCCCTTATAATTGTTGTCAATTTCAAGTAAATGGATCCTACCAAATTTTTCCCAAAAAAGATACGGATATTAATATCGTTGTAACCGATACAAACGGGTGCAAATCAGAAGATAATTGGGAAATTATTGTACATCGGAAAAGATCTATTTACGCACCCAATGTTTTCACCCCAACATCTGGTACGCCTGAAAACCAGTTGTTTTCGTTGTTTTCAGGTGGCGGAATAAAAGAAATAAAATGGCTACGCATTGGTGATCAAACAGGCCGCTTATGGTACAGCGCGCAACATATTGCCACAGATGACCCAAGTAATGGCTGGGATGGTACCGCAATGGGGAAACAAGCCCCAATTGGCGTATATTTTTGGGTAGCAGAAGTGGTTTATACCGATGGACGCACGGAGGTGCTGCAAGGAGATGTTACGTTGGTGCGGTAATTTTCATAATTGAATTTACAAAGAGTACACTTTTATTTTGGGTGAGATATTTTGAAATTTGGACTGAGATAGAGTGCCCTAAGTGTGGCAAGACCGGCCTTAGAAAAATGCAGGTTTTGCTTGTGCTTCGACTATGCTCAGCATGAAAGTGGAGGCGGATGAAGCCAAAAACTGTTTGAGCCAAACGGAATCAGTGAGGCACAGCCTCCGCTCGATAGTGCGGCGAGTTTTTTTTGGCGCCGCCGGAGCGAGGAAGCAAAAGCACCGCATTTTTCGTCAGCCGAAGCCTTTTTTGCCTACTTTTTTTGTATGCGGTCAAAAAGTGAGGGTATATTAGTTTCTTTTAGCAATGATTGAGGC
>JAYUKX010000156.1:0-32198 GCA_043764095.1 Chitinophagales bacterium
CAAGTGTGGCAAGACCGGCCTTAGAAAAATGCAGGTTTTGCTTGAGTGGAGGCGGATGAAGCCAAAAACTGTTTGAGCCAAACGAATTTGATGAGGCGCAGCCTCCGCTCCATAGCGCGGCGAGTTTTTTTGGCGCCGCCGGAGCGAGGAAGCAAAAGCACCGCATTTTTCGTTAGCCGAAGCCTTTTTTGCCTACTTTTTTTGGCGAAAAAAAGTAGGAAGTAAGCATTATCGCACTAAATTTTAGATTTTCGAGATTTGTAAAGGGGCGATACTCTTTATAGAGAAAAAGTGTACTCTTTTAAATAAACGCACAGAAACGCCACGAAACCACAACAAATCATCTAATTGATAATCAAATTGTTGTGACATCGTGGCGCGTATAATTTATACCTTATCGTACCTATTATTTCATTCCAAAATCACGGCGAATTTTGTTCAATGCCGATCCTGAATGTACCCACTCAATCTGTTGGTCATTATAGGTATGGTTCACTGCAAATTTGTCCTGAGTGCCATCAGCGTGATCAAGTACAATGGTCAACTGCTTACCTGGAGCGAATGACTCAAAACCTTGAATGCTTACCGTATCGTCTTGGCGTACTTTATCGTAATCGGCAGGATTTGCAAATGTGAGTGCCAACATACCTTGCTTTTTCAAGTTCGTTTGGTGGATACGTGCAAATGATTTCACCACTACAGCCCTTACGCCCAAGTAACGAGGCTCCATAGCAGCGTGTTCGCGGCTACTACCTTCACCAAGGTTTTCCTCACCAAAAATGATCGTGCTAATACCTTTTTTCTGGTAAGAGCGGGCCGAGGCTGGTACTTCCATAAATTGGTTGGCTGAAATATTGAACACCTTATTGCGCTCGCCATTGAATGCGTTTTCAGCACCGATATAACAGTTATTGGAAATGTTTTCCAAGTGACCACGGTATTTGAGCCAAGGGCCAGCCATAGAGATATGGTCGGTGGTACATTTACCTTTTGCTTTAATCAAAACACGCATACCGTTCAATTCATCATTGCTAATTGGGGTAAACGGTTTGAGCAATTGCAAACGATCAGATTTTTTATCTACTGCAATTTTTATAGCACCCGATTTTTTTGCTGGCGGAATAAATCCAGCATCTTCTACCGCAAAACCAGCCTTTGGCAATTCGATACCTTTTGGCGGGTCAAGTTTTACTTTTTCGCCCTTACTGTTGATTAATGTACTTGTTTTTGGGTTAAAAGTAAGGTCACCAGCAATCGCAAATGCGGTCACGATTTCAGGGCTAGCCACAAAAGCGTGTGTATTTGGATTACCATCATTACGTCCTGTAAAGTTGCGATTAAAGGAAGTCATGATGGAGTTCACGCGTTTGGCATCATCCGTGTGGCGCGCCCATTGGCCGATACACGGACCGCAAGCATTGGCCAAAACGACACCTCCAATTTCAGAAAAATCAGAAAGTAAACCATCGCGTTGTGCTGTAAAGCGGATCAACTCAGAACCTGGTGTAATCGTAAATTCTGAATTGGCCACCAAATGTTTTTCTTTTGCTTGGCGCGCAATAGAAGCGGCGCGGGTCAAATCTTCGTAAGAAGAGTTGGTACAAGAACCGATCAAACCCACTTCGAGTTTGACAGGGTAATTATTTTTCTTTACCGCAGCGGCAAATTTGCTTAAAGGCCAAGCCAAATCTGGTGTAAATGGCCCATTGATATGCGGCTCCAATTTACTCAAATCAATTTCGATCACTTGGTCGAAATATTTTTCTGGATTATCGTAGCATTCTTGGTCGCCATTGAGGTAAGGAGCTACTTTATTACACATATTGGCTACTTTGGCGCGGCCAGTTGCTTTCAAGTAGCGCGCCATGCTCTTATCGTAACCAAAAGTGGAGGTAGTTGCGCCAATTTCGGCACCCATATTACAAATTGTACCTTTTCCGGTAGCACTCATGCTCTGAGCACCGGGGCCAAAATATTCCAAAATAGCACCTGTACCACCTTTAACAGTAAGGATACCAGCCACTTTTAAGATAACGTCTTTTGGTGAAGTCCAACCGCGCAATTTACCAGTGAGTTTTACACCGATCAGTTTTGGCATTTGGAGCTCCCAAGCCATACCCGACATGGCATCTACGGCATCGGCACCACCTACTCCGATGGCAACCATACCTAAACCACCCGCATTTACGGTGTGAGAATCGGTACCGATCATCATTGCACCTGGGAATGCGTAGTTTTCAAGTACGATTTGGTGAATGATACCTGCGCCTGGTTTCCAGAATCCGATACCGTATTTTTGAGAGACAGAAGATAAAAAATCGAATACCTCTTTGTTTTTATCCAATGCCACGGCCATATCTTTTACCGCACCATCTTGTGCTTGTATGAGGTGATCGCAGTGAACAGTGCTAGGAACGGCTACTTTTTTACGTCCGCAGGTCATAAACTGGAGGAGTGCCATTTGTGCTGTGGCATCCTGCATGGCTACGCGATCCACTTGGAAGAACACATAATCAGAACCGCGTTTATAATCGGCAAGTGGATTATCAGAGTGGAGGTGTGCGAATAATATTTTTTCAGTAAGCGTGAGCGGCCTATTCATCTTGGCTTTGGCTGCATCAACGCGTTCAGGGAATTTATCATAAAATTCCTTGATCATCTTCAAGTCAAAAATCATTGTAGAGTATGTGTAAGTTTTTAATGAGCAGAAGGTGTTTTTTGATTTGCGGGGCAAATATAGGCTGATTTATGCTAAACAAATAGAAAAAGAGCAGTATTTTGCTTCAATTTTATTGTTTTTTTGCATTTAACAAGTCCAATACCTGCTTTGTGATTTCGAGGCTGTCATTGGCCAATAATACTTGACCGCCGCCTTTGGAATAAGAGAGGATATAGTCGTAACCAATTTGGCTTTGGAGGCTTTTGAGTTGTGCTTCCAAATTGGCCATCATTTCTCCGCTTGTTTTGGTTTCTTCATCGGAGAGTTTTTGGCTCATTCGCTCTTGCTTTTGCTTATAAGCCTCCACCTTTTTCATAAATGCTTGGCCTTCTATTTGCAATTGGGCGGGAGGTGTTGTTTCTGCCTTTTGGTTTAATCGTTGTTCTTCTTTGGCTAATGCTTCGCCTTCTGCGGTTAAAGAACCTTGGATTTCTTTTAATTTTTGTTCCAATGCCTTGCGCTGCGCATTGAGCCATTCGTATTTAGCATTGAGTGTATCAATATTTACATAAGCAATTTTTACACCATGATCTATAGACGGTGGTGCTATGACGGCACTCGCGGCTGGATCGGCTTTTTTGCCCGAAAAATGTACATAATAAAGGTATCCTACCAAGGCCAACAATACTGCATTCAGTACCAATGAGAGATTTTTCATTAAAAAAATTATGTTTGATTTGAACGGCAAAAGTACGCATTCAAACGTAAAAACATAGTATTTAAAGCCAATTATGTCGTATTGACGAATTAGCAGCAGAAAAACTGTACAAACAAAGTACCTTTGTGCGCATGAATAGAATATTGATCTCCAAAGTATTGGCTTTGCTTTGCATTTCTGCATGGTTGGTCGCTGCCTGTAAAGATACGCCCACAACACCTGCCAACGCGACTAGTGGCAGTCCTGAAATTGATCGGCTCTCCAAATTATTGGCCGACAGCCCCAAAAACGACTCGTTGTACTACCTGCGCGGGTACAATTACTGGGAATTGGATGCCTACGATGAGGCGATTGCTGATGCGACTAAGGCCATTAGCCTAGATTCGATGAAACCAGCGTATTACCACCTGCTCGCAGATGCACACTTGGACTATGCACGCCCCAACGATTCTAAAAGGGCATTGAGTATTTTAGAAAAAGCCTGCGTACTTTTTCCAGAAGATCAACACACGTATTTAAAAGCAAGCGAGTTTTATCTCATTGTACGCCAACATGGCGCAGCATTGAAAAAACTGGAGCATATCATTACCCGCGATCCGCTGAGTGCCGAAGCCTATTATATGACAGGGCGTGTTACGCTGGATATGGGCGATACGATCAGAACGATTCAGGCGTTGAAAAAATCGGTTCAATTAAATGCCGATAACAAGGACGCTTGGGTGTTTTTGGGGCGTATTTATAGCAAACAACGCAATGATTTGGCCATTCAGTTTTTTGATAATGCCCTGCGGCTCGATTCGAGCGATGTGGAGGTGCAAGAGTTTAAGGCGGCGCATTATAAGCGGAAAGGCGATTTTAAGAAGGCGTTTGCTTTATACGGTAAAATCATTACCGAGCACCCTGACTATTCCAATGCGTATTTTGATGTGGGTTTAATTCATTTGGAATTGGATTCGTTAGATAAGGCGTATAACGATTTTGACCAAGCGATTAAAACGGATCCGTTGTTTGTCATTGCGTATTATTATCGTGGTGTTTGCTCCGAATCAAAAGGCGACAAACAGGCGGCGATAAAAGATTATCAGCAAGCGAATAAAATGTCGCCCAATTTACCAGAACCAAAAGAGGCTTTAGAGCGTTTGAACATCGTTCAGTAAAAAACCATAAAGAACAAACCGATCATCGGTTATTTAAACATATACAACATGTCAGAGCAGGAAAATAATAATACCATAGTGCAATCTACGATAGGAAGAACGACACCGTTGTCTTCTACCGCCACTCTTTTTTGGCGGCTATTTGTACCTGTTTTTAGCACTGTTCTTTTAACCGTTGCGGCCTTGGTCTTTTGGTTGACCCCGGAGGAGGATCTTTATTTGTCGTACCCGGCTTTGTGGGCGCGTTTGGGCATAAGTGCCTTGTGGTTGGGTTGGGTATATTTTATGTACCGAACCGTGATGCAGCTACGTCGTGTAGATGCAGATGACACGCATTTATACGTGACCGATTATTGGAGAACAGCGCGTTATCCTTGGTCGGAGGTAGAAAAAAAGACGGAAAGCAAGCGTTTAGGGCGCAGAATTGCTAGTTTCCATTTGAAAGGCGCGGGTGTTTTTGGTTCAAAGATTTCGTTTTTACCAGCGAAGCATTTTTCGCAGTGGATGAGTGAAAAAAGTAATTTGATTTAAGACTCATTCCCTCCTTCCACAGTCCGAATAAAAATTTCATCAAAAGTAGGCATTATTTCATTGAATGCCTTGATATGCAAGCCTTTACCTATAAGATATTGTAAAGGTGCATTGCTGTTTTGGTCGGTATCGACTTTTATTGTAAGGAACTGTCCATTTTGTTTTACAATTTCAAAATGATCGCCCATATCCTCGGGGAATACACCGTCGATTTGAATATTAAAGAGGTTTTCCTTGTAGCGGTTCTTGATCGTTTGCACTTCACCGTACAATACATTTTTGCCTTTATTAATAAGGGCTATATGTTGACACATTTCTTCCACCTGTTCCATGCGGTGGGTACTAAAAATGATACTTGTGCCTTCGGTGTGTAGGCGATGAATTTCTTCTTTTATCAGGTTGGTATTGATCGGATCGAGACCAGAAAATGGTTCATCGAGGATGAGCAATGGTGGGCGGTGGATAACGGTCGCAATAAACTGTATTTTTTGTTGCATACCTTTAGAAAGATCTTCTACTTTCTTGTGGTACCAATCGCGGATATCAAACTTGGTCAACCAATGGTCTATTTCTTGTCGGGCTTGTGTCGCACTTAGCCCTTTCAATTGCGCAAGGTATAGCAACTGTTCGCCTACCTTCATTTTCTTATACAGGCCGCGTTCTTCGGGCATATAACCGATTTTTTCAGGCGTATTGCTATTGATTTTCTCTCCATCGAGGTAAATAACACCTTCGTCGGGAGCCGTGATGGTGGTAATCATTCGGATCAATGATGTTTTACCAGCACCATTAGGCCCCAAAAGACCAAATACTGTACCTTTTGGCACATCAAAACTAACATGATCAACAGCAGTATATTTTTCGTAACGCTTTACGACGTTTTGTATGGAAAGTATCATTGAAGAAAATTAATGTTATTTATAATTCTATGAGTACAAAGGTGTATCTACGATCTAACAATGCATTTAATTATTCGGCCAAATGCTAATTTCATCGGAAGAAATACGCAAATGATTAGAAAACTAATCGACAATACACTGATAGACCATACGACGCACTTGCTCATTCAAGTACCAATAGGGCGTAGGTACTACTTGCATCGTCCATACAATGAGCAATTGTTCCTTTGGATCAAAGATATAATCGGAGCCATTGCGACCACCCCAACGGAGTGCGCCGGGCGTGCCTGCATCTTTTTTTGCGCCACCTTCTTCGGTCATAATTTCGAAACCAAAACCAAACCTGTTTTTACTATCCCAAAATGGTAAGTCGCCAATTTGGTTGCGGCACATCAATTCGACGGTTTTGCGGCTAAGGATTTGTTTATCATTAAATGAACCGCCATTGAGCATCATTTGAAGGAATTTGGCATAATCCAATACCGTGGAGGTTAAACCTGCGCCACCCGATTCGTACGTACGCGCACCTGAAACAGGATATACTTCTTCATCTTTAATCGGATGACGATGCAAACCCAATGAATCCACTGTATATTGGACCATTAAACGCGATTCTTGGCCTTTTTTGACGTAAAAACCTGTGTCATTCATGCCAAGTGGTTCAAAAACCCGTTTTTGCAAAAATGTTCCAAATTGCATACCCGAAACCCGTTCAATCAGATAACCCAGCATATCTGTATTGAGGCCATAAGTGACTTTTTCACCAGGCTCGTGCAGTAGTGGCAATGCTGCTAATTTAGGCATTGTTTGTCCAATGGTGATCGGTTTTGTGCTAAAAAAATCGGGGATGCCGGCTTTATAATACAGCGGATGGGAGTAAGGAATACCCGCAGTATGGGTCAATAAATGACGGATAGTGACCTGTTTTTTGGCAGGAACAGCCGAATAGGTGCTGTCTTTTTCGTTATAATACACCAACACTTTTGTATTGGCAAATTCGGGGATGTACTTGGACACCGGATCGTCCAATTGAATTTTACCTTCTTCGTACAGGATCATCACCGCCGTAGTTGTCAGTGCTTTTGACATGGACATGATACGAAAAATTTGGTCTTTCCCCAATAGCGTTTTTGCTTCCAAGTCATTGTATCCTACTGCGTTGTGATAGACAATTTTGCCTTTGCGGGCTACGATCATCATACTGCCCGGCAGGTGTTTTTGTGCTACTTCATTTTGGAGGAAACGCTCTATGTTTTGAAATCGTTCGGTACTCATACCTACCGACTCGGGCGATGCTACGGTGAGTTGTTGGGGTTTGGTTTGGACGGAGGTTTGCGCAATAGCGCATTGGAATGCAAGGGTGCAGAGGAGCAAAAGAAGGTAACGCATCATAATTATAGGTGGTGATAGATAATGAATTTTTGTTTATAAATCATTGGTTATTAAGGCCTTAAAAAACGAAAAAACATTTTGTCGCGCTGTGCTTTACCCACTCCCAAACCACTATTTGAACATCACCCCCGCCGCTTTGCCCTTTAATACTTTGCCCAAAAATGGTGTATTCAGCGACTTAGATTTTACCAAGGACGGTGTTAATGTCCAGGTTTCATCGCTGGAAAAAACGGTGAGATTGGCTGCTTGTCCAACTTCCATTTTGGGTATTGGGATACCGAGTACTTGGCGTGGTTTGAATGCGATCAGATCGACCCATTTGTCCAATGGTATTTTATTGGACAGGTACATATTGTACATCGGATAAGCCGTTTCGAGGCCAGTCATCCCAAATTCAGCATAAGGGAATTCCAGATTTTTGGATTCCACATCCCAAGGCGTATGGTTGGTGCATATAAAATCAATCGTGCCATCGAGCAGTCCGGCGATTAGGGCATCTATATCGGATTGAGCGCGGAGCGGAGGCATTAATTTGAGGTTGGCATCGAATGGCGAACTGCCTTCCTGCATCGCTAGTGCTTCATCGGTGAGACAAAGATTGGCTAGTGCCACAGAGGCTGTCACCTGTTGTCCGCGGGCTTTTGCACTACGAATCATATCCACACCAAGTGCCGTGGATACTAGGTGTATATGAAGTCGTGCTTTTGCTCCGGCGTATTCCAAAAGGCTAAGATCGCGTTGGATCATCAAGTGTTCCGAAAGGGATGGAATGCCTTTTAGGCCAAGGGAAGTACTCACGATACCTTCGTGCATTTGTCCACCAGCGGCTACGCTTTTATGGTATGGCCTATTGATAATCAATCCATTAAATGCTGTTGCATACTGCATGGCACGCAGTAAAAGTCCGGCATCCTGAATGGGTTTTTCGCCATCGGTAAATGCAACGGCTCCTTCGTGGTGCATATCGTAGAGTTCGGCAATGTCTTTTCCAGCGCAATCATTTGAAATAGCACCCAATGGATACACGGCTACATGGTGCATGGCGGCCTTGCTTTTTATATAGGCTATTTCTGATTTAGAATGAATGGCGGGATGCGTATTGGGCATAGTAACAATACCCGTAAATCCTCCAGTTTGGGCGGCAAGAGCAATGGAATGCAGGTCTTCGCGGTGTTCGTAACCGGGGTCGCAGGCATATACACCCACATCAATCCATCCGATGGAGATATAAGTATTAGGAAGCGCTACGATAACCGTGTGAGGGGTAGGGGTAATATTTGGTTCAATTGCTTTAATAATACCCCCTTCGATCCATAAATCCAGCGGTTTTGAGGTGCCATTATCGGGCGTTACCAATTGAATCTGCTTGTATAATGTACTGGTCATAAATGCTACTATCAATGCCGTACGTAATGGTGATACATTGATTGGGGCACAAAGTTAGCATGAAAAACAAAATTCCAATTGGTTTATGTTAAATTAAAGTAAGGAATAAAAAAATGGCGGAGCAACTCGAAGTCGCTCCGCCAAAATATTCAATTTTAGCACTAAAAAACGTCGCAATTTAATGCGCTATGTATGCTATTAATTTAGTTTAAACTGCACCGTAATACCCGAACTAACCGAAGTAATCGGGAACGACTGCGATGTTTTAGGTATCGTTTTGCGATAATCCACAAACAAGCGCAGTGCCAATCGGCGGTTCAATTGGTAATCCACCGATGGGTTAAAACTATACGTTGTGCTACCCCTTGAAGGTTGTGGCTGAGGGCGTTGGATACTGTGTACCAAAGTAATATCGTCGCGGTATTCAAAATCGAATTTGATATTCAAGTCGTGCGCCTGCGTACCGCCACCACTTCCTGCGCCAGGTGCAGCGGGTGTATCAGGTGTTTTCTTTTTACTTTTCTTCGATTTGCTTTTACTGCTACCTTTTCCTTTTTTGCTACCTGTCAGGAATGGAATATCCACGTTTTTGATTCGATGTCCAAATCCGCCAGCATAACCTGTCGCGCGTGTTTCGTTCAGATTGTAATCCACGAATGACATGGCCAATGTGCGCGATTTTTTGAAATCGGCTTTTGCGGTCATACCATTTTTGAATTTCACGTCCAAACCAAGTAACGGCTGGAACGATTCATTAATGACAATTTGCGGAATTTCGAAACGTGCAATATAGTTTTGGTTAATTTCATCCTTTACTTGCACTTTGGGATCAAAGAACAAGTCTGTATTGTACTGGCTCACAGTAAGGGTATTTTTGTACCCGTGCGAAATTTGTACACTAGAGAAAATTTTATTCAAATTACCTACTTTAGACAGGCCATTATAGTTCAATTTCCAGTTGAGTGCCGGACGCGTTTTGAAGATATCCAAACCGATTGTATTAGCATCCTTTTTGGTATATGCCGCCAAAAATGCTGGAATCAATACTTCTTGGTGTACTTTTCCGTATCCCTCTTTGTACCCTGGGTTGTCAGTAGGATCATCGTGTGCATTACCGTTCGGATTCAGTCGATTTGAAATGATAGATCCATTGGCTTGGAAACGCTTGAATAATCCGTCAATATCGTTACTAAACAAGGTTTTAGCCGAAAAGAACGATGTCGTAAAACTACCCAAATCGCGTTGTGCACGCCCCTCAAAGAACACCGAGTCTGGTGTGATATTGAAATTTTGGTCTTTATACAACTCCGTAGAATTACGTGTATATTGCCTAGATGCCGTGATTTCTACACGGAAATCCTGAAATGGTTCTACCGTAAGACCTGCATCCATATTTTGGGTATAGTTGCGTGTGACCTGTTGGTTCAATTCTGGGCGGTGTGTGATCCAGCCTTTCTTGCCGGCTTCGTCCAGCCATTTAGCATCGGGTTGTGCGCCTGCTATAAATGACCAACCTGGAGCAGAGAAGCCTTCGCTCAAGCCCATAAGTTTGGTATCGGGTACAAAACCGGGTACTACACTCGATAGGTTTTCGCTATACGTGAAGCGGCCTTTGCGCACCAACATGAGTGGGCGTAGCGCAATACGCTCGGCCATACTAGGCTGGCGGTCTTTTTTCTTCTTCTTTTTATCGTCTTTTCCGCCTTTGTCGTCTTTGCCTTTGGCACCTTTGTCGTCTTTACCTTTGTCGTCTTTGCTGCCTAGATCGGGTAAAGGTTGACCGTCGCGGCCTACTTTTCCACCGGCTTTACTGATGGCTCCATCAGCACCTGGAGCACCAGGTATAGGCGGTACAGGGATGGGGGGCACTTTACGATCGGGTGGAGCAGCATCATTCTTATCACCTTTGCTTGGTGCTCCAGACAGGTCTCCTGGCAGTCCGCCTTTGTCGCGACCGCCTGGGCCTAGATCGGAACCTCGACCACCAGATCCTTTGTCGCCTGGGCCACCATCGCCACTACCCGGCGCGCCAGGAATACCATTATTTTTCTTGCCTTTACCTGCTTTTGATGGCTTATTGATTTTGGACAAGTATTTGCTCTTGTTGTATAGCCCTTCAAAATTGATGTCGCCATTGATTTGGCGCACCACATTGTTTTGGATTACGTTACCTAGACTACGTGTGTAGGATTCCACTTTGGGTGCGGGCAATGGATCTACATCTAAGTACTGTAGTTTCAAAGATTGCGCTGTCCATGTATAACCTACTGTATAAGAAGCCTTTGCGCTGATCCAGTCGAACATAGGGAAACTCTTGAACGGCAGCGTGTAATTGAGGCCTGCATTTTGAGCGTAATTTTTGGGGCGACCTAGTTTGCGCAAGTTTTTCAGTACTTCATCACGACGTTCCTTTTTCTCGTATGCCACACCATTATCATCATATTGCTGTAATTCGTCGATAATACTACGTGCATCGGCATCAAAATTGAAGCGCAATGATTTAGCGATCGTCCAACTGAGGTCGTAGTTGCGGTCCCAAGTAAAGCGGCGATTGTAGTAGGTGTTTTGCTCTGGTGTGGTCGTGGTAGAACCAAACGAACGCCATTCGGTAATCCCTTCTATCCGTTGCAGATTGGTATTAAAACCATATGTTTCGGGCAATGGATTAAAATTAAAATCCTTGATGAATTTAATTTTTGACTTTTTAAAGGGTTGAAGTGGTTTCAAACCAGTGGAGTATTGCCAATCCAATCCACCTTTATAGTTTTTGAGTTTATCGCTCTTAATATAAGGTGTGCGTCGTTCTTGCTCATTATAGGCATAAGTCAAACTGAAGTTTTCAATATTCCAAGGCAGTGGCACCTTGCGGGGTTTGCCTTTGCGCTCTTTGCGCACATTGGTAAAGTTGAAACCTTTGGTGGTGGTGATATCCAAGGCGTTGGCGCGAATACTATCCCTGTTTTCTTGTGGAGCATCCCTCAATTTATCCGAAAGTTTTACGTCCAAATCGTAGGGATCAAATTCTGGGCGACGGGTCAAGTTGGAATATTGCGCATAAAAAGGCAGGCGCAATCCCCATTTTTCGGGGAAGAACCGATCCAATGCCAAACTGGTAGAAACATCAAATTGAGTGACATCTTCCAATTGACGCGCCAGTACTTTTTGGTCAATACCGCCCCAACCTTTAGTGGTGAAGGTACCTGCTGCCGAAATATTACCTAAATCGGCCAGTTTAACATCCACGCGGGCGGTGCCTGCGTAGCCACCTCGGTTGTTGAGGCCCGTTAGGCGCAATTCGTTGACCCACGTCTCGAAACAATGTCTAATTCCTGATTTGGCACCAATACTATCTAGGTTCATTACACCAATCATGACACCTTTTACATAGCCTATATTGGGGTTACCAATGACCTTTAATACATTTTTTTCTTTGCCCTTTTCCGTATCATTTACTGAGTATAACGCTCCAACGGGGAATCCAACTGAATTACGTACCCTTTTTAAGTCGATTAGATCTTGGAGTTTGAAATCAAATACATTTTTCCAAACTTCATCCTTATATTCGTCATCACTTGATAATAATCCGTCCGTAATTCCACGATCAGAGTTCACTAAAGGAATTTCATACTCATAGTAATTATTAATAAAGTCAGAGCCTAAACGGATAAATATTTTTAGTTGCGTGCTATCAAATTTAATATCAGATAACTGTTCTGCGTGTGCAAACATTTTTACCCGCTCGAACTGGCGCAAATCCATATTGAGTGTTTTGAAGATAGATTTACCTTCGCAATAAGGCAATTCACAAACACTCATCGACAAGGACTGCTCATTTTGGAGGATATCGGGGAATGCACCTACCGAGTTTTCTCGTTGTATGCCATTCGGGATGGTATAATTGAAGGGTGTGCGTACCGCATTTTCCTCAATATTTACATTGTTGACATCAAAATTAATAATAGGGCTAGGCTTTGTTCTATCTGTACAACCATTACCATTTACGACCTGTGTATATCTCCTCCATTGGTTACGACCCATTTCGAGTGTCGCATAACGGAAGGTTGTTTGTTGGTCAAAACCCCTCCAAATCATCCGAATAAAACGGATAGAGCGGAAATCTTGAATGCCATTGACCGATTGGCGTTTGGCCCAATCTAGTGGCACTTTAAAGCGGTACCATATATTTCCATCCACATCTATGGTATCTGTGATCAAATCTGCGATAGAAGAGGTGGGGCCAGTATTTATTTTACTGGGTTGATTACCTGAATCTTCTTTATCCAGCGGAATGCGGTACCTGAAATAAGACTCATTTTCATTTAAGGTATTGTCGCGGTTCAAATCTTCTGCATCGGGCAAATTGGTGGCTGACGTTACAAAATCATTATTGAAACCACCACCAGTGGCGGTAGGTGTATTGCCTTGTGGCCCATTGAACAGGCGGTAACGCTCCTGCACACCTGGGTTGGGTGCTGTGCCACCTGATGGATTAAAGCGGCCATCGCGATAGTGTACAAAATCATCACCGGATGGATCAAGGCGCATCTTTGCTTTGGCATCGCTGCTGAGTGAAGAGCCTTCTATAACATCAAGCCAACTCTTGAAATGCTCGCGTTCGCCTGCATCATCAAAGCCATCCAAACCCACGTCCTGACCAGTACGGTTGGCGGGGCTATTATCGAACGCCGAAACAATGGGTTGCAATGCAGGAACACGCCCCCAACGGGTAGGCACTGTTACCGATGCAATGTCAGGAGTAGGCAATCCGCTCTCAAAAAACTGGCGCGAATCCCGCAACACATCTTCCGAAATAGTACCTAAGTCGATAATCATTTCACCTTCTTGCGATACTACGCCTTGGTTTTGTTCCGTTGCCATATAAGGGTTGAGCATCCAAAACTCAATAAATTCGACGTTTTGAGCCTCAAAATCGTTGCTACTATTGTTGATCCCGCGCATAAATCCTCCCCAGCGGGTTTCCGGCTTGTTCAATAATCCTTCTGTTGTAAGACCACTCGTCACACCTGGATACCCTTCAGGAATATCGTAGTTATACGGACCACGCTCGGTCGGGTATAAGGTAATATCCAATGGCCTTAATGTAGATTGTTCCAATGGCGACAATTGGCGATTGGGGAATATATCCTGAAAACGGAATAGTCGGGTATAAGGATTCTCATTGTCCTTCACCGTACCACCATTATCCAAAGCACTCGGATCGGCAATATACCAAGACAACCGCGCTCGGTTGGCTCCTAACGCCAAGGAATCGAACCCGGAAGACAACGCAGAGTTATTTTCCGGGAATAAGTTATCGTTACCACTGTTAGGATCGCCCTGTGGTACTGAGGCAATCATCCAACTATTGGCGGGGAATGATAAAGGAATATTAGAGGTACTGCCCTCAAAATCGTCGATATATACGATACCACCTTTTTCATTACCTTGGTTAATGGCGCGGTTGTAGCCCGGTTTTAGGGCTGCCAATTCCGCAGCAGCAGTGATGCTAGATTCCGCTTTGGTGCTATAGAAAGGCAGCTTATCCACCAATCGTGTCACCCAAGGTGCTTCTTTGGTATAGTTAAAATCTAAGCCATACACCTTATTATTGATCGGGTCGTCGCCAAAATTTACTTTTTGGGTCAATGGCCGTTCAAAAAGGTTCATAAATGTACCCCCTACCGTCATGTGTTTGCTAAATTCATAGTCAAAACGAGCGGCCAACATGGTACGGGCGTTAAAACCAAATAGCGTATTGTCCTCAAACGAGACATTGATATTTTGCCCCGATTGCAAGATGGACTCATTGAGGATACGCACTTTACCGATATTATAATCAATGGTATAATCTTGTCCTTCTATCAATTGACGGCCTCCACCACTTACGCGCACCGAACCGGGAGGTAGGTTAAACGTCCCCAACGAAATCTCAGAATTGGTACTGGATTTATACGAACCACGTAGCGTAAAGCGGTTGAGTTGTTGGAACTCACGAGCGCGGAACAAGGTAGAGTCGTACAATTGGTAATATAGCAACTGCTTGCGCAGTAAAGAATCTTTTACAGCGTTAAAATCGGGGTCAGCGGCTTTTATTTTTTGGTATAAATTATCGCCAAAAGGCTCCAAAACAGGGAACATGATCCGTCCTGAACGGGCGTTCACGGTAAGACCAGGTACAAAATCGAAGATACCATCGGCACCGGGGTCACCTTGGCGGTTGAGGTTGTCAAGGTCGAAAATTTGGATCAAAGGCTTATTGCGGAGGCCAACGGGCATAAAGGCAGGGTTGTCCAAAAAGCGTTTTTGTCCTTTACCTGGATCTTCGTAAAAAATATCGAACAAGAACTCCTGTGGATCTACGTTTACAGCACCCACAGCATACACGTTTTTCATCATCAAATCCCAAATCGGATACCTCACGTTAGGAGAAGTACTTTTGAGCATTTTCAAAAAGATAACGTCTTGGTTCAAGGAGTCACCAGGAGGTATATCGCCACCAAATTCACCTATTTTATAGGCAATACCGTTATAAGTATATTCCAAAGCAACACCCACAATGTCATCGGGTTGTACATTTCGGTTGATACTTAGAAAGCCAAGTTGCTCGTTGAAAGTATATTCTGAACCTGAAATCAATTGTGTCGCCCTCGCTTTTTCAAAGTCGCGTATTTGCACCATACCTAGGCTACGAAGTCCGTTGATAACATTTGCATCTCGGCGCAGCAGGTCGTTATTATCTAATATTTCCCTGTAAATTTGGTTGTTTTCATTGGTGGGTAAAGGAATACCTTTGATATCTTGTTTGGGAGGGTTATCGATCGAAAATTTGGGAATAGGGACATTAGGATCAACCTCATTGGTACCATCCAAAAACGGGCGTGGTTCGGCCAAATCGGTGATACAAACAATCTGACGTGTAGCAGGTGTATTTTGTCCCGGCGTAAAGTTCTGCTGCGAAGTAACCCAAACTTCCATCCGTGTAATATTAAACAAGGATAGCGGCACTGGCAAGCATTTCATGGCTGGTTCAAAATTGTTGCGGTTCCATTGGCTCACAAAAAAGTGGCGATTTTCGTCATAATCGTCGATCGGAACTGCATATTGTTGAACTTGCGCACCGCCCTGGAGCGTAATACCTTGTTGGCGGGAGCGTTGTTGGCTGGCAAGCAATGTCGTTTTTAAGTGTCCAAACTTGAGTTCTGTTTTTACACCAAACAAATTGGCGGCACCTTTAATAAGGGTAGAACGCAAAGGAAAGGATACATTACCGGCTTCGATATTTTGCAGAATTTCGTCTTCGGAGAAATTTTTTGGGTCGTAGTGCAGTTTCATTTGATTATCAAAATCAAAAGTGGCCTGCGTATTATAGTTAAAATTAAGGTTTAGTTTTTCACCAATTTTGCCCTGCGCGCTCATGTTAATATCCATGTCGAAGTCAAAATTAGTGACCCTTTGCAAGCGAATAGGCAGGATTGGGTTTTCGCGGCGTTCGTGTTTAACACCAAAAGTAAGGTTGATATTACCTTGTGGTTTGATATCCACTTCGGTGCCACCAAAAAGGCGTTCGATCAGCGAAGTGCGAATATTGAATTTAGCAATAGGATCCACCAATCCTTTTCTTTTTTTGGAGCCATCCGAAACGCCCTGCAAGCGGTCGAAATATTCGCGTTGCTGTTTGCGGTCGCGGTACTTCTGGTACTCGTCAAAAGTCATATAGTTGGAAGGCCGGAAATAGTCGTCCCCAATTTTTTCGGTAATGATATACATACCTGTAACTGGGTCATACTCAACGGTTTCGATCACAATAGAAGGATCTTTCAGGTCGATCATATTGTTGTTGGGCGAATTGAGGAAATCGTCGAATCGATCTTCTAATGGATCGAGTGTATCTGTAGGAGCAGCAACAAAAGTTTTGCCCCAGTTGACAGGTACAACGGGTTCGGCGGGCTCATCATCGAGCAGATTAGGAGCAATCGCAGGCGATTCTTCCGGGAAAAAAATAGTCATTACCTGTTTACTTACCGGATTAGGGAAAGTAAAAGCAAAAAGCGCAGCCAGCGCAGAGGAGGTAACAAGCAAAAGCAAAGAACGCTTCTTAGTCATCATCAAAAGCAGGTGATCCAAATAAAAGTGAACATGATTTTTTCGATAAATTCTAAGGTATCAAACACACCAATTGCTGCCTAAACAGCCTAGCGGTTCAATAAATAGAAGGAGTTGAAAAAATCAATTAAAATAGTTGGCGGGTTAATGACGTGGTTTTATTCTATTGGGTTGCCCGTGTACGATTAAACCGCTTAAAATTTTCAAGGGGGAGGGGCGCGGATTTCTTTAGGCAAATCTTGTGCCGAAAACGATGCCCTCCGCTTTTGAAAACTTTTATGGTAGGGGTAGGGGATAAGGGGTAGTCGTTATTTTAAAACAATATTTGGTTTATTGGTCTTTTTTGAGTATCATTGTAACAGCATTTGTTTTAAATAATCTGGATAATAAAAAATATAAAAAATAGTGAACTTTTTATTTGGTTAACTTTGGAGAATTGCGCTATCTTTGTAGTCGGCAAAGGTGAAGGAAGAGTGTACTCGGATTTTTCGTTAGGTATTGGATGTTTCTTTCCATTCGAGGCACTAATTATTATTAAATTTTGTTAGTTTTTAATCCGTTGCTTAATTCATTTTAAGCAACCAGTAACGTATCGCACATTAGTCCTTTTTTGAAGGTGAATGTAGCGCATTGGGCTTTTTTGCGCTTAATTCTAACCTTTTAGGAGAGATGACACTATGGTGACGAGGCTTTTGTGTCCTAATTGTTCGTTAGGACGTTTAAGGTTTTGTAATAGCAATTAAAAAATTCGCATTCAGCATATAAATAAACAGCAGGTTTTTATGGCACAAGTACCGAATATGATAAATACCACTCCACCACTTAAGATGATTTTTAAAGGTCGTCTGGAGTTTGGCAATACGCGTACCTATGAAATGGTGACCAAACAGTGGAATACGCGGTTGGAGACATATTTCAAGTCGGATATCTTGTTCAAAGGCGAAGATATTTTTTTGGATGAAGAATATGCACTCACTTTGCCACAGCCGCACTCTGTACTGTATGGTACCGAAAAGGCTTGGCGTGGCACTACGGATATGTTGCGCGAGATCGTTCAATTTGCCATAGTTGGTAAATTGCAATGCTGGTGTATATATAATGGTGTCGTTACCGAAATTATTTTAGAGCCTAAAACCGATAAGGGCGCTATACTCGAATATTGGTTGGGTTGCGAACTGGTACAAAAAGATGGCGGTATGGAAGAAGCGTCTGCTGCGCTGAGCCGTGCCATTGATAAATACCAACGTCATGCACTGGCTTACGAACGCCGTGGCTATGTGAATTACAAATTGGGCAATTTTAAGGACGCATTATACGATTTTTCAAAAAGCATCGACATTTATCCTGGCAATCCCGAGCCACACTATGGTCGTGGCAAAGTACGGATGCTCAAGAATGAGTGGGAAGCGGCTGCTCAAGATTTTGAGCATACCCTCAAACGGTCTATCGCGCTTCAACCGCTTTTTTGGTTGGCACGTTTGAAAAAAGGTGAATGCTTGGTACATTGTAAAAAATTCAACGAGGCCATCCCTGAACTCGAGCAATACCTCAAACGCGATTTTGATAAGGAAAACCCTAATTTCCGCCGCCGTCGCCGTGCTTGGTACTTATTGGGCAAAGCACTTTTGGGTATCGGTAAGGTAAAGGAAGCACTCAACGCGATCAATCAATCCATTGCTATCCGTGAAGGGGTAGAGTTGCTACCTGAGTCGGAGGCATTGCTCCAACGCGGTATTGTACTCAAGCAATCAGGAGCGAAGGGCTTTCAAAACGATTTTGAAGCCGCCGCAGCATTGGGTAATGTGGAAGCGGTACGAATGCTGAAGGAAATGTAGCACTGGCTTTTGTGCGGGTTTATTATACAAAAAACCACTCTGAGTATTCAGGGTGGTTTTTTTTGTGGGGTAGGGGGCTGTATTTCAACAGGTGTCAATTCTTGGAGCGTTGCCTTACGTTTTTTGAATAGAGCATATATGTTTATACATCTTTTTTATATTGTTTCCAAGCCAATAAATACAAAACAGCCAAAGATTTTTGCTGGCCCCAATCATTAGAAATATCAATCATTTGGGCTTTCAATTTAGCATTTGGGTTTAAACCGTATAAACTGACCAATTATTGTTTTAGATGAAAATCATCATAAGGAAAAATAATTGGCCGCTGTAGTCACCGAACCCAACAATCTATTTGCACGTACACCGTGCGTCCACCACCTTTGTCGCCTGTAATACCATACTCCCCAGTGGTGCCCCAGTAGGTGTACACACCTGAAAAGTGCCTGTGTTTCCTGGAAAAACCTGCGTCACTGTACCAGTGGCGGGCGTAGTATAAGTGAGGGTAAAAGGTGCTGTACCCGTAAACGTAGCCGTTATCGTCGTGCATTTGCCTACACAAACATTAGGATTAGCAACGGAAAACACCACGGTTGGTAGGGCGCGCCACACCACTTGCATGGCATTGGAAATATCGAAGCACGGGTCGTTCAAATCCACATTGCCGTTGAGATTGTTGCCTGCGATGGCGGCGGCGTAGTAAATTACGTCGGTCTGCATCGTGGCGGAATTGAAGGCAAACAAAGGCGTGGCACTCGTGGCAATAATGCTGCCGAGGGTATCATTGGGGTTGGAAAAAAGGATGTAGCGTAATAAGTCGTTGGCCTCCAGCACTTGGTTGGCGTTGTGCGGCACAGTGGCTAGGTTAGACTGGCAAATGCTAACAGTGCTGCTGGTGACGGTGCCAGCGTAGGTAGCGCAGCCGCATAAAGTGGAGGAGGTAGGCTCCATGACCGTGACGGAGAAGCCTAAAGTGCCTGTCTGAGCGGGGGTGATGAGGGGATAGGTGAGGGAGGCGGACGAGACCGTACCGATTTGTGCCGCGATGGAATAATTACCCAGAGGACAACCTGCTATGTTGCCAGCGGCATCTGTTCGCAACAGAAAAAGGTCGGTTCCATTACTCCCGCTTCCGCTTCGCTGACCCGCCACGATGAAGCCCCCGTCGGGCAGTTGACGTGCTTGGCGCACTTTGCCGTTTCCGTCGTAAGTGTAAGATTTACACCAGGTTACATTGCCATTGGCATCCGTTTTTGTCAAATAGGCGGTATTCAGGTCATTGTTTGGAAAATATGGTGCGAATACCATGCCTCCGTCGGAACACACTTCGGCGTTCGCACGGCTGTTGCCTTGTGGGAAAGGGTAGTATTTCGACCACATCAAACCGCCTTGTGCATTGAGTTGAACAAGCCAAGGGTGCAAGATCGAGTTGCCTGAAAAAGACCAAGACGCGTCGGAGGCAAGAAACCCGCTGCCGCCCGACTGCAGGTAGTAGAGCGATTCGTTGAAACTGGCGTTCAGAAAAGTGTTTGACAAGATATTGCCCGTTGCGTCTAGCCGAATCATGCTACCACCACCAGACACACCGTTTGATACGTAAAATTCGCCGTTGGAGCCGGGCCGCATTTCTCCAAAAATGCTACCATCAGACGAGTTGTACACCTTGACCCATACCATATTTCCATTTAAATCTAACTTTACGATACATCCATCACGGCTGTTGCTGCCGTACTGTTCTGCCAAACCACTCACCAAATATCCGTCAGCGACCTCAAGACAGTTGAATGCCTCATCCACACCGCCCTGCCCGAAGGCGTATTTCCACTGCACATTGCCGCCTCCATCTAATTTCAGTGCATATAAATCATTGTTCAGTCGGCCTGCGGCTAGGCAACCACCGTCCGAAGTGTATCGCGCAGCCCAGAAATAATCAGGATTGCTGCCACCGAATGACTTGCTCCACAATACCTCCCCGCTTGCGTCAAACTTAGCAAGCAGGGCATCTAATCCACCTCCAGTACCGCCCGTGGTACGGCCCGCTACCAGAAAAGAGCCATCAGAACCTACGTCTAACCACAAGGTTTCATCATTGCCAGGACTGACGTATGATTTTTTGAAAGTTTGGGCTTCTGCGCTAACAACAAGCAAGGCAGATGATAACAGAGCGAGAAAGAAATGGTGTTTCATGTATTTTTAATTTGTTATATATTAAGTTGTTTGAGGTCTGATTCATCTATTGACACGTACACCACGCGTCCACCACCTTTGTCGCCTGTACCAACAGACTCCCCGGTGGTGTCCCTGTAGGTGTACACACCTGAAAAGTGCCTGTGTTTCCTGAAAAAATCTGCGTCACTGTGCCAGAGGCGGGCGTAGTATAAGTGAGGGTAAAAGGTATTGTACCCGTAAAAGTAGCCGTTATCGTCGTGCAGATGCCTGCACACACATTGGGATTGGCAACGGAAAATACCACGGTTGGTAGGGGGCGCCAGACCACCTGCGCAGCATTGGAAATATCGAGGCAAGGGTCGTTCAAATCCACATTACCATTAAGGTTATTGCCCGCGATGGCGGCGGCGTAGTAAGTTACGCCCGTCTGCATCGTGGCGGAATTGAAGGCAAACGAAGGCGTGGCGCTGGTGGCGACAATGCTGCCGAGGGTATCGTTAGGGTTGGAAAACAGGATATAGCGCAATAAATCGTTAGCATCCAGCACTTGGTTGGCATTGTGCGGCACAGGGGCTGGATTGGGCAGACAAATGGTAGCAGTACCGCTGGTGACAGTACCAGAGTATGTAGAGCAGCCGCACAAAGTGAAGGCGGTAGGCGTGATGTCCGTAAAGGAGAAACCTAGCGTGCCCGTCTGAGGGGGATTGATGATAGGATAATTGATCGTTGCTGGCGAGACCGTACCGATTTGTGCCGCGATAGAATAATTAACCGAAGGGCAGCCCACCACGTTGCCAGCAGCATCTGTGCGTAAAAGAAAAAGGTCTGTCCCACTGCTCCCAACCCCGCTTCGTTGTCCCGCCACTATGAGGCCCCCGTCGGGCAGTTGCCGTGCTTGTCGCACCTTGCCGCTTCCATCGTAAGTGTAAGATTTACACCAGGTTACATTACCACTGGCATCTGTTTTTGTCAAATAGGCGGTGCTCAGGTCATTGTTTGGAAAATAAGGTGCGAAGACCATACCTCCGTCAGAACATACATCAGCAATAGCACGGCTGTTGCCTTGCGGGAAAGGGTAATATTTCGACCACACCAAACCGCCTTGTCCGTTGAGTTGAACAAGCCAAGACTGCAAGATCGAGTTGCCCGAAAAAGACCAAGATGCGTCGGAGCAAAGAAAACCGCTACTGTTAGGTCTCAGGTAGTAGAGGGATTCGTTGGAATTGGCATTTAGATAAGTGTTTGATAAGATATTGCCGGTTGCGTCCATGTGTACCATGCTCCCTCCAGTGGCCACCGCATTTGACAGATAAAATTCGCCGTTGGAGCCGGGCAACATTTCTGCAAAAATACTCGCCCCAGAAGCGTTGTAAACTTTGCGCCATACGGTATTTCCGTTGAAATCTAACTTTACGATGCATCCATCTTGGTTGTTACTACCGTACTGCTCTGATAAACCACTCACCAAGTATCCATCAGCAACCTCAAGACAGTTCCGGGCCTCATCCACACCACCCTGCCCGAAAGCGTACTCCCATTGCACATTACCACCACCATCCAACTTCAGTGCATAAAAATCATTGTTCAGTAGGCCTACAGCTAAGCAACCACCGTCTGAAGTGTATCGTGCTACCCAAAAATTATCGGGATTGCTACCCCCAAATGTCTTACTCCATAGCACCTCCCCACTTGCGTCAAACTTAGCAAGCAGGGCATCAAAACCTCCTCCATTGCCACCCGTGGTACGGCCTGCTACAAGGAAAGAGCCATCGGAACCTACGTCTAAACACAAGGTTTCATCATTGCCAGGACTGACGTATGATTTTTTGAAAGTTTGGGCTTCCGCGCTAACAACAAGCAAGGAAGAAGATAATAGAGCGAGAAAGAAATGGTGTTTCATATCGTTTGAATTTATTGTGTCCTAAGATATTTGAGGTCTGATATATTGAGCCGAAGCCCAATGCCCCAAAAGAATAAAAATTAGAGTAAAAATTGATTTTTTCATCTTGTGCTTAGTTTTATGCAACAGTTTAGTTTTTTCGAGTTTAAAAGTACAAGTATTACTCGGGCAGATTTCAGATAAAACATAAATATTTTAATACTCGTCCCCAAGGCGGCCAAAACTGCGATACACCTTAAATTAATCTCTATTTGTAAAAAAATAACAAAAATGATGAGTGTATAGTTTTTTGCTTATTTGCTTTATGTCTAATTTAGACTTATTTTTTATTTATATTATATTATTTCATTTTTTTGGCCAATCCCATTCCTACTTCTTTCCTTTTTTCGCTGGAATTAGCCCCATTATGCTAGATTTAGCAATATTTGATTTTTTTTACGGCAAGCCACTTAAAAACATTAAATTTGTATTTCATTTCTAAATCTTCACTTTTATGACAAAACGATTCCTTATTTTCTGCTTATTTTTCTGCTTTTTTACGCAATTACCCGCTCAAAATTTACCCGAACATTTTATTCAGTACAATCCATTTACGTCTTTAAAAAAAGTATTTCGGTTACCCGACTCTACTACCTTGATTATTGTTAAGTCGCTAGACGAAGTGCCTCATTTAATCAAACTGGACAAGGAGGGATTAATCCTTTGGGAAAAACAGTTGCCAATTGTACAGTGGAGTCCTGAACTTATCGCTTTTGACGCACTGGTTTACCCCAATAACGATCTTGCGGTTTTAGTGGCTTGGGATGCTTGTGATGTGGGGGGGACTCCCAATTTGGTGCGGGTAAGCAGCACCGGTGACTTAATTTGGTCGGTAGATATAGATTTGCCTTCGTTTTATCCGAATCAAGGGTCTCCTATCACACTTTTACCTGCCGATAATAATGCTCTAGTGGTATCTCATGAAAAAAATCGAGTAATTGTAAAGGCTAATGGGACATTGCTCAATTCGAGTACTGATGATTTTAGCATTACTGGATTTACAAAAATAGATACCGGTTTTGTTACTTGGGCATACAACCGTGTCATTAAAACCACCGATAACTTTGAATTTGTTAAAGCATACGATTTTCCAGAACAGATTTTCAAAATAATTAAAACAACTGACAACCATTTTTTGGTATTAGGAGATAAAAAACTCTATAAAACAGACCTGAATTTCCAAATAGTAGCCGAACTGGGTGGACTTATTGATCCATTTCCAAGGCAGGATATTTTTGAATGGAATGGCGCGTATTGGTTGACCGCCAAGGAAAATCCAGACGATACCGGTATTGTTGTTCGATTAAATGACAATTTAACCATACACTCAAAAGTAGTTTTTGCGCCAAAGGAATACCCATTAGCCCTCATTAACCAAGACCAAAACCTCATGGTAATCGGGGAAGAAGGCGGTGTTTTTGTCAAAGTTATCCCAACATCACTGGAAGGGAATATTAGTGTTCAAAACGATGCAGTACTTACAGGCGTTAGTTTTACACGGCCTGCTACTGCTGGCGAATCCAAAGTTTGCGGATGGGGTATTTCTGGTCGTTATTTCAATTTTGGCCCCATATATGTCAATATCACTAATAACAGCCCCAATACCGTTTTAAATGAAGCAAGGGTAAATTTTAGTTACCAAGATTGCTACGTCTATTGTCCGTACCTCTCCACTTATACTAAAAAATATACGAATCTTAATTTGCAACCGGGAGCAACAGTAGAGGTGTTTTTTGATTCCCTAAACATTCAAATGATAAACACGAATTTGGTCACTACACTTTGTTTTGATGTTTCGGCACCCAATAATTTGATGGATGCTGCGCCCCAAAATGATCAATTTTGTACCACGGTCACGGCGACTGTTCCCACTTTTTCTCCGCCAGATTTGATTGGTGATATCGATGTCTATCCCAATCCTGCTACATCCTCTGTACAAATTGATCTCCCCAATTTGGAATCACCTGCACAGGTATGGGTATTCAATAGTCTTGGGCAAGAACAGCAGTTTTTAGAGACGAGTAATGGGCAATTCACCGTAGAAAGAGGTCGATTGAACGCTGGTTTTTATTTGTTAAAAATAGAACAAGACGGAAAATTGGGATACGCTAGGGTTCTTTTTGAATAAATGCAGCGCAAATAACCAAAAACAACTACCTTTGCGCCCGTTTTTAAGAAAGATTATTATTCCATGACTTCACGCGAAATACGCCGCCATTTTCTCGATTTCTTTGCCTCCAAAGAGCATAAAATCATCCCTTCTGCCCCAATGGTGGCCAAAGGAGACCCTACCCTTATGTTTATCAATTCGGGTATGGCACCGCTCAAAGATTTTTTCTTGGGCAACCAAACACCGCCATCTAAACGCGTCGCGGATACTCAAAAATGCCTCCGCGTGAGTGGTAAACACAACGATTTGGAAGATGTGGGCATGGACGGCTACCACCATACCATGTTTGAGATGTTGGGCAACTGGTCGTTTGGCGATTATTTCAAAAAAGACGCACTTACTTGGTCTTGGGAATTATTGACAGAAGTATATAAAATACCAAAAGATCGCCTTTATGTATCCGTTTTTAAAGGCGATGCCGAGCAAAACTTGCCCTTCGACCAAGAAGCACACGATACTTGGAAGTTGTTTATCAGCGAAGATCGGATTCTGCCCTTTGGTAAAAAGGAAAACTTTTGGGAAATGGGCGATCAAGGTCCCTGTGGCCCATGCTCGGAAATACACGTCGATTTGCGCAGCGATGAAGCACGCGCCCAAGTAGATGGCCGTACCCTCGTGAATGCCGATGACCCGAATGTGATTGAGATTTGGAACAACGTATTTATGCAGTTCAACCGCAAAGCCGATGGTTCGTTGGAAGAATTGCCGGCCAAATCGGTGGACACGGGTATGGGTTTTGAGCGTTTGGTGCGTGCAGTACAAAACGTAAAATCGAATTACGATTCTGATCTGTGGTCGCCGTTGTTTAATTTTTTGAGTAAATATTCTGGTGTTACTTACGGTGATACTTATCCGGGTGTGGATGCCAATTTTACCAAAACGGATATTGCCATGCGTGTCGTAGCCGACCATTTGCGTGCGGTGAGTTTTGCCATTGCTGATGGTGCTATTCCCGCTAGTGGCGGTGCTGGTTATGTTATTCGCCGCATTTTGCGCCGTGCCGTGCGTTATTATTATACATTCCTCAACATTAAGGAACCCATTTTGTACCGTATGGTGGCCATTTTAGCGGAGGAATTCCACGATGTATTCCCCGAATTGAAAGGGCAACTTGGTTTTGTCACTGAGGTGATTCTTAGCGAAGAAAAAGCCTTTTTGCGTACCTTGGAAAGCGGTTTGAAACGCATTGAACTATTGGACGTAAAAGACAACGCCCTCAATGGCGAACAAGCGTTTGAGTTATTCGATACTTATGGTTTTCCTTTCGATCTCACTCAATTGATCGCCCGTGAAAAAGGCTGGTCGGTGGACGAAGCGGGGTTCAAAGCGGCCTTATTACAACAAAAAGAACGCTCGCGCAAAGATGCAGTGCGCCAAGTAGGCGATTGGATGGTATTGCGCGACGAATCTGATATGGAATTTGTGGGTTACGACCAACTGGAAACCGAAAACGCTTATGTGACCAAATACCGCACTATTTCGGTGAAAAACGAAACGCAGTACCAAATTGTCCTCAACCGCACGCCGTTTTATCCAGAAGGCGGCGGACAAGTAGGAGATACAGGGGTCATGTATTTTGGAGCCGATCCGGTACGCGTATTAGATACCAAAAAGGAAAACACGCTGGTCTTTCATTTGGTAGAACAATTACCCGAAAACATTGATTATGAGGGTATTGTATGTCAAGTAGATGAACGCAAACGCCGCCTCACAGAAGGTAACCACTCTGCTACACACCTACTACATGCAGCCTTGCGTCGTGTATTGGGTACGCATGTACAGCAAAAGGGTTCGTACTTGGACGATAACGCTTTGCGCTTTGATTTTCAGTATTTTCAAAAAATGACCGATGCTGAATTGGCCGAAGTAGAACAAATCGTCAACGAGAAAATTCGTGCAAATATCGCTTTGGAAGAGGCGCGGAATTTGCCCATTGCAGAAGCCCAAAAATCGGGTGCAATGATGCTTTTTGGCGAAAAATATGGCGAAACGGTGCGTATGATTACTTTCGATCCAGCGTACTCCCGCGAACTTTGCGGCGGTTGTCACGTACAATCCACAGGTCAAATCGGCTATTTCAAAATTACGGCAGAAACGGCAGTAGCCGCTGGCGTACGTCGCTTGGAAGCGGTAACGGGTGTTGGTGCAGAAATGTATGTCGCAAAAATGGAGCAAGATCTAGGTGCGATTAAAAACGCGCTCAAAGCAAAAGATTTGGCAAAAGCGGTCACTGATTTGCAGGAAAACAACAAGCAACAGCAAAAGAAAATAGAGCAATTCAATTTATTGTTTGCCAATTATTTGCGCAGCGATTTACGTCAAAAATTCGAGATAGTCAATGGCATTAACCTGCTAGTAACCACCTTGCCGATCAGCGATAACAATGCCATCAAAACACTAGCAACCGAACTGGAACGCGAAGTGGGTAATGCCATCATTGCATTTGGTTCCGTTAATGATGATAAACCATCGGTAAGCATCAAAATTAGTGATAACCTAGTAAAAGAAAAAGGCCTAAATGCCGGAACAATGGTACGCGAACTAGCGCAACAATTCCTCAAAGGCGGCGGCGGCGGCCAACCCGGATTTGCGACAGCAGGCGGTACAGATATGAATGGATTAGATGCCGCCTTAGCAGCGATACGATCCAAGGTATAAAGAACGAAAATGTCCAAAGGACAAAACAACGGCTTGGATGGAAGGAACGTGTAAAGTCCTCCATCCAAGCCCCAACGGGCTACGGTTTCTACATATCTTTACCGATTAAAATAAAAATAGGATGGGATCACAAATATTTTTTCCAGAGAGTAGGAATGATTTCAATGTAACTTTATACGATGGTCAACGCTACCGTAATTCTTTTGGAGATAAGCGGTTGTCCGATCGGCATTCAGAATTACTGGATCGGATGTCAAGCAATCAAAGCATTGTTATCAATCAGATATGTAATCACAAAAATGAGCAGGCAGGTTTTTACCGTTTTATAGGGAATAGTAAAGTTGTTTTACCTGAATTGATTTATGAGAATAGTATTCTGAAAGAGGATTTGATTAGAGATAAAGATATTTTGGTTCTTCAAGATACGACTTCGATTCCTTTACGGACAAAATTAAAAAAGAAAGCGTATTGGCAAAAAGAGATCGGCGTAATTGACGATAACCGAACACCCGGCTTTTACATACATTGCTCATTAGCAATAGATTGCAGTAGTTATGCGATGTTTGGTCTTGGAGATGCAGTAGTTTATACACGACCATTGAATACGAAGACGAAAGAGAAAAACAAGCAAGAGCGTACCTCCCGTCGAAAACTGCCATTGGAGCAACAAGAGTCCTATGTATGGGCATTGGGTAGTTCTAACACTGGCAAGCAGTTAAGCAGCAGTCAAAGAGTAACGGCCGTAATGGATCAGGGTGCCGATAAATATGAGGTCATTACCCGTATTTTAGATACTCCATCACAGCATGTTATTGTGCGCTCAAAAGAGGATCGTCGGATACTGAATGCAGAAGGTGCGCCAGGGGATAGACTTTCTCAGGTACTTGAAGTACTGGATTGGGTTGATTGGCGCAGGGTACACATCAGGGCGCTGAATCATTACAGCAAGAGTAGCGGGAAATTAGTACAACGCCAGGCAAGAAAAGCATTGCTTCGCATTCGATATACAAAAGTACAACTGGCCAAACCAAGCGGATTAAATCGTAGCGTGGCAACTTTGATGCGCCCTTTATGTGTCGTAGAGGTTAAAGAAGATGCCAGTACCGTTCCAGACGGAGAACAACCGATTCAATGGCGTATCCTAACGACTTGGGAGGTCTGTAATACAAAACAAGCATGGTCAGTCATTGAAGCGTATCAGGCCAGATGGTATATTGAGCAACTCTTTAGAGTATTAAAAAAGCAAGGTTTATGTGTAGAGTACTGTCAATTAAAAACACTCCAATCAATTAAAAAACAAGCAGTTATGGCCTTAAATATCGCCACAAAGGCAATGCAATTGATATTAGCCAGAGATGGAGATTCTTTTATCCCAATAGAATCCATGTTTGATGAGCAAGAGCAGCAAGTACTCTCCAAAATCAATGAAAAACTCGCAGGATCAACTCAAAAGCAGTCAAATCCTCATGACCCTAAAAGTTTGGCATGGGCAGCGTGGGTCATTGCCAGATTAGGCGGTTGGAAAGGATATGCAAGCCAAAGACCACCAGGGCCTATAACCATGAAGCGTGGATTACAAGATTTCGCCAAAATGGCATGGGCTTTTAACCTATTCAGCGATTCGTAAAGATATGTAGAAACCATAGCCCAACGGGGCGACATATCCAGCATAGGGCATCGCCCTATGGACATATGGACATATGGACATATGGACGATGAACGGGTGAATATATTTAAATAATTTCAAGACCATAATAATATGAAAAAAATATTTATATTTTTATTCGTTTATATTTTAAATATCCCCCTCAACGCCCAGTATTGGGATTTCAAATCAGTGAATACCCAAGGAATGGGTTACGTAACAGGTTTAATTATCCATCCCAACACAACCCTTGCGCCCAACACCATATATATCCGCACCGATGTGGGCGGCGTATATCGTTTCAATACAGATAACAAGCAATGGGTACCACTCATGGACAACCTCATTAGTCGGAACAACCAAAGTCCGCTCTACGACGTGGAGAGTATTGCCTTAGATCCACAAAGTGCAACCACCATTTACGCAGCACTCGACGGCGTAAGTTATTATCCCAACCCAGCACCCGGTGAAATCTTTAAAAGTACGGATAAAGGACAAACCTGGCAAAGTACAGGTTTCCTAAATGCGAACGTTCAAATGGCCGCCAATGGCGAATGGCGCGGCACTGGTGAGCGCATGGCAGTAGATCCCAATCAATCCAATTTAGTTTTTTATGGCTCACGCACCAGTGGTGTTTGGCAAAAAAATGGCAACGCTCCTTGGCAAAAAATAACAGGAGGCTTACCAACCAGTTCCACGGAGCCACTGGAAGATTATCCCGGATATACGTTTGTTATATTTGACAAAAACACAGGTACACCCGGCAATGCCACCCAAACCATTTACGCTGGCTTGTGGAACAGCGGAGTTTGGCGCACCACCAACGGCGGCACATCGTGGACAAAAATCGGCGGCGGCCTAAATCCCACACATGGTGAACTCGACGATTCCGGAAAATTGTATGTTACCTTTGCCAATACAGGAGGTATCCAAAAATATGTAAACGATACCTGGAGCAATATTACCCCCGCTGGCCAATCGGGCGAAGATTTTATGGGTGTTTCGGTGCATCCAAGCACACCAAATACGATTCTAGCCAATACTTTTAACCGAAAACTATTCCGCTCTACCAATGGCGGAACATCCTGGACGGCATTGACGACGAACTTCCCAACAGGTAGTTTTCCTGCTTATTACAACACTTATTCACCTACTTACAACACCACATTTAGCCCATTTGACTGGGGGAATACAGCATTAACCATTGATCCGAATAATACAGCACGGGTATGGATGACCAATGGATATGGCGTTCTCAAAACCGAGGATATTGGTACTGGTACAAGTTCCAATTGGGAGGCCGTGATGCAAAACCTGGAAGAGATTGTTACAATTGACCTAAAAGTACCGCCCGTAGTAGGTGGCGCAGATTTGATGGCTACTACGGCAGATATGGTGGGTTGGTGTATTGTTGATCGAACAGTAACGCCCAAATCTACTATTGCAGATTTTGATTATGTGGCTTTTGGAGCATCTACGGATTATTGCCAAAACCAACCAGAGCGGTCGTGTTTTGTGGGTATTGACCAAACTGGAGTAAATGCAAAATACACCGGTTACAGCACCAATAATGGTGCTACTTGGCAGTCTTTTGCCAATCAAACACCCGGAAATGCTGGTGTTATTGCGATGAGTGCTGATAATCCATTGAATATGGTATGGGCACCTTGTTGCTGGGATGCGCCTGTTTTTACCCTAGATGGCGGTGCCACTTGGACAACCTGCCAAGGTATTGCCGCAGGCTGGCAACATGGTATATCGTATTGGTGGAACGGTCAAAATTTGATTGCCGACCGCGCAAATGGTAATCGGTTTTACTATATTGACCAAAACGATTTTTACTACAGCAACGATCGTGGAGCGACTTGGACAAAAGGATATAACCAATTCCCTGCTTGGCACTCTAGCCTCAATCTGAAGTCGAATCCCGGCCAAGAAGGCGAACTTTGGGCCAGTTTTCCCCGTAGTGGTGATACGCTAACGACCAAACACCACGGACTGTACCACTCCACAGATGGCGGTTTGACCTTTAGTGAAACCAATACTTTACAATGGATCAATTATATTGCACTCGGCAAAGGCAATTCAGATGCTAATCCATTCCTGTACGCGCACGGGCGCAAGGTAGGCACGAGTTACGATGCTATTTACAAATCCGAAGATCGAGGACTGACATGGATACAAATCAGCAGCCCAGCACAATCCCAATTTGCCAATATTTCGGTAATGGAGGCCGACCAGCGCACCAAAGATTTGGTTTATATTGGTACGAGTGGTCGGGGTATTTTTTGGGGAACGGCAGATCATCCATTATCGGTAGAAGATACCAACCAGCCTCAAGGCCATGTTGTACAGAAATTATCCGTACAGGTTTTCCCTAATCCAATTACAGATATATTTACGATAAAATCGGATATGGCTTGGAAGTTTGCGGTGTTAAAAAACGCTTTAGGACAGTCTGTTCGTACTTTTAATTATCCTTGTAACACGACGCTTTTCGGGTTAGAACGCGGGGTATATTACCTTGAAGTGTTTGCGGTAGGTGGTTATGCGCCTGCGGTGGTGTCTTTAGTAAAAAAGTAATTAATTGCAGCAATGAACGCAGTCTTTTTTCGGCTAGACGAGCCATTTTTTCGCTATCTGGTTCTTATTCATCCATCCAAGCCCTAAAGGGGCGACATATCCAACATAGGGCATCGCCCTATGCATCCTCCAAACTAATCCCCGCAGGCCAGCCAATCGTCTCCGCCTCATCGGTGCTTACTTTCCACACTTTTGCCTTGAGTTGCAGTAGTTTTTGGGTAGTATCGCGTTGCCTGATCGCAATATCAATATGAGCGCGATCGTCAAATTGCTCTTGTTGGATGCTGATGCCCAATTGATGGATCGCCTGCACAATATCTGGCATTAAGCCATAATCAGTATGTATTCGGATCGTAT
>JAYUKX010000157.1:0-32108 GCA_043764095.1 Chitinophagales bacterium
CATCTTCTTTCCTTTTTTCGCCGTAATTACCCCATTATGGCTGCAAAAAGCGCATTGCTGGGAACAAAAATCTCTAATTCCGGCCTATACAAAAATAAAGCCACATAATCTCTATTAATATTTTATTACTGACACATGGATATCTTAATCATCGAAGATGAACTCCCCGCTGCAAAGCAATTGACAAAACTGTTGCAAGCATGCGACAAAGATATGGACATACTGGACACTTTGGATTCCGTAGAAGGTGCGGTACGGTGGCTAAAGGCATTCAACAGCCCCGATCTCATTTTTATGGATATTCAAATTGCCGATGGACTGAGTTTTGATATTTTCAGGCAGGTAACAGTCAGTGCACCTGTTATTTTTACTACTGCATTTGACCAATATGCGGTACAAGCCTTTAAGGTCAACGCTATTGATTACTTGCTAAAACCAATTGATCCTGAGGATCTTGCAAAGGCTTTGGATAAAGTAAAAGCATCCATTACAACCAACTCAATGCCTGATATGCAGCAATTGATGCGCTATTTTGACAAAACCCAATATAAAGACCGTTTTTTGGTAAAATCGGGGCAACACTTTGTGATGGTTACAATGGATGAAATTGCATTTTTCCATTCTTCGGATGGGCTTACCCAAATATTCACCAAACAGGGCAAAAAGCATTTTGTGGAATACACGCTGGATGAATTAGAAAAAGTACTGGATCCTACATCTTTTTACAGGATTAATAGAGGCACATTCTTGTCTGTACATGCGATAAAAGCCATACATCCTCATCTCAATGGGCGGCTAAAATTGGAAATTAATCCTACGTTGGGAGAAGAAATCTTTGTGAGTAGGGAGCGGGTTGGAGCGTTTAAGGTTTGGTTAGGGGCTTAAGTACTACCTAAACCGAATGGCTTTTACGGGTGAAATTTTAGACACCACAAAAGAAGGAATTAGTAAAAAAAGAATAGTAATCAATAGCGTCCCGATATTAATACTGACTAAGGTAAACCATTCAAATTTAACGGGTGCATAAGAAAGGTAGTAATCGGCTTCATTGAGGCGCAAAAACCTGAATTTTTGCTGTAAGAGGCATAATCCAATACCAATTAAATTGCCCCAAAACATACCATTCAGCGTAATTACTGCTGCGTGGTATAAGAATATTTCCCGGATACGACCATTCCTCGCGCCTAATGCCTTGAGAATACCGATCATATTGGTGCGCTCCAAAACGAGTACTAACAACGCTGTTATCATATTGATGATGGCTACGGCCAACATAAGCCCTAGAATGACCACTTCGTTCAAGTCCTGTAATTGTAACCATTCAAAAATAGCCGGAAATTTCTCGCGGATACTGGCCGAAACCATATCAGGAGGGATCATTTCGTCGTAAACATACTGATTAAACACATCTAAATCGCGAATATCATCGAGCCAGACCTCAAAGCCTGCCACTTGGTTGGGCGACCAATTGAGCAGTTCCTGTACTTGCCGTAAATCGCAGAGGGCAAATTTTCGGTCATACTCCTCCAAACCCGTTTTATAAATCCCACACACCTCAAATAATCGTTTGGCTTGTTGGCCTTCTTTTACAAAATGTACCACAAACTTATCCTTTACCCCCACCTGTAAGCGGTTGGCGGTTTGGCGACTGACCAAAATTTCGCGCGATGGTGTTGTGTCGTTGAGCACTGGAGGAGCACCTTCTTCCAAATATGGTTTTAAGTTTTCCCAATCAAAAGTATTGCTTACACCTTTGAGGATAATACCTTCCATCGCTGTTTTGGAGCGAATAATGCCTGGCTTTAAGGCAAATGCCTGTACATGTCGGATACCGCCATGGGTAAGTTTTTCTGTCTCACCCTCCATTTCAAAACCTAAAATAGTACTTGGTACGGCAAAAGGTACTTGTCCGGTTTTTCTGAGCGCATCTAGAAAGGGAAGGCTATCGGATACCGGTGTTGCATCGGCGGTGGCGGAATCGGTAATGGCTGATGCAATGTGGATATGTCCCCAAAATTCAAATATTTTCTTGCTGATTTCTGTTTTAAAACCGGAAATAAGCGCAGAAGCCGTAATCATGACGGCCACACTTAATGCCACTGCTACAATTGCAATACGAATAATGATACTGGAAAAATTGCGTTTACCAGCAAAAGCAATACGCCGGGCAATAAAGAAAGGTAAATTCATGCCGTTGGGTTTTGTTGGCTCAATTGTTGGACGGCCTCCTCGGTCAAGCGCAGGCGCTCACGGCAAATACGCACCAGTTCGTTGGCGCGTTCTACTTTGGCTGCTAAGGCATCGATACCTACTGTGCCGTCCTGTAATTCGGACAAAATAAGGCGCAATTCGGAATAAGCAGCCTCGTAACTCGGTTGATCCGATTTTTTCATGGTGCAAAGGTAAGTACTTGGACACAATTAATTACCATTTTGAACTTGGTCTTTTCCGCCTATACTGCTTCGACAGGCATGGAGCCTCTTGTGCCATAAAAAGAACCGTAAGACGATCAAGACGATTCATATTAAATCATTAATTTATTCAACCTGTACCCGTTTTACCACATTATGCCCACTAAATACGGGGAAATACATCTGTTCTATTTTTGCCGGATTCAAAGTGTATGTACCGCTAAAACGCGGTTGCAAAGCAATATTCACGGTGTAATTTCCCTTTGGTAAGTTTTGGAAAAAAATCACCGTTCGGTCTCTAAAATATTCCCGATGTACTTCCTTGCTATCATAATCTGGCAGGACTTTAGTACCATAACTACAACCCGCCGGAATAGGGACTTCCAACATGACATACTCTGCATCTGCATTGACGGCCATATCGAGTGTCAACTGTGCCTCTTCGCCCCGCAGTAAAATACCGTTATTTACTTTTTGCCCCCGCTGGTAAAGACTGCTACTCAACCGATAATGCGAATCTAGGGGTTCGGGTTGTGGGTTAAACCAACGTTGGTAAGCCGTAGCAAACAACGGCCATCCGCCTGTTGCGCTCAATTGAAGGTTTTGATCCTTAGGTAACACCAAATTGACAGGAAATTTGGTGATTAATGCGCCATTGACCCGTAATGTACTTTTTTGCACCGAGTTATTTTTTGCGCCATAGTAATAAGGCAACAACCGCAGTAATATTTGAGCCGTTTCAATGGTGTTGCGCGGTCGCTCCTTCCTATTTTGCAACCAATAACGACGTATTCCAGCAGTAATATCGGACCATTGGGCTGCATCAGCAATATCATAAGCCAATAACGTATTGATAGCGCGGCGATTGTACCAATGATAGTTCTCTTCGCCACAGTATAACCCTCCAAGGTTGGTCATTTGTAACACTGCTGTTAGTGAGTCGAGCGGAACGGTTTTTCCACAAAATTGCAAAAGCCGCAGGCGTATTAAACGCTCATTTAGTGTTTTATTTTTTTGTTTTTCTAGTTGTGCAAGGTAAGGCGTACAATCTATATTTACACCGCATTCGCGCAGCAAAATGAGCGCATCGCTGAGAGAAGCGGGTGCAAGATCCTCCAAATTAGCACGCAGCCAAATCAAACCCTGATCGAGCGCGCTTGCTGAAAATCCGGCTTTTTTGGCCTTATTCAATGCCCGTAGCACATAAATGGTCATCCATGGGCTCGCCTCTTTGCCTGCCCACCAGCCCCAACCACCATTCGATTGTTGTGTTTTGCGCAGTTGGGCGATACATTTTTGAATCTCTTTGGTACAATTTTCGACAACCATTTCAGGTCGATACGTAGCGATTTCGCGTGCCAGCAGCAGGGCAATTAAACGGCTGGAGGTTTGTTCGTTGCAACCAAAAGGATAATTGGCCAAATAAGTAATATCTTCGAACAGTAAATCCAGCGCATTGTCTGCAATATAAAGCGTGAGTTCGCCCTTATCGGGATTGGGTTTAAAAACGATATTCGTATCCTGCTCCAACAACCAATAAGCCCCGTTTACTTCTTCCACACCAACGGGCAAAACCGCAATGCTCCGCTCTTCCGCATCACTGCATTGTTCGGAACGCATTTCGTAACGGATATGTAAGGAATCACCTGTGGATGGCGTATTGATCCATGTATATTCTGCTAATCCAGCACCTATTTTATTGTTTTTTTGGCTTAATAATTGATTTTCTTGGTAAAAAGCCGTTTCAATCGCAACACTATCAGCGGTAGTATTGCTCACCATTCCAGCGGCATAAAAACGATCACCCGCCACCACAAAACGCGGCAACATCAACTGTGCAGTCACTGGCAAATAGGATAAAGTATTGGCATATCCCACGCCTGCACGCCGTTTTCGATCCATAGCGATGGTGTAACTGTTCCAAGAAGTAATATTGTCGGGAAAAGTCACCTGAAAACGCGCCACACCGTTTTTATCGGTTCTGAGGTTGGGTTGCCAATAGGCGTTATCGCGAAATTGATTGCGAATATTCGGTGGAAGAGTTGGGCTTGGGGTTGCGGACATAACCACCTCTTTTTTGACGGTTGGCGACAGACCCGACATATCAGGTGTGAGCCTAGCGACACCCGCCACACGACCAGATAAGTTACTGGCCCATGAAGAGGAATACCCAGTCACTACCACTTCACTCAAATGACTCGAATTTTCATACATTTCAACATCTAATTCCTCCATAAATCCATTCCAAACTTGAACACCGATCATGCGTTGGGTATTATACCCGGTATAAGAAAATGTCAAATCATAAACACCGGGCTGGAGCGCAAGGGTAAAACGACCGTCAAAATCCGTAGTAGTCCCCTTTATCAAAATACCAGATTGAGCCGCCGCAACCGAAACGCCAATCAGATAGTCATCACCACTTTTGACTGTTCCGTATAGCACCCGACCTATCATTTGCTGCCCGGGCAACTGTGAAAACGTACTCGACAACGAAGTTTTTTGAATCGTTTTTATCGAATCTAAATGAAAAAGATTGCCTAGTAAGTATCCTTTTGGAGGGGGTAAAAAAAGCGCAGTATCTATACGTAAATAAAGGGTAGTGTCTTTGCGCAAATGGATGGGCATGCGCAACAATTGCTGACCAGTCGTATAAGCCAAAAACTCGTATTTTCCCGGAGGAAGCCCTGACAACAAGTACATTTTGCTTGAAATCGGGCCAATCAAGGTATCTATTGAACGCAAACCTACGGCCCACAATTGGGTATCTTTGGGTAGTTGAATCGCCCAATCTAAAGCAGCAGCACCGGGATAATCTTTTGCCAATATGATAAACGATTTCAATTTCAGATCAATAGAAGGATTGGGTTTACCATGGTCGATTTGCTTTGGCGTAAGTGCTAACATACCGGGCCATTGATCTTGATAGGTTTTGTTCAATTTCCCTAATCCTCTTGGCCAACTGGTGCTATACAGCCGTTCTCTATTGAGATCAATATCATAAACAAAACCTGATTCAAATTTAAATTTGGTATAATAACCCAATCGCTTGAGCATGCTAATCTCCTCGCCACCTTCTACAAATGGTCCTAAAACCTGTGTTTTGGGCATTTTTGAAGATAATAAACGAATATTATGGCGACCCTGCCAAAAATAATAGTCAGATAATTCTTCTACTTTTGACCGCCAAATGAGCATACTTTTTCGTAATATCGCTTGTTCAGCATCGGTCAATGTATCTGGCATCCAACTATCATTTACATATAATGTGTCTTTCTTTTCAGTGCTGGTAACGTACCATTGTCTTTTATAAACATTTTCAACAACGGCCAGTTCTACTTTTTCTCCATAATCCAAGACCAAGCCACTGATCGAATAATTCTTGTGCTGTGTACGAATAACAATTTCATTCAAGCCCTTTTCGCCATAAAATGAATAAGGCTGCGGTGTGGTTGCCAATGCCGAATACACCAATTTTTTATTGCAATAAATCGAATAAATTGGCTCAAAAATGCCATTTTTAACGATAAACGGGCTAAATTGCGGTTTACGCCAGTCTAAACTATCGCTAGCGGGGTAATTGCGGCGCAGTATATAACAAGTATTATCGTTGGGAGCAAAAAGCAGCCTATAATATAAAAAACGATCTAATTTCAATCGGTCGTACCAACCTCGAGGTGCTTGATTTCGATACAACGGTACTGATCCATTCCACCTATTTCCCGGGTGGTTATTCAATTTAAACCGACCATATTCAAAAGGCGATCGCGGCGGAAGATACATAATTTGGGGATCTTCAAATGGTTTTGAATCGCCAAATTGTGCATTAATACCCATGGCGCTGAGTTGGACATTTTTAACCGGATTTTGGTTGATATCTACTACGTGTACCTGTATTTCAGCCGTGCTGCTAGGTGTTACAGTTTCGGGTGCTGTGATATTAACCGCTAATTGGTTGGTATAAATCAGGGATGTTTCTTCAAAATTCACTTCTTTGCCCGATACCATCAAATGAGCCGTCAAATCGTATTGACGGTCGTTATGCCCGAGTTCCTGCCAGTTCCAAATTGTATCCTTCAAAATACCTTGCACAATTACTTTATAGTCTCCTTTTAATACATAATCTAGTTCTAATCGTTCAGGATTATCAATTTTACAAAAAAGCGTATCGCCATTGCGGTGTACATCCAAATGAACGGAGCTGTTCCAAATCATTTCTTGCTCCTCTACCCCGCCTGAACGCACCTTAATGGATACCACAGATCGCGGCAACTCCGTTTCAAAAGGCAATTTTATACTCGACACTTTATGTAGTCCATTGGCAAAATTAACGGTAAGAGCAGCCGTATCAATGGTAGTGTTATTGGCGTTTTTCCAAAATATTTTTACCCGTTTATTATTGGTTAATACTTGTAAAGCAGGCGCAACCGATGGTTTTGTCACATTCCAATTACAGGATCGCATCTGTATTTCACCCGCACTATTGACAAAATAAACTAAAGCGATCATACCTAGGTCTGCCTCCGCCGAAAGATGAGGCGGAATGACAATAGTCGTCGTTTTTTCACCACTCAACGCCTGTTTTTTTTGCCAAATCGTATCGGCCACATAAACTTGGTTTTGGTACACCTTATATACATTTGTAGCGGTAACCACAACATGTACATCAATGGCTGGTACAGGTTGCTTATTGGCATCTAAAGCACTGATAATCAGTTGAATACTATCATTAGGCTGATAATACGAAGTCGATGTTTTTAGTTCGTAAGTGACTGTATTTAATTGATAATCCTCGTACCGAAAATTGCCTTCCAATTGCCAACCGATATTTTCGGGACCGTATTGATTTTTGATGTGCCAAGGTAATTTCTTTTTCAAAAAAACAACTTGGTAATCTCGATCCAACGTAAAGGAATCATTGAGTACGCACTGAAACTCATAGTTACCGGGCGAGGTAGGCGATAGCATCTTTTTAATACAATCTTTTCGCCCATCATTGACCATAAAGACTATCGGGCGTTTGCTGGGCTTGCCTTTTTTATTGGCAATATAAGCCTTGACTTTTAACGTATCGCCGGGCAGGTAACGCGGCTGACTGAAAGCAACATATCCGTATATTCCTTTTTTGACTAACCGCTTTTTCTGACGTTCGTCGTGATTATAAATTAAATTAGTTAGAAATTGCCCCGAAAACGGATGTAGAATGATTTGTTTGGCTGAATGTCCCCAGCGGTATGGATAAGCAAAGACACGCCCAATACCGTGGTTCAAACGGTAGTACATACGCCGTCTGCGAAACGAAGACCAATTGTCCAATTCGTTAGTGATCGGCTGAAAGAGCAATTCATTACCTACATGCACCTGCAACATACCACCTTTTCTGCATTTTTTTAGCCAATAAGAATTGGTTTGGGGGTTAAAAACCAAAGCCTTGCCTTCAAAAAACAACCTCGCATCTTTTACCACCTGCGCAGCGGAATCATATACAGATATTTCCAACGCCTGTGCATTGGGTCGTATGTAGAGCGAAAAAGAGTGGATTTGTAGTAATTCCATTTCCAAATGGTCGCCAATTGCACGCAATGCTATGTAACTGCCATAGGGCAAATTTCGAGTTGGTTTTATACCATGAAACGTGTCAATTGGCTGTTGAGCCAACAATTCGTCTGCCATAGTTGCCCAAAATGGGCATGGCCGAAGCGTTTCTTGCTCTTTTTTGCAACCGATGAGGACTAGTGCTTTTTCAGGAGCAATACGATAAATTTGGCCAAACGTGCTGGATTGTTGTGCATCATTGGTATCAAGGGTAAACTGCGCTTTTAGGCACAGCGGCAGGAAAATAAGGGAAGTAAGAAAAATGAGTTTAAGTGGATTCATACTAAATATATTTACATTTTTTTACAAACGCGAAGATGCGCATTAATAGTTTGATGCGGAATAGATTCAGTTTTTCCTATTTTTACATAAAATTAGCTAATGGTTTCGTGTCAAATTTGGAATGACGGAATATGTGCCGAGCCTACGGCTCTCCATATTCTACTACCACACCATTAACGGCGGATTGAAATCCACCGCTACAATATATATCGAGCATAACGGCTCTTCGTTCCGTGCTGTTCAGCAAAATCCACACCGCATTGGGCAATTTAGACTTCGCAAACCCGTTCGATGTTCGAGTTTTTGTGGCAGCATGACTGCACATTCAAACCCGCCAGCGCGCGATATAAGAGCCGTTAGGCTCGGTACATGTTGTAGCGGCGGATTTCAATCCGCTGAACCGATATGTACAACGAGTTTTGAGAGCCGTAGGCTCGGTACATGTGGTTGTAGCGGCTTATTTCAATCCGATGTGCATGTTACGCAACAATTTGAGAGCCGTTAGGCTCGGCACATATTTTTCAATCACAATAAAAAAATCCGCTGAACCTATTTATCATGTCTCCACTCCATGCCAATACAAGTCCTCGGCTTAAATCCCTGCCAATTTCCCTGAGTGGCGTTCTCTTTCAAGTTCAAATAAGTCCCCATGTCTTCCCCTCTTAAATATTGCGCCAAAAACGCAGTGACAAAGTGCTGATTGATATTATTCATCCTACGCTGATCCCATACCGAATCGGCAAAACGCAGGTATTCATCAATATGCAAGCCCTCCTTTAAAGCCTCCACTGGCGGTGGATTGGGTGCTACATTGTGCCGCGCATTCATATATGTCAACATGTAGCGGTCGGCATTGGTACAACCTTTATAAATCGCTGCAATACCTTTTTCGTACATCGAAATATCATCTTCGCTTCCTGCTACAAATAGGATTGGTTTTTTCATGCCCGTTAAGCCCGTAGAATCCCATACGCCACTTGCCATGCCCCAAGGCGCAAAAGCCACCACGGCTTTGATCCGGCTATCCTGCGATTTCATATACGCTTCTGTTCCAGTACCCCGCAATTCCAAAGCAGTGCTACCACCTGTCATCGACTGAAAAAATTTCAAAGCCGCAGGACTGTAACCTGCACCCGCCGAGTTGAGCGCACCGTAACCACCCATGGAGTAACCAATAATAGCGGTATTGGACGCATCTACTGCCCTAGAAAGAAAATGCCGACTGCCAGGCTTGCCCAAGCGATCCATTTCATTCAGCACAAATAACTGATCCAAGGAGCGATTAAGAAGCGTACTCGGAAAACCCGCAGCATCGCGGAAGGTAGATTCTGTGTGGTCAATAGCCACCACCACATAACCTTTGGAGGCCAAATTTTCGGATAAATAAGTAAATAATAACCTAGAACCCGTATAACCATGTGAAAGTATCACGAGCGGATAAGGCTTTTTACCTTTATCAATTTTAGCATTCCTGACACAACGGCCTTTGAATTGAAAAGGAATCAGCGGTCGTTTAGGATCGCCGTTATTGCCCAATACTTCATCATATATCTCAATTTCTTTCTGGTTGTCGTCAATGATGGCCGGATACCAAACCTCTACTCGAATAGGTCGGTCGTATTTAGGGGTTATGCCATCTTTCGTTTTTAGAATGTCCAATTGGTCTCGATTGGTCAAGTCCAAAGTTTGTACACCAACTTTATAAGTGCCTCTTTTGGCCAGTTCGGGCGCATCGGGTAATAGATCGCCGTAGATAAATTCATCGGTTGGCTCTGGGCCTTGATGCACTTTGGAAGACATGGCAAACAATGCGATAGCCACCATTGAAATCCAGATATACTTTTTTTGACTGGTCATAAATTTTATTGTAAAAATTGAAAGAAGGACAAATGTAGGAAACATAATTTGATTGGTAAGTATCCCTAGCCAAAGAATGAAATTGGGCATGAATCAAATAATAAATAGTACTTTTACCCCCGAAAAGAATAATAGAAAAATTTATATGAATATCGAAGCCATTCGAGATATTTGCCTTCAACTGCCCGATACCACAGAAGGGATCAAATACGGCGATCAACTTTGCTTTATGGTAGGTGGAAAATCGTTCTGCTCTTCTAATGTCAAAGATCTTGAACGGATTAAATTCAAAGTCCCCGATGAAGAATTTGAAGTACTTTGCGAACAAGAGGGCATATCACCCGCGCCTTATGGCGGTGCGCGTTTCAAGTGGGTACAAATAGAAAACTTCGAATGCCTCACCGAAAAAGAATGGCTTTTTTACATAAATCAATCGTATCAACTCATCCAAGCAACCTTGAAAAACAATAAATCAACAAGTCTTAAATAAATAAATAAATTAACAAATAAATAAATTAACATGCGTTACATTATACCTTTTTTACTCTTTTTTGTATCTTTAAACCTCATTGGACAAGCCACCCAAACCGATACAGGTATGCAATCGGGCAAAAAACCGGAGGCAATGGCTATTTCTCTCGCCACTACCCCTAAAAAAGACACTTTATGCTATGAAATGCGCATCTATACCGCTTCGCCAGGGAAATTGAACAACCTCCAAAAACGCTTTAGAAACCATACCACTGCACTATTTGAAAAGCATGGGATGACTAATGTGGGCTATTGGACACCACTAGACAATACAGAGGAAAAAATATATTATGTGCTATCTTACCCCAATCGTGCAGCCCGAGATGCATCCTGGCAAGCCTTTTCGGCCGATACTGTTTGGCAGCGCGTTGCCAAAGAAAGTGAAATCAACGGCGGATTAGTAGCAAAAGTGGAAAGTATTTTCCTAAAAACGACCGATTTCTCCCCAAATGATTTTATAAATAATACACAAAGCGGCGTTTGGGAATTACGTATTTACCATACCACGCCGAATAATTTAGACAACCTTTTATCGCGATTCAGGAATTTTACCGTAAAAAGGTTTGACCGATACGGCATGACCAATAAAATCTATTGGACACCCACAGATGCCGATCAAGGTGCCGATAATAAACTGTATTATTTCCTTACGCACCCGTCGGAGGCCGCTGCCAAACAAGCGTTTGATAAATTTAGGAGCGATCCCGAATGGATTGATGTTAGAAAAGCATCCGAAGTAAAAGGCGGCGGTTCGCTTACCTCAAAAATCGAATCAATTTTTATGTATCCAACAGATTTTTCAAAATTAAAATAAGTATTAATGGAATTGAATCTTAGTTATGACATTGGCCTGCAACAATTGACGCAGTGGCTACGAGAACAAGGGTGGGTGAAGGCTGATGCGGTGGTTCAATCCGTCGAAAAACCAGGAGAAGGCAATATGAATATGGTATTGCGGGTGGTCACTCAAAATGGCAACCTGATCTTGAAACAAGCCAACCCGTTTGTTCAAAAATATCCGACTATTGCTGCACCAATAGAACGTGTGGCCGTGGAAGCCGCTTTTTATCAATTTGTCTCTGCCAAACGGCGTATCAAGGCTTTTTTACCCGATTTTATAGGCTTTGATCCCAAAAATAATATAATGGCTGTTCAAGATTTGGGTAAAAACAACGACTATACCAAAATTTACCAAAAAGGCCAAACGCTCACCCAGGAAGAAGCCAAAAAGACAACCCTTTTTTTGGATCGTTTGCATGGCACTAATTTTCCGCAGCAATCGGTGCAGGCATATCCTACTAATATGGCCTTACGTCAACTCAACCATGCACACCTATTTGTGTATCCTTTTTTGGAAGACAATGGTTTTGACTTAGACACCGTGCAGCCCGGTTTACAGGAATTATCGTTGACTTACAAAACCGATGAAAAACTAAAAAAGAGTTTGGCAGGACTGGGCAAGTTGTACCTCCAACCCGGGAAATCGCTGCTTCACGGCGATTATTACCCCGGTTCTTGGTTATCGACCAAACATGGCTTTCAAGTCATTGATCCAGAATTTAGTTTTTTCGGCCCTGCCGAATATGATATGGGTATACTGATGGCGCATTTCAAAATGGCGCAATTACCTGCTGATTTGGTGGATATTGCGATGGATGAGTATAAAAAACCTCGTTTTTTTGATCCTAGCCTTATGTCGTTGTTTACCAGTGTTGAAATACTGCGCAGGATTATCGGTCTTGCGCAATTACCATTGGACTTAACTCTTCAGGAGCGGTCTGGTTTATTGAAGGAAGCAGCACAGGTGATTAGAACAGGTGGGTATTAAAACTTAGCAACTTAAACTTACAGCCGTACACTTTTTCTTTAGCAAAAAAGTAATGGTCACTTGCAAATTTCAAAAAGTTGAAATTTTATGCAAACAGCCTACTTCTTACTTTTTTAGCGAAAAAAAGTAAGCAAAAAACGCTTCGGCTGACGAAAAATGCGGTGCTTTTGCTCCCTCGCTCCGGCGGCGCCAAAAAAACTCGCCGCACTATCGAGCGGAGGCTGCGCCTCGGAAAATCCGTTTGGCTCAAACAGTTTTTGGCTTCATCCGCCTCCACTTTCATGCTGAGCCTAGTCGAAGCACAAGCAAAACCTGCATTTTTCTAAGGCCGGTCTTGCCACACTTGGGGTACAGTACTTTATCTGAAATTTTAAAGTAAATTACCAAAAATACAAATGCAATGTACAAGGATTGATCGTTGTTTAAAATTGTTATTATTGTAACCATCCATCAAAAAAAATTATTTAATATGCGACATATTATTACCGCCTTTTTATTACCCTTTATTATCCTTTCATTTAACAATATACAGGCACAGGATACCAAATTTGCTACTAATTCCGGCGAATTTATGGATCAACTGGATGCCTTTATGAACGCATCTAAGCGGCCCGATATGGCCGAAGCGTACTCTGTTTTTAAAAAAGCACATAAAACCGCGCTAATTCCAGAAACAGATATGCAGCGAATTATTGCCTTGTGCAACCGTATGCGCGAGTTGAAACTGGGGGCATTTCCTTATTTTAAAGACTATATCAATGCTGTTTCTGGTGCAAAAATAAATTCGGATACGACCGTATTTGGGCGTTGGCACACTATTGCCGAAAAAACATTTAAGGCTACGGTAGGTGGTAAAGTAAAATCTGCAGGCCAATTTTTGGAGTTTTCAGCCGATCTACTGGGCAATAGTGCCATCAAAACAGGCGAACAAGGTGCAGTAACCTGGGTCATTCGAGGCGGAAAATGGGATTTTGGATTTATTGATTCTAGTGGACAGGCAACGTTGATTTGCAAAAACATCAACTTAACGGGTATTCGTAAAAGCGATTCAACGACAATTTACAATACCTCGGGTACTTTTTATCCATTTACTGGCCGATTCAAAGGCCGTGGCGGAAAAATCACTTGGCAACAGGCTCGTTTGGACTCCACTGTTTATGCAGCATTGAATAGTTATGATGTAGAGGTCGTTAAACCCCTTTTTAAATGCGACACGGTGACGCTTTATTATCCGTTGTATTTCTCTCGGCCAATTTTGGGCAGTCTGCAAAACAATATTGAAATCACCAACCGCGATAGTTCCTCTTCATACCCGCGCTTTGAATCCTTTGAGCGCACTTTGAAGATCAATAAATTGGGTGAAGGTGTGGAATATACTGGCGGTTTTAGGCTTTGGGGCAATTCCATCTACGGCCAAGGCGCACCTGGACAACCTGCACAATTGATCGTTTATAACAAAAAAAGAGAACAGATTTTTGATGGCAAAGCCGATATTTTTGTCATTCGCAGAGAAACCAGTATCGTATCCGAAGGCGTAGATGCACGCATGAAAATGGGCGATGGTTCCGAAATTTCTCACCCTGGTGCAGTGATGCGCTTAGACTTAAAAAAACAGTACCTGTCCTTGGAAAGGGGACTAAAAGGTTCGCAAAAGAACCCTTTTTATTCCACTTTTTACAATATGAACCTCGATGCCGAGCGTATTGCATACCACTTTAATGCCGATTCTATAGAAATTGGGGCGCAAATAGTAGGGCGCAAAGGCGTTCCTCAAACCGTTGCATTTGAAAGTAGCAAATTGTATGAACCTGCAACAATGATCCGTATCCAAAATATTGCGGAGAAAAACCCAATTTCGTCGTTGTATATTTTGGCTACTCGTCTTGGTAAGGATAGCAATGACCTGTATGTGGTGACGGATAATGAATACGCTCAAGAAATTAATCCAAAATGGAACAACGCCAATATCCAAACGCTTTTGGCGCAAATGGTGGCAGAGGGTTTTATCAATTACTTTTTTGACCAACACAAAATTGTGCTGCGCGATAAATTGATCCACTATGCTTTGGCAAGTGCCGGAAAAACCGACTACGATGCTATTAAAATAAAATCCACAACCAACGAATCAAACGCCAGTCTTAACCTAAAAACGAAGGAAACGAGTATCAAAGCCGTAAAAAACCTAGAATTGAGCAACCGGCAACACGTGGCTGTTATTCCCAAAGACAACGAATTAACGTTGCTAAAAAACCGCGATATGAAACTTTCAGGTCGCCTTTTTGCGGGTTACGCGCTCTTTGAAGGGAAGGATATGGATTTTAATTATGACAAATTTGACATCACTTTTGACTCGGTAAAAAACCTCGATTTTTATTTGCCTGTTGGCGAAAAAGACCCCAATCTAGGCCTCAAAAAAGCAGGTGCGATGAATTCTACCATTGAGTACGTTTCTGGGGTATTGCTCGTTGATGCGCCAAATAATAAATCGGGTAAAGAGGATTTGGATATGTTCCCTTCTATGCAGTCCAAAAAGAATTCTTATGTGTATTACCAGCGTCCGGAGACCCAAAATAACGCTTACCGCCGCGATTCGTTCTTTTTCAAATTGGATCCTTTTTCGTTCAATGCCTTGGATAATTATGAAGCCGAAGATTTGAAATTTAAGGGCGAAATGCGTCCGGCAACTATTTTCCCGCCATTTAAAGAGACTATTATTGTACGTCCGGAGGATAAATCATTTGGTTTTATCCACCGAACGCCACAAGCAGGTTATACCACTTACGAGAAAAAAGGTAGTTTTACAGGTACTGTCGATCTGAGTAATAAAGGATTTTTGGGTAAGGGCACGGTGCAATACCTTACTGCGGATATTGAATCGGAGGATTTGATTTTTAAACCCAAACAAATGACGGGTACTGCCCGCAAATTCTTTATGGAAGAAGACCGCAACGGCGCAGTAAAAGTACCGCAGGCCAGCGGCCAAGACGTAAAAGTAAACTGGTTGCCGTTTAAAGATTCCATGTACGTAGAAAGTAAAGCCAAGGACTTTAGCCTATTCAAAGCAGAAGGATACGCCCACAAAGGGGTATTGATCCTTACGCCTTCGGGTTTGAAAGGCCGCGGTGTATTTGAATGGACACAAGGCCGTTTATCTTCACGGATCATTTCTTATGGCCCGTTTCAGGCTTCGTCGGATACTGCCGATCTTCAAATTAAGGCTTTGAGCGGTTCCGGTATTGCTTTTGACTCTAAAAATGTGGACGGCGAATTGGATTTTGACAAACAAGCGGGTCATTTTAAGGCCAATACAGCCAATGCCAATACGACATTGCCTTTGGACCAATATATCACCTCAATGAACGAATTTGACTGGGACATGAAGGAGCAAACCATTCAATTCAAATCGGATCCCAACAAACCAGGTGTGTTTATCTCCATTGATCCCAACCGCGACAGTCTGAAATTTTCGGGTAAAACGGCGTTGTACGATATGAAAACCAACCTACTCAAGATTGGTGGGGTAGAAATTATAAAATCGGCGGATGCTTATATTTATCCTGAAACAGGCGATATTCAGATCAAATCTGGTGGCGGAATGGATGAATTGACCAATGCTCGTATCGTTGCTGACACCTCTAATAAATACCATACGATCAACCGTGCAACAGTCAATATTTCAGGTAAAAAGGATTACAAGGCCAAGGGTTATTACGAGTACAATATTACGGGCTACAACCAAGAGATCTTTTTTGACAATATCTTAGGGGAACGCGTGGGTGGCGGTGCCAAAAACAAAAAGAATGTACTTACGTCGGCAGATGGCCCGGTAAAAGAGGATGCAAAATTCCACATGGGCGTAAAAACGTTGTTTAAAGGTAAGGTGAAATTGGAGGCGAATAAGCCCAATTTACGGTTTGAGGGCTATGCCAAATTGGATGCGGACAAACTACCCACGCCGAGTTGGTTTACGGTGAATACCTCTGTGGATAAAAACAACCCATTGGTGCGGATTAAAAACTCTAAAAACGAAGCCGATGACCCTATTGTGAGTGGTATTTTCTTGAGCCGCGAAACGGGCGATTGTTACCCGCGCATCCTCAAAATTGCGAATGCTCGTGTGGATCGTCCTTTGATTGATGTACAGGATGTATTCAAATATGAGCCGGAAACTGACCGTTTTATTTTTGGCGATTCGGCAAAAATTGCGGGTAATGCCTTACGTGGTTCTAAAATGATTTTTGATAATCGCGTGGGAACGGTGGTGGCTGAGGGGCCTATTGCCTTAGGCTCTGGTTTGAATTATATGAAAATAAAAGCGGCGGGCAAATTGCGCACCGATTTTAATATTACCGATAGTACTACCTACAAAATAACGGGCGAAGTGATGAGCGGTGCGGAGTTTTTTCTGCCAACCAAACTTATGGATCTGATGCTCAATAATATCAAAGCGGCCACTTATGATGCGCCTAATGCGATTTATACGGCCCAAAATGCGTTTTACCAACAGGCGGTACCGGAGTTTATTCCAGACCCAAAATTGGATGTGACGATTGCTGCGGATTTGAAAAACAACTTGATTTTATTACCTAAGGCGGATAACAAGTTCGCTTTCTTGGTGGGTAAACACAATTTGGTATGGAACCCGGAGTACCAATCTTTTTTGAGTACGGATGATAAATTGCCGTTTATTACCATCGGTGGTGAACAAATCAATAAGGTATTGACGGGCTATCTCGAGTACAAAATGCCGAATTCATTTGTGGAAGAAGAGCCTATTGAAGATGACGAGGAAGTAACAGAGGAGGACAAAGGTTATGACGAAACACCAGGTGAAGAACTGACTCCCGAAGAGAAGAAACAACGCGAGGAGGACGAAAAAGCGGCGAAGGAAGAAGCCGCGAAGAAAAAGGAGGAAAAAGAGCGACTTAAACGCGAAAAAGCGGAAAAAAACAAGGTAAAAGGTGATGACCGCTTTTACCTTTATATCTCTGCTACCCCGGAACTATGGTATTTCTTTGGTTACCAAAAAGGTGCTATGAGTGTGGCGAGTAGCGATACTAAATTTAATGATTTGCTTGGGGGTATGAAACCGAAGGATCTTCAAGTGAAAATGCCTGATGGCGAGACGTATGAGGTAGTGCCTGCTAACCCGAATACTGCGGCGGCGTTTGTGAATAGGGCTAAGGAAGGGCGTAAACTGGATTAGTATTAATGACCACAAGGTGATTGAACTTGAAATTTCGTGTTTAACGTATTTGGGGTTCAATCACTTTGTGGTTGTTTTTTTACGTAAAATGAAAATAACATTTACCTCTTCCCGCTATTGGACTATTTCCCATAACCGACTACCGCGCCGCAGCAGCCTCTTTCATTTCCTGGGCCAAATCGTGTCCTAAATACCGCTCAATCAAACCATGTATACCATAAATAACGGGTGTCATGAGCAAGGCGACCAACCCTTTGTAGGCATATCCCATTAGGCAAGAAGCAATCACTTGTGCCAATGGAAACCCAAGTCCGTAATACAGAGCAATAATGCCAACGACAAAAGTATCAATGAGTTGTGAAACAAGTGTACTCCCAGTAGAACGCAGCCAAATACGGCCTTCACCCGTGGCCTGCTTGATACGATGGAATATATTTACATCCACCAATTGACCTATCAAAAACGCCAGCAAGGAGCCAAAAATAATCCATTGGCTTTGACCAAATACCAAATTATACGCTTGGTTATAGTCCCCTACCCTACTCATGGCCTCGGCTTTTTGTTCGGGCGACCATGCGGCATTAATATGCGCCGTGCGCCAAAACTCGGCAGGTTGTAGCCGCATTGCAAAAAACAGCATCACAAAACCGTAAAGAATTAAACCGGCGGTGAGGAAGGATAGGATCCGTACGCCTTTACGACCATAATATTCATTTATAATATCAGTCATAATAAACACTGCGGGCCAAAGCAGCACGCCCGCAGAAAGTGTAAAATTGAGGTGCGGTTGCCCAAAAACTGTCCAGTTTGCCTCTGCAAAACCCAATGTTTTTTCCAAAGAGAACAATTTAACACCCATAAACTCTGCAACCAAAGTATTGGTGATAAAAAACCCGGACAATAGCATCCAAAGCAAGCGGGGTTTAGTGGTAAAGAAATCGCGCATAATGTTGTTAGTTACAGTTTTTGGCAAATGAAATACCAAAGGGAATAGAGAACAAAAAAAATAATTAATACATTTCCATCGTCAATAATTGAGACATTTCTTGCTGCAATAGATACGCCTCAGCACGCGCCATTTCTGCAAAATCCAGACCATTACTGGCATAAATGATGCTTCTGGTTGCATTTACAAGCAATCCGCAATCTTCATTGAGGCCGTATTTACACACTTCACTCAAGTCACCGCCTTGCGCACCGATACCCGGCACAAGGAAAAAATGACGCGGTGCCAGTTCGCGGATTCGACCAAACATTTCGGGGTGTGTTGCGCCCACCACATACATCAGGTTATCGGGTGTTCCCCATTGGTTGAGGGTTTCAATTACTTTTTCAAACAAGCACAAATTGTCACTATCTGCTTGTATCGTCCTTTGAAAATCGGCACTACCTGGATTGGAGGTAAGGGCTAGAACAATGGCCCAATGCCCATCATACCCCAAAAAAGGTTTAATGCTATCTTCGCCCATGTACGGTGCCACAGTTACGGCATCGCATTGATAAGTATTAAAAAACGCATCGGCATACATGCGACCGGTGTTGCCAATATCGCCACGTTTAGCGTCGGCGATAATGAGGTGGTTCTTTCCAATATAATCGACCGTTTCTTTAAATATCTGCATACCAATGGGCCCTAACACCTCATAAAAAGCCAAATTGGGTTTATAGGCCACGCACAAATCGCGTGTAGCATCAATAATTGCTTTATTAAACAGAAGGATACCATTGGGATCATTTTGCAAATGGATCGGCAATTTAGCGCGTTCGGTGTCTAAACCTACACACAAAAAAGATTTTTTCTCAAAAATTTGCTCAATAAGTACGTTTCTCGTCATATCCAAAAGTTAAAAATTATAAAAAAGTTTGCGGTGAGAAAGTTTGGCACGGTTTTTCCATTACATAGTTATAGAGAAGGACTACACAACAAAAACATTCAGTTATTGATGGGTAGTTCCAAAGAGTTTAGTATTAGATTGGTTAATTGTTTTCATGGTTATGTTGTAAGCTATCCTGACGGAAGATCGGGATGGCTTTTTTCATTTTTGGTAATCTATTCTATACCGCGTGTTTTAAAACAGCCCCGGGCCAAAACGAACCAACCAAACAATGGCCAAGATACCCGTTGCGATCACCACGCCACGCATAGCATTTTCCCAACGCCTTCCTCTAAAAACATTGATCAACAGTATATTGATCGCAATGGCCACAATGGCAAGGGTACGTTCTCTAAAATTAACAGCCAATCCAGAACCGCTTGCAACGCCTTGTTTTTCCAAAAGACCAAACAAAGCGTACAAAATGGCAAAAATAGTGATCGGCAATAATAAACCGGGGATGAGACCAGTGGGTATTCTATTTCTTTTATCCATGTTTTTTTTATTGTTGTTCTAATGCTCTAAACTGATTTTCCATCCATCCCATTGACTTATAATCCGTCAAATCGTGCATAGAAGGTACGATAGAAATATAACCATTTTTGAGTGCCCATTCATCGGTGTCCTCGCCTTTGTCTTTGTTCACAAATTTACCTGAAAGCCAGTAATACGGACTTCCGCTGGGGTCTCGGCCTTCTACAAACGTTTCTACCCAACTACCATCGCATTGTCGGCATACTTTTACGCCTTTAATCTCTTCCAAAGGCAGTCTTGGTATATTGACATTGATCAGTTTACCTTGTTGAAAAGGCGATTGGAGGGTTTTTTCGATGATTTTGGTGGCCCAAAATTTGGCGGCTGAAAAATCTGCTTCTGCCGAAAAATCGCAAAGTGAAAACCCTATGCTATCAATACCTTCAACAGAGGCTTCCATAGCGGCCGACATGGTGCCGGAATAGATTATATTGATGGAAGAATTGCTGCCGTGGTTAATACCTGAAACGCACAGATCTATTTTCCGACCTTTGAGTACCACGTGTTTGGCCAGTTTTACACAATCGACGGGTGTGCCGGAGCATTCCCAAGCCTCTATCCCATCAAAAACCTTAACGCGCCGTAAACGCAGGGGATCATGGATACTAATCGCATGGCCTTTGCCACTTTGAGGCGAATCGGGAGCGACGACAATTACCTCCCCAAATTGAGCAGCCACCTCCACCAAAGCGCGGATACCAGGGGCTACAATTCCATCATCATTTGTAACTAAAATAAGTGGTTTTGACATGGCGCAAAAATAGCAGTATTTCTGCTAAGTTAGTGTAAAGCCTAAATCAATATTTTAGACTTGTTGTTTTTTGTTGGTACAATGGCGTTTTTTCGATCAATAATATAGGTTGTTTACCTTAAAAACAAGTTATTTTGTACAAAAAAAGCGTAGTAACGGGGCTAAAGTAGGTAAAATGAGGTTCTTATCAAAATTTTATCTTAACTTTGCCGTTATATTGACTATCTTTAAATCAGCAACTCACTTCTATGACGCGTTCATTATTAGCATTCTGTCTATTATTTTGCGGTGTTTGGGGCTTCGCTCAAGTAGCACCTCAGGCCACATACGTTTTGTTTAACAATCAAAACATGGACATCCTCGACTATCGGCTTGCCTTTAGTACCACCACCACTCAATATTACGCTTACAATTTTAAGCCCGGTGGCAACGACCAATATATCCTTTACTCCGGCTCGGGTGTTAATTTGGATAATTTGCCCAATAATACACAAAATAGCCGCGATTTCAAATTGACCGATGATCTAACAACGGGCATCAACAATGTTTCCCGCCAACTATTTATAGTGGTGCAGCAACAACGTGGTTATGTGGTATCACCGATCACTAAGGTCACCAAAGTAACCAATAGCGGCAAATATATTTTTATGAATGCCTTTAATTATTCGTATGTTTTTGATACCGATAATATTAGCATGGGTCGTGAATTGTCCACAGCTGGTTCTGGTGCATCAGTGACATTGACTTCATTTGGATATAAAAACTGTAAATACCAATACTCTTTCAAGCGTACGCCTAATGTGGCCAATGCAGAATCCGCTGAATTTGATTTTGTGCCAGGTATTGGTATCACTTCTGAAAAAAGTGGCCGAAATGCCACCGAAATGCAAAATAATCAAGTAGTGCTGTGGGCCATCAACGGGCTTACTTTAAGTGATTATATTGGCAAAGAATGTGGTAATACTACGGCAACAACGCCCTACACTCCACCAACACCTGTGCCTTCGCCAGGAAATGTGGTGCCACCAATTGATCCACGCATAGGTGACCCTGCCACAGGCAATACGCAGCCAGCCCAAACAGGAACATTGATTTACACTTCGGCTATTAGCAAATACCCTGCTGTGAATTGTGGAAAGGCAGCTGGTGTAGGCATGCACCTCGTTCAACCAAAAGAAACGGTGAATAGCATTGCGCGTTTTTATGGTGTAACATCTGCGCAAATTTTAAAATGGAACGGTATTAAAGATGCCAATAAAATTTCTGTTTGCCAAGAATTACAGGTGGCTGCTCCGGGAGGCACTGTTAAAAAAGGCCTTCAACCTATTATTGCTGTACCTGCAAATCAAGCAAATACTGGCGTAAATGTAACACCACCACCTACACAGCCCAACAATATCCCGCCTTATACACCCGTACAACCCATAGGCCCAAGTGCTGTACCCGATTTATTTGGCGGTGGACAACAACAAGGTCCAACTTATATAGCACCTCAACCGACGATCCAGCAACCACCTGCCACGCCAGCACCTCAGACAGTACCTAATAATAATAATAACACCACCACTGGTCAATTTTATTCGGTGAAACAAGGAGAAGGTTTGGCTGCCATTGCGCGTAAATTTGGATATACCGAAGAGCGTTTGCGCAATATGAATAAGATGCCAGCCACAGGAAATGTTGGTCTGCAAGTTGGTCAAAAACTAAAGGTTTCGGATTGCGATAATGGCGGTTATTATACCTCACCCACCGAAACGGCGTTGCCTTCACAGGGAGGAGTGCCTGTATTTACGCAACCAGTAGGCACCACTACCCCTACTACAAATCTACCCACAGGCGTTTACCAGCCATTGCCCCCTATAAACACGGGAGTTGGTGGTACGCCATCTTATACGCCTGTGCAGTCCAATTATACACCACCAGTAATTACGACGCCAGAGCCACCCAAAACGAATACGAAACGCGATCCAATCGGTTTCAAAGATTATTTTGTAAAAGATAGCGAGACCATTAAGGATATTGCACGCAAACAAAGTATGGATGCTGCTGAATTGGCACTCATCAATGGACGCGACCAAAATGAGAAATTGGCACCGGGTACTCGGATTCAATTGCCGATTTATTAGACTTGAAATAAAGCGTTTTTTGGTGTTTTTATATCTACAATAAATGCACTAATAAGGCTCTTGCTCATGTTGCCAATTTAGAAAGGCAGCCAAATAATATATTTAAGATGGCTAAAATTTAGTGTCGGCGTGACTCGAAGTCACGCCGACACTATGTATTTACAGAACATTATTGGGCAGCCTATACTATTTATAGCCTTATAAGACAACCTCATTTTTTATCTCTTTACGCTAATTTTACTATCCATGGGAAAATTCCACAACGCAATTCAGCCCCCTCATCGGGCATTTATAGAAAAGCAAAAGATGTTTTTTGTTGCCACAGCGCCTTTGTCGGAAGCAGGCCATATTAACCTCTCGCCCAAAGGATTGGATAGTTTTCGGGTGTTATCCGAAAACCGTGTAGGTTATATGGATTTGATCGGTAGTGGCAACGAGACCGCCGCTCAACTCTTAGAAAATGGGCGTATTACATTTATGTTTTGTGCCTTCGAGGGCGCGCCTAATATTTTGCGGCTCTATGGAAAAGGGTATTCCGTATTGCGCGGTTCCGCACTTTGGGACGAATATGCACAATATTTTAGCATCCTACCCAGTACCCGACAAATCATTATGGCCGATATAGACCTCGTGCAAACCTCCTGTGGATATGGTATTCCGTTTTATGATTATGTAGGGGAACGCACGACACATTTCGATTGGGCAGACAAAAAAGGTGAAGATGGATTACGCGAGTATATGTTGGAAAAAAATGTGCAGAGTTTGGATGGATTGCCGACGGGGCTTGTGTGAGAGGGTCTTATATTTTTTACTTATTGCAAGTATGCAGCCATTGGTGATACTAGGGTTCGAGTATGCTTTTTTTACAAATTTTATGGATAATTATGGATAATTTTTTGGTGCAAATCCCTTTTTATGGATACTTTTGGATAAAAATATAGATGCAAATCCGCCAAAAAAAACATCCCATATTCCGAATAATACCGAAATTTGCCCCATGAAAGAGATATTTCCATATTATTCTATTGGGCATTTTATCAATGAACCGGGTAATCCTACGGCTAAATTGGACAGTGTAAAAAAAGACCTGCTCGAATGGAGTGTGGTAGCAGAAAGCGCCGTATTCGACCTTTAACTTTTGCTATCGGCATACAACAATCGAATGGCTTTTACGCCAATATACAACAACAAACAGGGCAGCCCAATCCACAACAATTCGGATAATAAAACCCGTATACCCCAAAGACTAAAAAATTCAGAGATGCCAAGGGGCGATACTTGAATGGGGCGGAAGGGGAAGAATATTCTGGCAGGACTCAAAGGCCACCAAAATGCACATCCTCTTCCGCCATTCGTGAGCATATCGAGTAATGGATGTGAAACCGTTGAAAGCACCAACACGGCCGCAATTTTTTTAAAATCTGGTGATGTACGACCGATACACCAAGCGATGAATAGACCAAAAACAGCACAAAAAAACAGGGAATGTGTAAATCCTCGGTGTCCCCATTGGCTCTGGTAAGGTATACCAAATTGAAACCCGATTACATCAAAATCGGGGAAAAATGCGCAAAAACCTGCCCAAAAGAGCAGGTTTTTGCGTCGGTTTACCAATTGAAATACTTTGGTAAAAAAACTTGCGGCAATGACATGACCAAATATTGAAGGCATAATAAGGCAAATGTACTGCGCTATGCTCTAATATTTTTTCCAAATCTGGTGCTTTGTCCCGCTGCTTGTTTGCAGGTGAACAAAATAAATGCCTTGCGGCCAATTTTGGGTATCTATTGGCCATTGCTGCTGGTCTTCCACCGCTGAAAAACGTTGATTGCTCATCAATTGCCCGGTTGTATTATAGACACTTACGATTGCTTGTTGCGATAATGCTCCCGAGTAGGTCATCATAAATCCACTACTACCCGGGTTAGGGTGTATTAGAAATTGGAAAGATTCCTGTGCGACAGGCATATCTTCCTTACTTCGCTCCTCGCCGCCCGGATCTACAATATTGGAATTAATACAAGGTATTTTCAAACCCGAACACATATAGGTAGCAGTAGTAGAAGCAACCTGTGCTGGATAATTGGCCCAACAGAAATACAGTTTTAGTTTTTGGGTGCTACCATTACTAACCTTTATTGGCCACCTATAAGTATTTGCATTAACATATTGCACATTGGTATTAAAAGAGGGATTATTAAAGGGTATATTATTTAGGCTCGACATACCTATATTAATACCATTGGTAGGCAACCCCTGTATCAAAATTTGTTCATTGGTGGTAACATTGCTTACCTCCACTTCATAAAAATAATCTGCCGCGCTACACCCTTGGTTTTGGTGAGGTTTGCGTTTAAACGTAAAAGTAAGCGGACAAGCAGTGTTAGTAACCGTAACGCTGAGCGCGATAGAAGGGGTGTATAAATAATCATTGCAAGATGACCGTTTGGCACCGCGTCTGTAATAGGTGGTTTGGGTAATACTTGGTGGCGTATAATTGGGGTATGTGGCTTCTGCAATATCGATAAAATCAATATTATTAGTGGATTTTTGCCATTGATAAATGATATACCCATCGGTACCGCCACTGGCATAAGTATCGTTGGCGATGGCACCGGGGCTAAATGGACTATTACCGCTGCTTGGACTGGGCGCAACTACGATACCTACATCATTGATATTGGTACAACCAACGGCACAAGATACCAAATGAATAAATGCCGGATTTCTGCGGACTGAGGTGAGCGTAGCAGTACCACACAAATTGCCTGTGGCTGCTGCAAATAGTTCGCCTGGTGCCGTATTGGCTGCAAATACCTGTGCGTTTCCTGTCGCTATTTTATAGTTACCGGGCAATGCTGCCGCCCAATCTAATACTTTATTAATAGTGATGTTATGGTTGATATTTGCATCATCTGTTGCTTTGGGTGACCAAAATACGATACAAGGGTTGGTACCATCTGCATTTGCAAGGAGATAAGCATACACATCGCCATCTTCCACCAATGCTTTATAAAAAACATGGTTGCCAAAACGCGTTTTAAAGTCTAACATACCATACCATGAAGGTTTGGCGGTAGCACCATGAGCGACAATTGGCGACGACCACGCACTATTCAGCGGGTGGGTACCCAATTTCCAAAAACCAGAACTATTGTATAAACTATTATAATAGGTATCAGTAGGCCGCGATACATCAAAAGCATTGTAGAAAAATACTTTTTCAAAATGGTACCTACTGTGCATCATTAAGCCCCGAACTAGGTAAGCAGATTGGGTTTTTTCGCCTACGCCCGTCACCGGATTGCTGTCGTATCCATATTCGGTTGACCACAAATTGGTATTGGTGAGTGCTCCCGTCGCTGTATTTTTATTGGCATCTCTCCAACCTGCCAAATTGCGGATTTGTTGTGCCTCCGAATTGGGGTTTTCGGGATAAGTCCAAGTCAAAGTACCCGGAATAAAGCTATACGGATGGCAATCAATGGCATCTAGGTCTTTTAATACATCACAATTTTCCAGATCTAGGTAATCTCCAATAAAATCGTGTCGTTCTAGCGAGCCACCACAATTGGAAAAATTCCGAAGGCTGGAGGTGCAAGTATTTTCTCTAAATGCTTGAAAAGCACTAATGGCCAGTTTCATTTTCCAGCCACCAGCCGACTTAGGGCCGTATTTACTGATGAATGCGTTTCTCGCACCGATCAGTAAATCGTGATAATCAGATTTTACGGGATAATCCCACAACTCATTACCTACTTGAAACGAGGAGACTAATAATTGATTACTAGCACCGTGAGGAGGTGCCATTTCGTCAATAAATTTTTTGGTATAGTTTTCAAAAGAGGCCCTTATGCCTGCTGGTCCCGACGCAGACCAATCATTTTCCAAATATATCTTCTCTTTCCACGACTGCGGGCTGTACTGTAATAGTTCAGTTGCAGCAGTAATATTGGTAAAACCATGCTTGTTTTTATAAATATTGTACAAGGTTTTGTTGAACACCATATTGGCAGGTGTGCCTTCGGGATAAGTATCCTTAGGTTTTATATTTTGTGCATAATAGGAAAGGGAATTATCAAAATCCTCATCCATGGTATGAAAATTCCTGAATTGTGTGGTCAATTGTGTAATTTGATTATTCGTTACACCTTGAAACGACCTAAAGACCAGTCCTCCATCATTGACACCAATCATAGACCCAAATGTAAATGGGCTTGGTTTGTTATAATTGTTGTTGATGGTGGCAATATCGGCTAGCGATAAGTTTTTACCGAAGTTTTTATTTGCCAAACAGGTACTTACGGAAACCTGCGTTCTGTTTACATCTGGTATTGTATCCAGTGTGTTTAATACCTGTTTTGGCGCTTGATGGAGCGTTACAGCAGGTAAAGTTTGAGCATAATGAAAGCATGGTAAAGCAATTGATCCGGATATAAGTATCCATACAAAAAAGTGTTGTTTAAATGTCATAATTTAGGCAGATTAGCACATACAGGATTTACACTTTGGTACCATGGTAGAGACTCTCTCACAACTACTTTAACATTTATTATAAAGCATTAAAAATTTAGCATTGCCAAAATTTAAAAATTTTAAATGACAAACGTTAAATTTTAAATGTTAAATTACTGATGCAAAAATAGCAACATGCTAGTTTATCACTAAACTATACACGATATGGAGCAGGGAGCAGCTTGTTCAGAAGCCTAACGATGCTTATACCTCCGGCGTAAATACAATATGCGATTAAAAAAAATGATTAAATGTTAAAGTAAATGGGGTGTGACCACAAATAAATTGTAACATCCTGGGTTGAGCAGAACGTAGGGTTAAGTGAAATAAAAATTAAGGTAATCGGTAAAAAGAGAATAAGAATATAAATAAAGCACGAATGTACGATGCGTTAATGAAATGCAACAAACAATTCTTTATTTTTTACATAGACTAAAAATTCCTACCGTCAACAAAAAAAACACAAACAAATGATTATCAATTATTTAAGTTTATTTAAGGTTTGATTTCATTAAAAAAAAATGATTTTTGATTAAAAATTTAACGTTTTATAGCCAACAAATTCAGTACTTAATCCCTAATAAATGGTGCATTCGGTATCGTTTTGCTACTAACGTAGTTGATTTTTGGTTCCTAAACTCCCGTTTTTCGCATAAATTAATTATCTTTGCCGAATGGAATTTAGAAACGACAAAAAGATTGACACCACCATAAAGTATGTCTATTACCTCATTTCAGTCATACTTTGCTTATTCTTGATTTTATTGACGAATCGTATTTTGAGCGATCTCGGTCAATCGGCAACTTATCCAGATCAAGCAAACCTAGGTAACAAAGCGGTCACCGACTCACTTGCGGCCATCCAAAAAAGTATTGGATTTGAAGTAGAGCGGTACGAAAGCAAGGCTGCACAATTACAAAAAAATGTAGATTTAGCAGAAAAAAACTACCAAGATGCCAAAGCCTCTTTTGACAATTGGCTGCTCACAAGGGCTGTACTCGACGAACCGTCAAAAGATAAAGCCGTAATTGATCGGACAGAAGCCTTGGATAATTATTTTAATATACGCCAGAATTGGAACAAAGAAGCCTTCAAAATACAAGATACCATCAGTATTTGGAATGCGAAAATGACGGCCATCAACGATCAAATTTTTATTGAAAACGAACAAACCGCCCGTCTATTCAATGCCGAAGTACAATCCTACGACCTCAAGGTTTTTCTGATTCGCTTGTTGTTTATTCTGCCAATTTTACTGCTGGGGATCTATTTTTATATCAAGTTTAGAAACCATAAATACTGGCCACTATTCTTTGGTTTCACGTTATTTTCATTGTACGCCTTTTTTATTGGACTTGTGCCCTATTTGCCCTCTTATGGTGGATATGTACGCTCCACGGTAGGTATATTAATGTCCTTATTGGGTGGTTATTACGCCATTAATAAGATACGGACTTACCTTGAGCAAAGGAAAGTAGAATTGCAAAAATCAACAGAAGAACGCGCTCAAAAAGTAGGCGCTGATACCGCTTTTAAGGCTTATGAGCAACATATTTGTCCTTCCTGCGGTAAGGATTTTATGTTCAAAAACTGGACATTGGCCAAACAAACACCCAACGATGCTGGTTTTATTGTGTCTAATTTTTGCCGTCAATGCGGTTTTGAACTCTACAAAAACTGCCCGCAATGTGGTGAAAAACACTTTTCCCATTTGCCCTATTGTTCGGGCTGCGGCGTAGCGAACGAGCGTAAAATCTAACGAATCAACGTAATATCTCCTTTGATTATACTCGATATATTATCGGTGAATATTACTTCTGCTATCCAGATATAAACGCCTTCTGGTGCTTGCTTATCGGCTGCTGTAGTACCGTCCCAACGCAGGTTATTACTACCCGGCAATATATTTTCGCGTAAAAAAACAAGACTTCCCCATCGGTCATAAACAGCCAACTTTCGCACTAAAACAGCACTTTTACTCGTAAAAAGGGTAAAAAATGCATTTGCTCCATTGCTATCAGGCGCAAATACATTGGGTGCAAATACATCCAAACGGGGCGATACATCCACCAGAATGGTATCCGAGGTGTAGCAGCCTAGTTCATCTACGATCAATATACTAACGCTCGTATCGCGCATGGGCATCATGGTAGGATTGGGGCAATTATCGCAACTCAACAGGGCCGCTGGTTGCCAACTATAGATCAGCGTAGATTTATTAGATACTGCTTGAAATGCAATGGTATCACACGCCCGTATTTTTCTATTCGGGCCAATATCAATAGTGAGCGGAGGCGGGTTTGACAAGGTAAAAGGCATTTTTACGGTACATCCCAAGGAGTCTTTCACTTGGGCGATATGAGTACCTGCCGCAATCCCCTCAAAATCAGGTATATCGCCAAAAAGGCCAGCATCCAAAGCATACACCAGCCCTCCTGTTCCACCTTGCAAATAGATAATGGATGCAGTACCGGTGCTATCGCCATAGCAAATTGGAGGCTTAACATCGGTGGTAGCGAACAAATCCACACGATAGACCAAAAGACTATCGCTGGCTGTGCAGTTTTCTTTTGTGGTAACGGTCACAGCGTACCATCCGGGCGTTGGAGCGGCTATTTGTGCTGTATTTTCGCCGGTGGACCAGGCATAATCCATAAATTTGCCTGCCACCAAGATACCTGGCGCGCCATTGCATACAATGGTATCGGTACCCCCAATCGCATATTGCGACAAATCCTCTAAATACGCCCTAGTTGGTGCGGATAATGAACGGCAATAAGGCAAATCAAGATTGAGTGTACTATTGGCCGACAACAATCGGTACAAATCATTTTGCTGTGGAGTGTTTACCGACAAATTAGCGGCATTGGCATTCGCAATATTATTCCAAGTGAGGCCACCATCTTGGCTGGTTTGCCATTGATAAGCAGGGGTATTGTAAGGTGAATTTTGAATATTTGCGGATATTTTAAGCGGCGTACCCGCACAAAACCACGAAGTGTCCCTGATGTCCAGCAAAGGCCCGCAGGCACGAAACGAAATATTATCAATGGCCAAATCATTGCCATAGCCGCCGGGTGCATTGTTCCTAAAAGCCAGTTTTACGGATGTAGTAGTGGGGCTGGATGTAAAAGAAAAGCGATAAGTATGCCATACTCCATCGTGAGGAATATCGCCGGAAGCACACACGTCCACCCCATCAATGAGGAAAGCCACATTGGATCTGATGCTAGTCCCTGCTACGGATTGTTCCAGTAAAGAAATAACATCTACCGACATTTCATAGAGGGTATTGGCACAAACATCCACTTTTTGCTCGTAAAATAGACTGGGTGTATAAGCAGCATTGACCACCATCATGTAGCCGTTTGGGTTGTTGCTATTGTCTTTGATATTGATCCAGTTGCTGGTGGCCCAAGATCCCCAAGGTGTAGTATTGTTGGTAATGACATAACTGCCATCGCCTGGTGGTACATTGACAACGTAATTGTACCCAGGGGCGATATTGGGATTTGTGGCAAGTACATTGGGTGCTCCTGCCCCAAAATCGCCGTTGGCAAAAATATTTTCACCCAAATTGCCCATACAGGTTGTGGCACAGTTGTTTTGCGCCCATATTGGACAGTAAAAAACGATGTATAAAAGGATTGAAGATAATGCTTTGTACATGTTTGGTATGTAATTATGTGAGTATGAAATATTGGTGGGAGCAAAAATACTACAAAAAATGTGATTTTGAAGATTAAGTTATCTACTCACTCCAATCGTTCTATCTGATAAATTTCTTCCTAAACTCGTATCCTTTATGAGATTGTATGCCCCCTGCCCGTACCCCGTATAAATACCTGTTTTTTGAATAAAAGAGTTTTAGCCTAAAAAATAAACTTGCTGGTGTATTACCTTTACGCACCTAATTGTCCCATAAGGAACGGAGTCGAAATAACTCCCACCATTGATGCTAATCTTTTAAAGCCATACCTCCCGTTTTTTGCGTTAAATAGCCCCACTATTCGCCTTAAAAAACAGTTGTCTGACTCCAAAATCTTTAGCCTGAATGGTGGAACTTATTTCGACTCCGTTCCTAAGCACTAAAGATAGCAAGATTCCAACTATATCTTTCCTAATTTACTGATTACTCCCTAGCGCAATTTGTCTTAGAAATGCGAAAGGCCAATTTATATCCAATAAAATGAAAACGCCCAAAAATTCCAATCCACCTGTTGCTACATTTGCAACGAATAAATTTTCAGTTATGCAAGTATTCCAACCTTTCAAACTAATCGCCTTTGTGCTACTATTGGCAACAAGCGATGTATGGGCACAATCTTCTTCTAGTTCTGGAACAAAAGAAGCATCAGGCGCAATTAATGAACTGAAAGCGTTGCTCCCTAACTCTGCGTCAACAACACCTCCTTCAAACGTTGGAAATACTGGCACCGGTGTAGGAAACACAGGTACAGGCACCGGAACGGGCGGAACAGGCACCGGAACGGGCGGTACAGGTACCGGAACGGGCGGTACAGGCGGAACAGGCACCGGAACGGGCGGTACAGGCACCGGAACGGGCGGTACAGGCGGAACAGGCACCGGAACGGGC
>JAYUKX010000158.1:0-101324 GCA_043764095.1 Chitinophagales bacterium
TTTGCGCGAATAGCCTACCTATTTAAGTAGAAAAAGAGGAAATATGAGGGCAAAAGATGTGCATCAATCTGTACCTTTATTCCAACACCGTTCCTTAACTATTCGTTATAAAAAAAGCGGCCTTACTAGACATAACTAGTAGGGCCGCTTTACTTTTTATAAAAAAAACCGAACCGGACGTTTCCGGCTCGGCTACAATACGAAATTACTAAACACGGGTATTGTATCGTTACATCAAAGTCCTCGAAGGAACTGAATGATGGCTTGCTCGTTGGATGGTACGGGGTTTAACTGCGCTCGTGCATCGCTGGCAGATACAGTATTCGTATCGCCAAGCCAGTATTGGCTACCTGCTTTAGAAATGGAAAAAATACGAACTGGTTTGTTCAAAATAGCATTATCTAAACAAAATTTACCCGTATTAGGTTCTGGTAGCATTTCTGAAAACGTATTTTCGGCTTCAAAAATAGCAAATACCCGCGTATTATCTTGGTCAAATTGCATAGGCAATTGTACACAAAAACCACCAGTGTTGGCCATATCAATTGGAGCCAATGCAGAAACCCAACCCAAGCGTTTGCTCAGTATTTCAAAACCTTCGTAAATATTTGGCGTAAATGGCGTTGCCGCCCAAGTAGCACTAAATACCGCGTCGGGGTTACCCAATTCCCATGAAGTGAAAGTTCCTTTATCGTCTGTTGCTGTATAGGATACCGTATAGTTTCCTGCGGCATCTTTGGCTGGAATATAAACCTTAAGGTGTCGGTCTGCGGCCAGTTTCAATAATTTACCATCGCAAGTGACTTCTATTTTTATAGCACCAATATGTTTTTCCAACTGGCTATTCGTGTTTGTAGAAGGTAATTTACGGCTAATCCAATCACCTGTTTTTAATACTTCAGTTACTGCAATTTGTACATTGTTGCAGGCCGTACAAGGTTGGGCTGTGCCATTCTCTTGTGTGAATAACAGATCATTGTTTTGAATATGAACACGAACGCCATTGGGCGTGGTCAGCATAGTATCTTTGGCTAAATTAGATCCTTGAAGGATAAATATCGTTGTGGTTGGCGTTTCAGGAACAAAACTCATAAAATAATCCAATTCACCTTGACTATTATCGTAAGGTACAAGGGTAATCTCGTCTTTTCTGCACGCAGAGAGCGTCAGCAAAAAGCCGATTATCCAAAAATAGCGTTTATATGTAATAAATTTAAACATGGTATATAATCGTAGATAAGAATTGTTGTCAATTCGCTGCCTATCGGGGCAAATTATTTAAAATATTTTGGTCAAGCCCAGTCTTAGCCCAATTAAATTGTAATTCTGCTGAAGAGGATATGTTCCTTTTGTGACTGGTTTTAGTATTCGTTGGTAATAGGGCTCCGCAAAAAGCCTAGTTCGAGGTTGGATATGCAAGAAAAACTGTGCGCTTCCGATCAAACTTAATCCTGCATTTACCCTAAAAGCATCTTGGTTATCAAATTTAGCGGGTTGCAAAGTAGTTTGATCCAGCATTGTACCGTTTTTCCAAAATAAAAGATTGACAGCGCCACCTCCTCTTAGGTGCACCCCTCTACGTCCTTGTCGTATTTCGTAACCCGCCGAAAATGGAATATTTACAAAGCCAAAACGGCTATATTGCTTAAACCGCTGTGTAACAATATCAAGATCAAGGGTATCGCCGGTATTGGGATCGATAAGTACTTGGATATACAAAGGTTTTTCGTAACTAAATATTTCTGTAAATTGCTGATAATCAATACCTGTACCTACTGAAAAATGCTGTTTTACCAATAGACTCGCCCGTGCACCGGCAGTAAAACCGAGTCCTCTGTGCGATTCTGTATTCCAACGCAAGTCGTGATAGGTTTTGTTTTCGGGATTAGAGCCTGTGCTCAGCGATTTTTGAGCATATAATGGCCCTGTGTAAGCATCGAATAGCCATGCATTGGCATGAGATTCAAAATTATAACATTTCGTATCTGTTTCCTTCTTTTTGCGAATAATTTTTTGCTGCCATTTTTGAGTATTGACGATCGCCATTTTACTTTTCAATGGCGTAATAGAAGAGCGCAAAGGTTTCAGTGCCGCGTATTGTTGTGTTGCTGTAGCAAATACAAATGAAGGAGGATTATCAGATACCGCTGTACCTGCGAGCGGTTGAGGGTTTGTAATCCAACTACTTGCAGTAAAAGAAGGGGCATCGGTGGATGGTTGGCCTGCTTGGTTTTGCTTGGACAATCCTTCGGTTGGGGTAGGGGGTGAGATTGGGGGTAAAATGCTAGCATTTGGAGCCATAAGACCATTTTTAGCACTCAAAGCGTGGTTGAATGCTTGGTTTTTCGCTGTATTTTTTTGCTTTGTATTAGGTGTTAATGGGGCTACATTTGGTGCCGTTTCGACCTTTAAATGCGTCTCATTGGATGGTGTATTAGCCGTTAAGTTAAGCGGTGTAGTCGTATGTGTGGTAGTTGTTGTTTTGGAAAAACCAAACCAAGTAAGGCTGGCAACGCCAATCAGCATACCTAGACCAAGCGACCACCAAAAGATTGATCTACGTCTTTTTTTACCCAATTCCCGCTCCACGCCATCCCAAACAAAAGGCGGTGGCGTTACTGAGGTATTACCCAGTTTTTCTTGGAATATTTGATCTATATCGTTCATTTTATTGATAATTCTCGATAATATCTTGTATAGATTTTATTGGTTTTATTTCAAAAAAATTATAAAAGACTTTATTTAATGGTTTCTAATTGTTCGCACAACCAACGTCGTGCTTTTGTCAATTGCGACCGTGAAGTGCTTTCCTGAATGCCAAGTGTTTGTGCTACTTCGGCATGAGAATATCCTTCAATGGCCACTAAATTAAAAATAACGCGATAACCATCGGGGAGTTGAGCAATTACTTTTAATAACTCTGCCTCCGACATGCGCGCAATGGCATCAGGTTCGACTGCTTGGTCTGGCATCACTTCAAAACCGCTGTGTTCCATATCAAACCGTTGCCGTTGATAGGTACGCAAGGCGGTATTGACCATTATTTTGCGTATCCACCCTTCAAAAGAGCCTTGAAAATGGTATTGATCCAATTTGGTAAATACCTTAACAAAACCCTCCTGCAACATATCTGCGGCATCTGCGGAGTTACGGGCATACCGAAGGCACACAGCAAACATTTTGCCGCTGTAACGCTCGTATAACTCGCGCTGATGCTGCGCTGAACCGCGCAAACATGCTTTTATGAGTGCTTCTTCGTTCAAATCCTGCTAGAATTGGGATGGGTTCTGAGATGGTAATTCGGATTTATTTAAGAGCCTTCGCAGAAATTTTGCCTCGAAGATACACCTAATACTAGATACCATTTTTTCTTTTTTCGCTGCCCAAAGAAAATAATTCTATTTACAGAACAATACCATAGACAGCGCGAAAAATTGTTTTCCTCTTCTTTAAAAGATAATCAATCAAAAAATGTTACTACTTTTGCGCCGTCTTATCACAACGCTCGTTGCGCTGTATTGGATACAGAAAAGATGTTCAAATACGCAGCAATTGACCCGTCCACTAATATGCCCGAAGTAAAACTATTCTCATGCAGCGCTTCACATGAACTAGCAGCTGCCATTGCGGATCATTATCAAACTCCGCTTTCAGACAAAACGTTAGCTAAGTTCAGCGACGGCGAAATGCAGCCGATCATTAACGAAAGTATCCGCGGTAGCTTTACTTTTTTTATCCAAAGTACTTGTCAGCCCCACGATAACCTAGTAGAATTACTACTTTGGATTGATTGCGCCAAACGCGCTTCTGCTGGTTATATCACCGCCGTTGTACCCTATTTCGGGTATGCGCGCCAAGACCGTAAGGACAAACCACGTGTACCAATTAGTGCTAAACTCATGGCCAATTTGCTCACAACTGCTGGCGCTGACCGTATTATGACCATGGATTTGCACGCCGACCAAGTACAAGGTTTTTTTGATATACCAGTGGATCACCTGCGCTCTGAGGCTATTTATATGCCTTATTTGGCCGAAACTGATCTTAGTCATACCATTTTTGCCAGCCCAGATGTAGGTGGTGTGAAACGTGCGCGCTCTTACGCCATGCACTTTGGCCGCGAATTGGTGATTTGTGATAAATACCGCACCAAAGCGAATGAAGTGGCCTCCATGACCGTTATCGGTGATGTAAAAGGCGCGGATGTAATTTTGGTGGACGATTTGGTGGATACCGCTGGTACACTTTGCAAAGCCGCCGACGCGCTGCTGGAGAAAGGTGCTCGTTCGGTAAAGGCTATTTGTACGCATCCTGTGCTTTCTGGTAAAGCATACGAGAATATCAATAATTCCAAATTGACGGAATTAATTGTCTGCGATACCATTCCTTTAACACAACAATCGGACAAAATAAAGGTGCTTTCAACGGCCAAATTATTTAGCCGCGCTATTCGTAATACCATCGAATACAAGTCGATTGCAGCGTTATTCCTTCAAAAATAGATTCCTAAATGGGGAATATTCCGATGGATCAGATGATAACGCTTGCGCGCCTTCATGGCAACCCCGAAATCTTTTTTTCTATTCAAGGGGAAGGGAAAAGCCTCGGAGTACCTTCTATTTTTGTACGCACCTCCTTATGTAATTTACATTGTATATGGTGCGATACCGATTATACCTGGAACTGGACGAATACCCGTTTTGAGCACGTCAATGATGCTAAACCGGGTTATAAAAAATTTGTCAAAAAAGATTGGATTGCTAAGTTACCCATTGATACTGTTGCTGATACAGTGGCCGCTATTCCGTGCAAAAATGTGATCCTTACCGGCGGTGAACCCATGCTTCAGCAGGCGGCGCTTACTCGGCTGATGCACGCCCTGCGTGAGCGTGCACAAGGTTATCGCTTTGAAACAGAAACCAATGGCACAATGATACCCACGCAGGAGTTTGATGCGGCAATAGACCAATATAATGTGTCGCCTAAACTAGAAAATAGCAATAACCCACAGAAATTACGCGAAAAACCCGCCGTTTATCGTTTTTTTGCCAAAAGTGATAAAGCAAATTTCAAATTTGTGGTAGCAGCACCATCAGATCTCGTTGAAATATTAGACCTGATCGAACGCTATGCTATTCCTCCTGAAAAGGTTTTCCTTATGCCAGAAGGTACTTCTGCCCGAGCCTTGACTCAAAAACGCAAATGGTTGGTAGAAGTATGCAAAACACATGGGTTTCGATATTCAGATCGGCTACATGTGCAGATTTGGGGTGGGAAAAAAGGTGTTTGATGGTTAGGAACAATGAAACAATAACTTGCTCCATTTGGGTCGATTAGTTTTTGCTAAGACAAGTATCTTTTTGTGCGAATAGTGGGGCTATTTAAACGAAAAGATAGGCAGTATGAGCAGAAAGGAATCAGCCAAATGGAGCAAGTTATTGTTTTATCGTTCCTTAGATCTCGTCTATTGAAAACTTTTAAATATATCCCAGCCAAACCGCAATAATATGCCAATCAGCACGACCAAAAACACTTGCCTGACAAATACATTTCCCCTCAAAACGGCCATTTTACTGCCTATAAACGAACCTGCTACATTACACGCCATCATCGGCAGGGCGATATGAAAGATGATATACTTATTCATAAAAAAGAAAATAAGAGAAAATACATCTGCGGTAACGTTCACAATCTTGGAAATGGCAGACGCGCGTAAAAACGAATATCCGATAACACTTACAAATCCAAAAACCAACAAACTACCCGTTCCAGGACCAATACAGCCGTTGTAAAAACCCATAGTACCACCAATCAAAGCGGCATACAATGGTATTTTATGATGGGGCAATTGGATATTTTCCTCATGGCCAAAGGTTTTGTTTTTGTAGGTGTAAATCGCAATCAACACAATCAGGAAAAATATAGTGGGCTTCAGGATATAAGTTGGCAAATGACTTTGCACTAATGCACCCAAATAAGCAAAAATAGCCGCCATCGCCCCTGCAAAAAGTACGGTCTTCCAAGGGATACTCACGGTACGGGCATAGTTCCAAGCCGCAACAGATGTACCTACCGCCGAAGCCAGCCGATTGGTGCCAATAATATACGGGACTGCCAAGTGCGGGTATAATATAAAAAAAGCAGGTACTTGTACCAAGCCGCCACCACCAACGATACTATCTATAAAACCAGCGATGAATGAAAAAAAACATAGGGCGAGTAGCGCGTAATCCATTATTTTTTAGGGATTAAAGGGGTGAAAACCAAAACGGCACTTCCCCCAGCACCATCATCGAATCTTGTTTTTCGATGGAGGGCAGTTGAACCGTTATAAAATTCTTGCCTGTTTTGAAGCCTTTTGTCTGGATATAAGTCACTACGCCTATTGTGCCATTCTCAATGTGGCGATGAAACAACCAATCGGTTCTGCCATACGTTGAATCATTCACCAGTACGGTAAGGCTATGCGAGAAGCAGTCGGAACGAAGGCTATCGAGTAGTAGTCTTCGGACAGGTTTGGGCAAACTATCCAGGGTTTTTACATCAGGCAATTGGCAAATTTGCTTCAAAGAATTGTCCAAATACTTTGGATACGCCACAAATACCTTCATAAATGGCCCTGTTACCATTTCTGAGGCAATAGAAACACCACTTAGGCGAGCATGTTCGGGGCGGATATTGTCGTATTGTTCAGCACTAAGGCTATAACGGTTTTTATATTGGCCCAAAAACTGGTGAAAAGTAAAAGGAGGTGCTGATTTTTTTATCTCCGACATTGTACCAAATGTAATCCCAACCACGCCCCCCATAACCACAATAAACACCGTAGCAAGCACTATATAATACCGCTTTTTGGTGACATTGGAAGAAAAAATCAGGTTGAGGTAATTGAACGGGGTATAGATAAATGGCAGCATAATTTTGGGTACATAAACAATAATCCATCCTGCCCATTTGTATAACCGTGGATTTTTTAATTCGTCTAAACGCCCAATCATAAATTGAGTTCCCACCATTAATACGGCAACAATGACAAAAACAATGGATAGTATAGGTGAAAAATGACTTTTGTCGGAAATTATATTGGGAATAATAAAAGTAGAGCCCAAAAATATAGCAAGGTAGATTGTACTCAAACCTATGCCAAATAGCGCAATCGTAAATGCAAAGCCAAATATTTGGTTACACCATTTGTCCAAACGGGCGATATAATCCGAAAGAGAGCCATAGTGTGCTTCATAAATTTTTTTGGCTACTGCTTTTTGATTTGGTAATTTATCGTATAAGATCCCTTGCGAATATACCGTATGTACCCCCACCACCCCTGCCCAAAATGCACGCATGATAAAGTGAATGATAAACGTGAGCGGCAGTAAATAGGCGATCATTTTGGCAAAACCATAAGCCAATAAGGGTAAATTTAGGTTAGCAGGGTTTTGATCTTGGGCAATATTATCTAAAAAATAATAAAACGCCTTATCTGTTATTTCTGGCAAAAACGAAGACAAATAAGTAGCAGCACCAGAAATAATGAGCTCCATATTCCAAGTTTTTTCGGCTAGGCTTTTCAGCCATTCAGGTCGGATATCTTTGCTGGCTTCCACTTAAAATGATAAATATATGATACTAATTATCCCTACTAGTTGCACTAGCCAGCCTATCATTAATACGATAATCGTTGCATTTTTAGCGTACAAAAAACCGTAACTCACAAATCGGTCAAAGGCGGGAAAAAGCAAAAGTAGCACTATTCCCCAAATGGGCAAAAGATAACGAATGTTTTGTTCGGGCAACCCCATGAGCAGTAGTATATATGCCAACAAACCGCCTAGCAGTATTTTTTTTTCAGGTAAATATAGATCAGTTTTTCTAGTAAGGATAAAAAATAGCGGTAACAACACATAAAAATCCCAGTAACACAGTGGCATAAATGGGGTAAATGACCAATGTCCCAATACCCATAATTTTGACCAAAAATGGTACAACATGACCAAAATACCCACTAAAAATACCCCAAAAAACGAAAACCACCGCCGTGAATATTGTAAGGAAAATTGAAAGGAGGCCAACATAATAGCCAAAGCCAATATATCTGATGCTGAAGTAATCGCACATTGCCATAATATAGGCGCGCAAACAAAAATAGAGCCCCAAAAAAAATAACTACGCCGCTGAGCACCGGGCGTGAGTACGCGGCAACAAGCAATAAAAAAATAGTAGGCTAATAACCCCGATACTCCGATAATAAGTGGATTGAACAGCAATATTATATTTTAATTTTGGCGACACAAAAAGCGGAATTTGTGTTTACCGCAGCAAATATAAGATGTTCTTTATCGCTCCAATGTATGTCATATTCATATATATAACTAAACCCAGATTGGATGCTCGTCACTGGGCGGTAAGTACCAGTCTCTATATTAAAGATCCAAATATCACGGTTACCTGAGTTGTTACTTAAAAAAGCCAATTGTTGCCCATCCGGGGAGATCACGGGGAAAGTTCCACTCCAACTAGGATCTACTATTTTGGTGGCTTTTCCAGTGGCAATATCTATTTTCAGAATACCATTTAGGCCATTATTATTAGAAAAGAAAGCCGCATATAGGGACGATTTATCAGGCGACCAACTCATGCCCAATAGCGTATTTGAGTTAATATCAAGGCGTAAATTAGGCGTGATATTGATCTTTTGCGTACCGTCGGATTTCATACGCCAAAAACTGTAAGAACCAATTTGACCCTGATTGGAAAAATATGCAATATCTTGGTCATCCTGTGAGAATTGCGCGCTCACATTATCCCAAGGTACATCTGTGACCCTTGTCTCAAATTTTTGAGTCAAGTCAGCACTGTATATTTGTGAAATATTATATTGATCTCCCGAAGATTCTGTACGGCGCAACAGTATTTTTTTGCTATTGGAACTCCAAATAATGGGTAAATCATATTTTGTTTTATAAATTGTTGTATCTGTATAGATATCTCTCACTTCGATATAACTAGTACCAAAGTTATTGATAGGATCAGTGAAAAAGGTTTGATAGGCTAATGATCGCCCGTCTGGAGCAAACGAAAAAGGGTACTGGAAAAAATTCGTTTGTTTGAATATGATTTCGGGGGTAGGAATAGGTGTTTGGCTAGGTGTTGTAGCCAATATTTCGGAACTTACTGCATCATTTCGACCCATACGGGCTGTTATTTTAAAATAATACGGTTGGTTATTTTTTAAATTTTTAACGACAAAACTATCGGCTGTAATGCCTTCTACGACTTCTACCATCAGATCGTCCTCCTTTTCGGATTGATAAACAACATAGGTAATGCTACCATCTACAGGGCAATCGCCTTTGATATTATTGTACAAATAAAGTTGAAAGTAAAGTGTTGCTTGGCCATTTCCTGGTACTATATTGCTGAAAATATATTGTGTACAAGGAAAGCCAAAAGTGTCTTTTTTACAACCATAATTGCAAAGTATTAAAAAAGTAAAAAGTAAAGAATAACGCATCGTATTATCGTATTTTAAGTTTCATAAAACTATCGCCACGGGTATTCCAAGTGGTGTATATGATATGGTTTTGATCTATCCAATAAAATGGAATATCGAAATAGGGTGGAGTGTAGTTTTTATTGATCGAACTACATTGTGTCAATTGGCTTGTTTCAAAATTATAACTCCATATTTCTGGTCTTCCTGAGCGGGAGGAGAAAAAATAAAGACTTTGGTTGTCTGGTGAAATGGTGAGATTAGATTCCTTATAATCTGCATTCAATATTTTAGTATAGGCACCAGTAGCAATATCCATTTGGAAAATACCATCCTGATCAGGATTATTGGAATGAGCTATAAAGTAGAAGGTTTTGCTATCCGATGAAATACAATGCCCTGCAAAACGATTAACACTATAATAATCATAACTATATACATTTTCCGGTAAATTAAAATCTGGCGTACATTTTGTTTTCTGGGTACCGTCGGAGTTCATCACCCAAATGTTATTGAATTGTGGACTGCCTTTTGTAGAAAAATACACTATTTTTTGCCCATCGGGTGTATATTGCCCTATGGTACTATTCTCAGCATTCTCGGTTAATTGTGAATCAGTACCTTTTTCCAAGTCCCATTCAAATATTTGTCTATTGATCTGTGCTGCATTAGTGTATCTTTCCAAAAGTATTTTCTTTCTGTCAGCACTCCAAAAATAAGGACCAGCGATGGTTGTTTCGTATAGCATTGCCTTGTTCTCTTGATCAATTACAGCCAGTTTGTATTCGTCAACTACAAAGACCTGCCCAACTTGTAATTTAAAATCAGAAGAATACCGAGGGGAGATAATAATAGACTGGTCATTGACATCAAAAAGAGAGGGATTGGGGTATGCTCTTACCTGAGTATGTATAATTTCGGAGGTATTAGCGTAGTTACGTCCAACATAAGCATCGATCTTAAAATAATAAGTTTGGCCATTTTTTAAATTTTCTACGGTGAAACTATCCGTATTTATCCCTTCTGCCACTTTGGTCATGGGGGCAGTTGGACTAGTCGATTGGTAAAGGGTGTAATTTCGACCCTCTATGGGGATTTCCCCACCCCCAAACCCAATATCAGGTCCCCATAGATTCTGTTGATAATAATTGAAATATAGTTTTACTTGTTTATCTTGAGGAATGGCTTCTATCTCAGCCACGGTTTTATACGTATAGGTCTCCTTTTGGCAGGTACAAAAAAGTATAGGGAGCAGTAAAAAGTAAATAAAATAGCGCATATTTTTATTGAATTTTTAATTTTAAAATTTTGTTGTGGGTCTCGGATGTTATCGCATAAATGAGGTGTTCCTTATCGTACCACTGTATTGTATTGGATAGCAAATCTTCCGAAGCAGCGACATTAGTCAACTGTTTAACTTGTTTTGTTTCGATATGATATAGCCAAATCTGATTTTTACCCGATTGCATACTCGAAAAGGCGAGCCATTTTTGATCGGGTGAAATTACAGGACTTTTTGGTGTGTCAAGCGATGGATATGCACCTTTCCATGCTAAATCAAATAGATTTTCTATTTGTCCAGTTAAAATATCAACTTTAAAAAGACCATTATGAGCGGTGCTATCGGCATTTGCTACAAAATATAAGTAGGCTGCATCGGGCGACCAACAAAGCCTGCTTATCCGGATTTCATAAGAAGTTGTTGTCTCTAATGCCTGCATTAATCCAAGATTGGTTACCAATGTTCGTTTATTATTGCCATCACTATCCATAAGCCACACGTTAAATGAATTGTTTGAACCCGTACTTGCTTTATAGGCTATTGTGCTACCATCAGGTGAGTATTGAGGTGCGGTATGCGTATAGGTTTCTGCGGTAAGTGGTATTTTTGTTCTGTTCAACAAATCGCCTACATATATTTGGGATGAGGTAAAAGGTGTTGCATTTGAAGTTTTATCAAAAAGTATTTTGCTATGGTCTTTATTAAAACTGGCAAAATCAAAAGAGGTGGAATAGGCGAAACCAGGATATTCATAACTGACATAATTTGAAGAATCTTCCTCGAAAATAATATGATCTATTTGCGCATTTTTCACTACTAATGCTCCTAAAGAAAAATCGTAATTCATCATAGCAATCAACTTACCATCTGATGATATATCTAATATTCGCTCAAGATTTTTATGTATTTTTGAGTATTCTTCTACTGAATTGACTAATATATTAGGAATAGTGGCTACTACTTTTGTTTGTTGTAGCAGGTCATTTTCGTCACTTGCTTCAACTTTAAAATAGTAAAATTGTCCGTTATCAAGTCCAGTTACGACCAAACTATCTGAGGCGATATTATCCGCAATTTTTTCAAATGGTCCATCGGGTATTTTGGATTGATAAACATCAAAAATGGCATTATTGATAAGTGAACAGTCTTCTATAAGGGGAACTGGTGTACATAATGTAAAAAAGAGTGTCGCTTGTCGGTCGGATGGCACTGCTGTCGCGGTAAGATTAAAATATTTCATAGGTGGAGGACTGTCTTGCTTTTCACAAGCCAATATAAATAATAATAGTAAATAAATTGGACGCATTGCATATTTGTTTAGATAATTGTGAAGACGTGGTGGTGGTGTCAATGGTTGGGTTAAAAAGGAGCCTTTTCGGATACCAAAGTAGCGTAAATTAAACAAAACGCCAGTTAATCAGTTAAATGAAGTATATTAGCTTCGTCAACGATTGAGCCTAAGGAACTTTACGCACCACACAAATAAATGGTTTACACACTCACTTTTAACCCTTTTTCAGAAAATACCTTTATCGTTACAGACGACACCAAGGACTGTATTATTTTTGATCCTGGCTGCTACGACCCCGAGGAAAAGGCGGAATTAAGGGCTTTTATCGCCGATAAAGGCTTGCGTCCCGTACGTTTAATCAATACACATTGCCATTTAGACCATGTTTTTGGAAACAAATTTGTGGCCGACACTTGGAACCTCTCTCTAGAAATACACCGTGGAGAATTGGGCGTTTTAGAAAATTATCCATCGGTTTGCCAAAAATACGGTGTCCCCAATTTTGATCCTTCGCCCAAGCCCAATCGCTTTATCGAAGCCGATGATATCATCGAGTTTGGCCATTCTGCCTTAAAAGCATTGTTTACACCGGGGCATTCTCCTGCCAGTTTATCTTTTTACAATGAAAAAGAAAATTATGTCATCGCGGGCGATGTATTGTTTTTAGAAAGTATCGGACGCACCGATTTACCCGGCGGCAACCATGCCACATTGTTGGAAAGTATTCAAACACAAATGTTTACGTTACCCGGTGAAACAATTGTTTACCCCGGACATGGCGATCCAACTACCATTCGGCACGAAAAAGAGTACAACCCATTTTTTTAATAAGTATTTTGACGTAATTAATTGTGTCCAAATACTTACCTTCCATTTGATCCACTAATAAATGCTCTCAAGATACGCCGTTTGTTCCGGCCACAAAGCCGCTCTATATACATTATCGGGTAGCCACACACCTCGCCATTTTTTGTCGGCGGGTGGCGATGGCTGGATAACAGAATGGGATTTTGATGCCCCCGAAACGGGTAGGGTAGTGGCCAATGTAGATTCAAAGATATTTGCACTCGCCATCGCTCCGCCCGAATGGCCCGAACCGATGATCCTGGCCGGTAATATGCTGGGCGGTTTGCATTGGGTCAATCGCCTCCGACCAACAGAAGGGCGCAATGTGTTACACCACTCCAAAGGCATTTATGATATAGTATGGCTGGGCGACGAAGTGTTTACAGCAGGCGGCGACGGCATGTTTACCCGCTGGGATGCCACACAACAACGCGCAGTAGAAAGTTTCCAACTGAGTAATCGTTCTCTGCGGTCTATTGCTTATAACCCAATTACAGATATTTTTGCCATTGGGGCAAGTGACGGCAATATTTATTATATCAAAAAATCTGACTTTTCGCTCCTTTCGCAGGTTTCAGCGCACCAATTCGCTGTTTTTTCCGTATTGTGGTCTCCCGATGGAAAAATACTCTATTCGGGCGGTCGTGATGCCCTGCTAAAATCGTGGGTCAATTTTAATACCAATACCAGTAGCCAACCCGCGCATTTGTACACCATCAACCACCTTGCGCTATCGCCGGATGGTCAATTTTTGGCAAGTGCAAGCCGCGATAAGTCCATCAAAATTTGGCGCGCAAATGACCTGAGTCTCCTCAAAGTACTGGAAACTTTTCGCGATAATGGTCACCTCAATTCCGTGAATCGCTTGCGTTGGACGGATGACGGCCTGTTGTCTTGCAGCGATGATCGGACGATCCTCATTTGGACCTAATGCGATCTTGACAATCTTCCATCTTGCTAAATTTATTTGTTATACCTTTGTGCCTTAGGAATGAAATTTAAATTTCATTCCTTATTTTGCAACCTAACTTAATTTTTATAGTGCAACCAAAAGAGTTTCTCCGCAAATTGGGCTTAAAAAGCCAAAATGCAGGTACATGGACGGGCCAAAACAGCCTCACGGGCAGTGCTCGATCTATTCAAAGTTTTTCGCCTGTTGATGGTGAACGCATCGGTGCTGTCACCACCACCACCCGCGACCAATACGAACAAGTTATCGCTTGTGCACAAGATGCCTTCAAAGTGTGGCGCGAAATGCCCGCTCCCAAACGCGGCGAAATTGTGCGCCAATACGGTGATGTACTGCGCCAATATAAAGATCCACTAGGCCGTCTGGTGAGTTACGAAATGGGCAAAAGCCTACAAGAAGGTTTTGGTGAGGTACAGGAAATGATCGATATCTGCGATTTTGCAGTGGGGCTTTCCCGCCAATTATATGGACTTACCATGCACTCCGAGCGCCCAGCGCACCGCATGTACGAACAATGGCATCCAATTGGTATTGTTGGTATTATTTCTGCCTTCAATTTCCCTGTGGCCGTTTGGTCTTGGAATGCCTGTATCGCATGGGTATGTGGCGATGTTTGTGTTTGGAAAGCATCAGAAAAAACACCACTTTGTGCAGTTGCGTGTCAGTTGTTGTTCCAAAAAGTACTAAAAGCGAATAATTTACCGGAAGGCATTTCTTCGATCATCAACGGCGACTATAAAGTGGGCGAAATGATGAGCAAAGATACCCGTATTCCGTTGGTCAGTGCTACAGGTAGTACGCGTATGGGCAAAATAGTGGGTAAAACCGTTGCAGAACGCCTCGGTCGGTCATTACTTGAATTAGGTGGCAACAATGCGATCATCATCGCGCCATCTGCCGATATGAAAATTGTACTTACGGGTGCTGTATTTGGCGCAGTGGGTACTGCTGGTCAGCGTTGTACCTCTACACGCCGTTTGATCGTACATTCCAGTATGTACAACGAAGTAAAAAATGCCTTAGCGAGTGCTTATAAGCAATTGCGTATTGGCGATCCATTAGATCCTAACAACCACGTAGGGCCACTGATTGATAAAGGCGCGGTAGAAAATTACCTGCAAGCCATAGAAGCCGTTAAGGCAGCCGGTGGTAAAATGGTCGTAGATGGCGGCGTGCTAGAAGGCGCGGGCTACGAAAGCGGTTGTTATGTAAAACCATGCGTGGTGGAAGCGCAAAACGAATGGCCAATAGTGCAGCACGAGACTTTTGCACCCATTTTATATTTGCTCAAATATGATACCTTAGCAGACGCTATTGCCATGCAAAATGGTGTGCCACAGGGGTTGTCATCAGCGATTATGACCACTAATTTGCGCGAAGCAGAGCTGTTCCTTTCTACCGCAGGCTCGGATTGCGGTATTGCCAATGTTAATATAGGCACATCAGGTGCTGAAATTGGTGGGGCATTTGGAGGCGAAAAAGAAACAGGTGGTGGTCGCGAATCTGGTTCTGATTCTTGGAAAGCGTATATGCGTCGCCAAACCAATACGATCAATTACTCGGAAACGGTGCCATTGGCGCAAGGTATTAAGTTTGATTTCTAAAGTTGATGCAGCGATTACTGTTTGTTTACATTGAGCATTGTAAGAGGAAAATAGATCACATATCTTGTTAATAAACTATTAACAAAAAAATAGCGTTAATTTTTTACCAAGGAATGGCTTTTTCCCTTAACTTTGCACAAACTGAAATAAATAAAAATCGTTTAAAGATAAAATTCTTCGATAAAAAGAAGAATTTAAATAAATTACGGTAGGAAGATTGATTTTTCATGGGCCGCCCGACGTAAGTTCGGCGGCTTTTTTATTTTTTTCTTAAAATTTATTTTTTCCTTTTAAAAATAATAAAAAGTATTTTACCTTTGCCTTTGAAAATATTTTGTAATGTTTGGTTAAAAAACTTGCATTGCATTACACTGATTGCTTATCTTTGCATCTGAAAAAATAACAACTCTTTTTTATAAAGTTGTTTCAAGAATAAAACACGGTAGGAAGATTGATATGAGGCGCTGCCCGACGTAAGTTAGGCAGGCCTATTTTTTTTTACAGGATGTTAGACCTTATTCCACTACAACTATGAAATTACGCCAACAAACCCTCGAGGAGGAATATGCCAATACCTTTACGCATGGAATTGGTATTGTATTTACCTTAGTAGCTATGCCATATTTACTCGAAAAAGCAAGTAGTTCGGGTCATAATGGTGCGTATTTTGCCACATTACTCTTTGGATTTGGCCTGTTGTCGGTGTATGTATGTTCCACTTTGTACCACGGCATACAGACCCAACCTGCAAAAAGATGGTTTCATGTTTGTGATCATGTCGCTATTTTTTTCCTAATAGGTGGGAGTTACATGCCTTTTGTACAGCGTTATGTGGATACGCCTATGTCCACTGTTTTTCTGAGTTGTCAGTGGGCGATGATTCTTGCAGGTGCCATTTTAAAACTGTTTTTTACGGGTAAATACCATAAAGCATCCTTGTTTGTTTATATTTTCCTTGGATGGTCGGCCGTTTTTTTAGTATATCCTTTTATGGCAAAAATGCACTTTGAAGTATTTCAATGGATATTAATAGGTGGCTTGAGTTATACAACGGGCGTTTTTTTCTACCGGTGGGAAACCCAGAAATACGCCCATACGATTTGGCATTTGTTTGTGTTAGGCGGGTCGGGGGCACATTTTTGGGCGGCTTACAGAATGTATCAGTTGAATTAAGTAATAATCGATGCCCGCACTTTTTGTACTTCCAATAAATCAGTTGTTGGTAGCGATGCCCGTTTTCGCCAGTCTAGCATTGCACGCCAGCTATCTAAGTAATATTCCGCAAAAAGCCCCAATAATAAAAAGCCAGTTAAGGCCGCAGGATAATGCCAAAAGGACGAAAAAAACGGCTGCCCAAAATGCCAAACGATCCACAACATGAAGGGCATCATAAAGAAAAGCCCCGTTACTACTTTTACGGTGGATGAATAACCAATATACAAATTGAGTTTTTTATTCAATAAATAAGGCAAATAACAAGGTAGTGCCCAAAATAAAAATGCAGGCAACAATAACGGCCAACCTAAAAGCAAAACCAATCCTTGTGCCACTGTAAATTGCCCCGCCACTACATTATCATTTATGTTTTTGGCTTGAAGTACCTCAAAATATTGCTCTGTTTTTTCCCGTAAACTACTATTATTTAAGTCTTTTTGTATTCGTTCTTGTGTCCGTTCGTATTCTGCGGCCAAAGGGAGTGGATTTGTTGTATGGCGCAAGTTCTCTAAGCGAGTGATGAAAATCTCGCCTTCGTCGTCGCCAGTATGGATACTTAGGGTTTTTAATTGGTTTTCGATATGTTCGGTGAGTTGATCCACTGTAGATGGGCCATTTTCGCGCCAAGCAGGTAACCAATCGGCAATTTGAATGGGCGTGCCAAAACGCATCACAGCATTACTACGGAACAAATGAGGTGTATTGTACGACATTCCAACAGGCAATATCTTTAATCCTAAATTTCCTATATTTCTGGCTTCTGCACCCAACGCAATCCGGGCCGTTCCAGTTTTGAGTGGTCGTATATATCGGTTCATATAACTTACGCCTTCCGGGGCAATAAAGAGCGCGCCGCCTTTGGTCAGGTGTTCAAATGACATTTCAAAAGCATTGTCGTTATCGCGCTGTTCGCCTTCTTCAACATCTTCCTTTCGTTTGACCGGAATACAATACAATCGGCTCAGGATCCAACCACTCACAGGGTTTTTGAACAATCCGTAATTAGCCAAAAAAAACATGACCCTTGGAATATAAGCACCGGGCAATAACACATCCATAAGTGTAGAAGGGTGATTGGCCACAATAATTACCGGCCCATCCACATGCGCGAGGTTTTCTTTGCCCAATACTGCCAACCGACGGAAATAAATACGGGTTCCTATATAAGCCAGTATCCTAAAAAAATGGTAAAGTGCCCTTAAAAAGGGGTTTATTTGCATGTTATTTTATATTTATTCCTTATTTCCCAACCTTCGCTGTAAAATCATATTTAAGCCCTTTGTACGATTTGAGTACGATTTTCACCGAACCCACCGAAACAGGAGATTCGATCATCACAGGAATGCGGTTCTCATCATCGCCCACCCAAACCGTCATTTGGTCACCCTCTTTAAAAACAGTACCCGCAATGACATCCGGTTGGAATTTTAAGGTTTTGTATTTTCCCATTCCATGAATGCTTTTATTAGCATTTTTGCCCAAGTAACGCATTTTTAAAGGAAATTCTTCTTGATCCATAAAAATGGAGAAACTTTCAGAACTGCCCGCGCCTTTGGATACAAAATCAATTGTACGCAGCCAAAACATGGTAGAAAGTACATCGTGTACTTTAGCCTTCACCTCATGTTCTGTTTTTGTTTCTGTACCACCGCGTTTGGGTGAGCGCCAAACAGACATTTTTTTAGTACTCTGATTAAAAGCAATTTTTTCAAAAATCTTATATTTACCCTCACTCACACTGCGTTCGGAGTAATTGGGTAAACAAGTAGATTTTTCTACCCACGACTCGTAGCGGTCGTCCACGGCAAAAAACCATTCATAAGAAGAATAGGTTTTGCCAAAAGCCTGATAATGGAATTGCGTGCCTTCGTCCCAAACCTTAAACGTAACTTCGCCAGCAGGCATCCATACAAAATTCCAGTTGTAAAAAATTTTGTAAGTCAGCTCTTCACCGTGCTTAAAAGGCACAGTTTCCGAAGTATAAACTTTATCCTGCGCTGTCGTCCGGTAAGGAGACAGGGACATTATGGACAGGCAAATTAAGATTTTCAGGGTATTCATTAAAGGTATCAGTTTCATATCCAAGTGATTTGGAAATATTGACGTGAAAAAACGAGAAAGTCCCGATTAACGCGGGTATAACTAAGTTTATTACCCACAACGTAAAGGTGGCTGCTAAAGCGGCTACCTCATTGGCTCCAAACTGGGCCCAAAGTAAAACGGCTAAATTACCACGAGCCACCAAACCTGCCAGTGGAGGCAAAGGTATGCTAGTTTGCAATAAAAAAAGTGCTGATATACCTGCGTAACCACCTATGATACCTGTTTTTATGCCAAAAAAGCGCAATAAAAGAAAATACTGGGTAGCATATATAAAAAAGCGCAGTAAAGCCCAAAAGAGAATAGATGTACGTTCTGCTTTTGTAAATTGCCGAATCACCCCAAGGTTCAATTGCCTCAACAGTGGCAAAAACTGTTGTACTATTTTAACTTGTTTTACGAAATCAATAACAAGTTCAAAATGGTAATACACCCAAAACATAAAAGGGAGCGCAGCCGATCCAATAATAATAAGAAGCAAGGATAGCCGCTGGTCTATGATGTCGAAATGCCCTACAATATAAATCGTTCCCACTAGTCCTGCCCCTAATAACACCATAAATTGGCAAAAATTGCCCACTATATTGGCTACTACAGCCCGCCATTGATTACGGGGATGCACATACAGCATGCGTCCACCATATTCCCCTACGCGATTGGGGGTAAAAAGCGAAAAGGTTACACCTGTAAAAACGGCCATTAGTGCGCGCCATCGTGGCATATACTCATAACGTTGTACAAATTGCCGCCACTTCTCGGTTTCGGCAAACCAATTGAAGGGCATCAAAACAACAGCAAGCAATAATAAACCTAAGTTTGCACCTTGTAATTCTTGTAAAAACGCTACCCAAACTTGCCCAAGATGGTTATTGCTGCTAAGATCATAATATAATACGAACACTAATAAAAGGGCAACGCCAGTTTTCAAACCAATATCCAAGTACCGATTGGTACGAATAGTATTCCTGAACGCAATCAGGTGCTGAATCAGTTGCTGGATGAATGGCATGTGGCGGCAAAGGTAGGGGCAAATGGCGGATCAGGAACGATAAATGATTAAATCATTCCGTAATAACGCGCGCCAAGTGTCACTCCTTCAGTACCAACCTCTGTAAGCCTCCAGCGGCCTTGTACGGGTGCCTGTGCGTCCGATTGTGCGCCAGTGTGTAGGGCTTGGTACATTTGGTAAGAAATGGCTTTTCGGTCGTCAATTTTTTTAAATACTTGAAAATGTGCTGTAACAGTGCTCCATTCAGGTGCTACTGTGGCTTCAAAAATTTTTGCTTTAGAGCCAGAGCCATAAGTCACAAATCCAAAGCGTTTTCCGGTAAGTTCGTTATTTTCTTTAAGGTCGCTTTCCAAGGTGCTCATCAGTGCTAGAAAAACAGATGCTGTATATAAATTACCCATTTCGCTGCTGGCGCGTTGCGCCTTTTCGAGTTTTTGGGCTACAAATTGCTTGTAAAGTGCTGATTCACTCACCGTTTTGACAAAACCTGCCTGTGCTTTTGAGTATGACTTTTGGTCTTCAAAATCGGAGCGGAGTGGTTCTTTAAAGCCATATTTTTTCACATCGCCTTCCCATGCGCCTTTTGCTTTGCGTTCGGCGATAAATGGTTCGGTAAACATACGCTTTGCGTGGAACGCATAAGGTAAGTGGAAGATCATGCGTGCCCAACGCTCGCTGAGTGCGGGGTATTGGCCGGGTTTCATTAGTCCAGAACGCTCCGCCTGTGCCCTAAAATGTTGTAAGGCTTCGGTCATTCGGTCTTGGTAACATTGGTTCGAAAATTGGCCATCAAATACAGGCGTTTCCGTAAATTTTTCCCGACGAGGTTTATAAAAATCGTGTACACTTTCGGTAGCGATGCCTACAACCGGTTTTATTTTGAGCAAACGAGGGTTGCTTTTGACCAAAAGCGCTACTGCACCTGCGCCTTGTGTATATTCACCAGAGGACTCTAATTCGTACTTTGCAATATCGGACGCAATAACGATACCTATACGGTCGGGTTGTGCAGCTACCCAATCGAGGGTATTGAGTAAGGCATCGGTGGCTGCTATACATGCAAAAGTCATGTCCAGTACATCGCAATGCCGGAAACAATCGTTGCCATATTGGCCTTTCAAACGTTCTTGTAACATACCCATTGCGTAGGTGGCTGTTGGTTTGGCCATATCCAACGCGCTTTCGGTACCCAAATAAATACGCCCAATGGTATTTGGATCAATATAATTGCGTGTGATCAGTTCATAAATGACCTCAGCGGCCATGGTAGCAGCGTCCTCATGTGCATCGGGAAGTGCCATTTTGTGCAGACCTAAGCCATCACGAAGTTTCTCGACGGCAATTTGGCGTGCTGTAGCCAATTCGCTGATGTCTAAATAAATCTTTGGCGCATAAAATGCCATATCGTCAATACCGACTGATACCATATTTAGTAGTAAATTCTTAAAATATAAAAAAAAATTAGCAAGCATAAGGAGCGATAAAACAATGAGTTCATCCTTTTGGGTAGATTAGTTTTTGCTCAGGCAAATATCTTTTTGTGCGAATAGTGGGGCTATTTAAACGAAAAGATAGGCGGGATGAGCGGAAAGGAATCAGCCAAAAGGGTGAACTCATTGTTTTATCGTTCCTAAGTACGCTTGCGGCAAATAAAACGCTGTTTTTTGAAAATAGTTGAAAAATTATTGACCAATTAAAATCGGGGCACCTTTGCTATTGCCCATAACGATCACTTTTGCATTGGGGGAATTGGCCAACTCCTTTTGTGCTTTGATCTGTTCGTACTGTAATAACTTATCCGTTAGGCTCGATGTCAGGATGCGTTGATAATCGGCAATACCCTGCGCTTCAACGCGTTTACGATCGGCTTCCTGCTTTTCTTTTTCCAATACATAACGCATTTGTTGTGATTGTTGCTCGGCATTGATCTTGTTCTCAATGGCCTGCCGAACCGAAGCAGGTAAGGTGACATTGCGTACCAAGATATTTTCCAGGGTTAATCCCCTTTGCTGAAATTCTTTGGTAATACCATCAAATAATTTGCCTTGAAACTCTTCCCTTTTAGAAGAATATAAGGCAACAGCGTCATAATTGGCTGCAAAGTCCCGGATTTTGGTACGGGTAATAGGTCTAACTATTTTATCGGTAATTTCTCGTCCTATCGTTTGCAACACTTCGGGTGTTTTGGCAGCATCCAAGCGGTACAACACTGTTAGATCGAAAGTAACTTCCAAACCATCAGCAGATAACACGCGGATACCGTCATCGCCTTCTTTATCGCCTTCATCATGGATCGCCGACATGGTATAGTTTTGGGTACGGGTATCAAAATCGACAATATCGACGAGTGGGTTTACAAAATTAAGACCTTCGGTAAGTATATCGGGCTGTACCTTTCCGAATAATGTTTTTACACCAACATGACCAGGTTGGATTTGCTCTGTGCTGGCAACCAATAAGCCTAAAACAACAAGGCCTAGACCAAACATATTGCCGTATTTACTTAATTGTGAGCGTTGAGGGTTGGTTTTGGCAATTACGGTAAAAACAAACCAAATAATTGCGCCAAGAAATATGAAGAACATAAGAATGAATAATTGAGAAAGGGTTGGTAGTTGGCCACCTCTTTCGGTGAAACTTGGTGCAATATTAGCATGGTTACTGTAGGGTTTTGATACGATACACGACTAATCACGTAAAAAAGACGATGGACGCGTGTAAAGGAATGCTTAACGTATTTTAACATTTTACTTTTCTACGTTTACTAGACTGATATATTAAAACAGCGTGTACCTTTATGGGGCAAATAAAAGAATAAATATGCATAAAATACTACTTATTTTACTAACGTTACACCTCCTTTCTTTCCAAATTTTCCTCTCGGCGCAAGGAGGATTTACTACCAGCAATCTACCCATTATCGTCATTGATGCCAATGGTGCAGATATTCCAGACGATATAAAAATAGAGGCGAAACTAAGGATTGTTGACAATGGCCCGGGCCAAATGAATAATGCCGCAGGCCCATACAATGATTATGATGGTTTAATGGGGATCGAAACCCGTGGACAAACCTCCCTGTTCTTTTCCCCTAAAAAACCATTCAGTATCGAACTGCGTGATGCTGCTGGTGCTGATATGGAGAAAAAATTACTCGGTATGCCCAAAGAAAGCGATTGGGTATTGCTTTCCCCTTATTCTGATAAATCTTTGTTGCGCGATGTACTGGCTTTTGAAATGGGCCGTCGGCTCACTGCTTTAGATTATACACCACGTACTCGATTGGTAGAAGTGGTACTCAATGGATCGTACCACGGTGTGTATGTATTGACCGAAAAAATAAAACGCGATGGCGACCGCGTCAATATTGCAAAAATAGAAGATGCTGACCCTACCGGCGGCTATATTATCAAAATAGACAAAGGTGCTGATAGTCCTGATCTTTATTGGGATTCGCATGTGCCTCCGTATGGTGCATTTGGGGGGCAATTGATCCGATTCCTCTATCATTATCCCAAACCCGAATTAATTACGCAACCACAACGCACTTATATTCAAGGGTTTATGCGTCAAATGGAAGATGCTTTGCGCGGTAATAATTTTATGAACCCTACTGTAGGTTATCAAAAATACCTCGACCGCAATTCGTTTATTGATTTTATGTTCCTCAACGAAATGAGCAAAAATATCGACGGTTATCGCATTAGTACTTTTTTATACAAAGACCGCGATACAATGGGGTTTAGCAAATTGCATGCAGGGCCAGCCTGGGATTTTAATATTGGATATGGTAATGTCAATTATTGTCAGGGTGAATCTATTTCGGGTTGGGCTTGGGATTTTAATTCCATTTGTCCCGATGATTATTGGGTTATTCCGTTTTGGTGGCAACGTTTGCGACAAGACACCAATTACCTCGTCGCTACCCAACAACGCTGGAAGGCACTCCGCGAAACCACACTCAGCGACAACGCCGTGAATGGTATTATTGATTCGATGAACGCCTTAATTAATGTTGGCCCCGCAGCACGTAATTTCCAACGATGGCCAATTATGGGTGTACCACAATGGCCCAATTATTTTGTGGGTTATTCGCACGCTGAAGAGGTAAATTACCTGCGCAATTGGACAATCGACCGCCTGCATTGGATGGACGGTGCTATTGCGGGTATCTATGTGGGTACTTATAATAATGCAGAGTATTTTAACCCAAAAATATATCCAAATCCAGTTCGTTCGGGTGCTATGCTGCATTCCGAATTTTATTTGCGTTCTGGCGATGAAGTAACGATTGAGATCATTGATATCTATGGCCGGACGGTTGCTACTACAGGGGTATTGCCCCGCAGGAATGGTGCGATGCATTACGATTGGCAGTTGCCACAGTTATCGCCGGGTATGTACACCTATAAAGTAATGACTGTGCTGGAGCAGCAACCTGCGTTTGTGGGGCACTTGGTGGTGTATTAGACCATTTTATTTTATGAAATACATCATTTGGCTGCTTCTTTTTCCAATTTCCATCCTAGCGCAATCTACCTTGCGTGTCTCGGAAAAATACCCGCGTTATTTTGAATACCAAGGCAAACCTTTGATATTGTTAGGTTCGGGAGAGCATTACGGGGCGGTATTGAACCCTGATTTTGATGATCAACAATACCTCAATACCATAGCGGCGGAAGGTTTGAATTATACCCGCATTTTTACAGGGCAATATGCGGAATCATACAATCCGGGTACTTTTGGAATCCCCAAAAATACTTTAGGCCCTGCAAAAGGTCGTTTGCTTACGCCTTATCTTCGTAGCAACGAACAGGGATATGTTTTTGGTGGTAACAAATTTGATCTTACGCAATGGGATGAAAATTATTGGTCGCGCCTGCGGGCATTCGTAGCGGCTGCTGAACAAAAAGATATCATTGTCGAAATTACCCTTTTCACGGCGCTGTACTCCGATGAAGGTTGGAAAAGCAGCCCGCTTTGCGCGGAGTCCAATATTAATGCTACCGAAAATGTAGGCAAAGATTCCGCGTTTGTACTAAAAAATGAACGCATATTGGCCTTTCAAACGGCCTTTGTGCAACGTATGGCCCGCGAACTCCATGCTTTTGATAATGTGCTGTACGAAATTCAAAATGAGCCTTGGGCCGATGCAGGTGTGCCGGGGTTACCCGTTCAACAACACGATTCTATCGCCCCTTCAAGCGCAGTGGGCTGGCAAAAATCGGCGGATTACGCCAATCCCGACCGTATGGCTTGGCAAATGTATATCGCTCAAGTACTCCATGACGCAGAGCAAGTGCTGAGTAAACAACACCTTATTGCGCGCAACCACAGTAATTTTAGGTCGCGTATCGATACGCCCGATACCTTGGTTGCGGTCTATAATTTCCATTATGCCCATCCCGATGCGGTATATGATAACCTGCACCTTAATCGCCCCATTTGTTGCGACGAAACTGGGTTCAATGGTGCCTCGGATGCGCCTTATCGCCTGCAAGCGTGGCGTTTTTTTATGGCAGGAGGTGCCATGTTTGACCATTTGGACTATTCTTTTACCGTGGCCCATCCCGATGGTACCGATCAGCAGGATGCTCCGGGTGGTGGGAGTGTGGCATTGCGTCGTCAATTTGCATTGATGCGTCGTTTTTTAGAAGCAGCCAAGATTTGGGAAATGAAACCAAGCCGTCATTTAATCAAAAAAATAAGTACGGGCCACAAGGCCGAAATGCTGATGACACCCAATACCAAGCGAATTATCGTATTTGCCGAAGGCCCTAAAAAGCCGTTAAATATGGCCATTCAACTGCTGGGAGGCACTTACACCATTACGCAATACGATCCCATTACTTTAGAAAAAACGTTTGTAATGAAGCAGAAAGCGGATAAATACGGCTTGTTGGTGGTCCATTTAGAAGGGTTTGATGGAGAAGCCGTACTGGAAATCAACCATTAGAATTTTCCTGGAATACTAAATAAATCCGCGTATGTTTGCCCTAATAATTCATCTACAACGAATAATATGAAGCATTTATACCTTTTGCTGTTCTTGATGGCAGCATGTATGCCGTCTTGGAATCAAATTCAAGCGCAAACTACCTTAACACCTACCGAAACTGGTGTCAACTGGCGCAATGTAGGCCCTTTTCGTGGCGGTCGATCCGCTGCTGTCACAGGCGTAGCAGGCCAACCCAATCTCTTCTATTTTGGCGGTACGGGCGGGGGAGTATGGCGCACCCAAGATGGTGGCCGTAGTTGGGAATGTATTACGGACGGCTTCTTTGGCGGTAGCATTGGCGCTATTGAAGTAGCACCATCCGATCATAATGTGATTTATGTAGGCGGCGGTGAGGTTACTGTACGTGGCAATGTGAGTTACGGTACAGGTATGTGGAAATCGGATGATGCAGGCCGAACTTGGAAAAGTATTGGTTTGAAAAACAGCCGACATATTCCACGTTTGCGGGTACACCCGACTAATTCGGATATTGTATATGCCGCTGTAATGGGCGATTTGTTCAAAGATTCGAACGACCGTGGTGTGTATCGCTCCAAAGATGGCGGCAAAAACTGGGAAAAAGTACTTTTTGTAAATAATGCTGCGGGCGCGGTAGATTTAGCGATGGATCCAACCAATCCACGTATTCTATATGCTTCTACTTGGCGCATCCGTCGCAATCCACACAGCCTTTCTTCGGGTGGTGAGGGCTCTTCTTTGTGGAAAAGTACCGATGGCGGCGATTCGTGGGTCGAATTGACCAAAAATGAAGGCATGACAAAGGACACCATTGGTATCATCGGCGTGGCGGTCAGCGCAGTACGACCTGATCGCGTTTTTGCCATTGTAGAAAGTAAAACAGGTGGCGTTTTCCGTTCGTATGATGGTGGTAAAACTTGGAAAAAAACCAACGAAGACCGCAATTTGCGCCAACGTGCTTGGTATTATTCGCGGATTTATACCGATACAAAGGACGAAGACGTGGTGTACGTGATGAACGTATCCTACCACAAATCAAAAGATGGCGGGAAAACTTTTTCTGGGAGAAATGCCCCGCATGGTGATCACCACGATCTTTGGGTGGCTCCAGAAGACCCGCGCCGCATGATTATTGCCGATGATGGTGGTGCGCAAATCACCTACGATGGCGGAGAAACCTGGACGACTTACCACAACCAGCCCACTGCGCAGTTTTATCGCGTTACGACCGATAATGCCTTTCCATTCCGAATTTATGCCGCACAGCAGGATAATTCTAGCGTCAGGATAGCGCATCGTACCAATGGAGGTAGTATTGGCGATCGTGATTTTGAATCTACTGCCGGCGGTGAAAGTGGCCATATTGCGGTAGATCCACTGAACCCAGATATTGTTTATGGAGGCGAATATCATGGTTTTTTGAACCGATACGACCATATTAATCAATCGCAACGCGCTATTAATGTATGGCCGGAAGACAATATGGGACACGGTGCTGAAGATGCAAAATACCGTTTTCAATGGAATTTTCCTTTGTTTTTTAGTCCACACAACCCTAAAAAATTATATGCTTGCTCCAATAATTTGCATGTCACTACCGATGAAGGACAAACTTGGTCGGTCATCTCTCCTGATTTAACCACCAATGATAAAAACCGCCAAAAATCATCAGGTGGGCCTATCACGCAAGACAATACGAGCGTTGAATATTACTGTACCATTTTTGCCGCAGCAGAAAGTCCGCGCGTACGCGACTTGATCTGGACGGGTAGCGATGATGGTTTAGTCAACGTGACCCGCGATGGTGGCAAAACTTGGAATAACGTGACACCAGCAAGCCTTCCCCGCTGGACGATGATTAACTGTATCGAACCTGATCCATTCAACGATGGCGGCTGTTATGTGGCGGCAACCTCTTATAAATCAGGCGATTATAAGCCATACTTGCTCTATACCCCAGATTATGGTGTTACTTGGAAACAAATAACGAATGGCATTGGGGAAGAACATTTTACTAGGGTGATCCGCGCCGATCAAAAAGTAAAAGGTTTATTGTACGCAGGTACAGAACAAGGTATGTATTATAGTTCGGATAATGGTGCCAATTGGAAAACCATGCAATTGAACTTACCGATTGTACCCGTTACCGATTTAACAATAAAAGAAAATAAACTCATTGCAGCCACTCAAGGGCGTGCTTTATGGATGATCGACGACTTAAATCCGATTCAACAGTTGGCTTCCGAAACACAAACCAACGCTAATATCCGCTTATTTACCCCGGCAGAAACGTATCGCATGGGCGGCTACGGCGGTGGTAAAAGTAAATTGGCAGGCGAAAATCATCCCAATGGCGTAATGGTACATTTTTGGATTAAGGATTTGCCCAATGAAAAGGACACCGTCGCACTTGCTTTTTACGATGCAGATAATAAACTTGTCCGCCGCTACACGAACAAAACCAATGATGCAAAACTGGAATTGAAAAAAGGAGGCAATCGTTTTGTATGGGACATGACCTATCCTCCCGCCGAAAAATTTGATGGAATGATCCTTTGGAGTTATGATTTGGAAGGCCCTAAAGCCGTGCCGGGTAACTACACCGTTCGCTTAGAAACAAAGGCGGAGACGTTGAATGCGCCGTTTAAAATTGTAACAGATAAGCGTTCAAAATCGACACCTGCCGATTTTAAGCGCCAACTTGATTTTGTACAATCTGTGGGTGAAAAAATTACTAAAGCCCACCGTGCGATCAAGGACATTCGGGATGTACGTTCACAATTGGCGATTTTGAAAGAAAAAACGGATAAAAAAGCGGAATTTAAAGCATTAACTGATCTAATGACCCAAACGGATTCTGTAATGACGAGTGTAGAAAAAGCCATTTATCAAACCCAAAACCGTTCTTCTCAAGATCCGCTCAATTTTCCGGTTCGGTTGAACGACAAATTGGCCAATCTAATGGGATTGAATGCACAATCGGATTATCCGCCCACCCAACAATCGTTAGATGTACGCGAAATGTTGTTTTGCCTCACCGATGAGCAGTTGGCAAAATGGGAATCGATTAAAAAAGATAATTTGCCGGAGATTAATCGGTTGTTTAGATCATTGGGCGTAGATTTGTTGAAAACAAAGTATTAGTTAAAGTTGTTAAGATTTAGTAAATTCTATTCAAATACAAACAACCTTTGTACTTTTGTATTGTCTTAGAGACAGCTCTTTGATCACATTATTTTATCACAATTAAAAAATTGTATTTTCGCCATGAAAAAGGTGTTATTTCTATTTGGTTTTCTTTTTGCGTTAAGCCTTGGTGCTGCTAACGCGCAATGCTCAGGCGGTTCTGCGTCTGCTGGTAAATCTTGCTGCGCAGGTAAAGTAGCGAAGGCTGCTGCTGCTGATGCAACGATTGAAAAACGCGTTGACGACGCTGGTGTTGTTTCTTATGTTCGCAAAGAGCAAGATCAACAAGGTAACGTTAAATTTGTAAGCGTACGTTTCGACGAAGGTGCTAACACTTTCGTAAACGAAGCACCTAAGTCTTTGTCTGCTGATGCAAAAACTGGCATGGTAAAGAAAGAAGGTAAAGCTTGCGCTGCTGCAGGTGAAGGCAAAGCGTGCTGCAAAAGCGGTTCTGCTGCTGCTGGTAAATCTTGCTCAAAAGAAGGTGCTTCTGTTGCTGCACCTGCTAATCAATAGTTTTATATTTTAGCAGTACTCGGTTTATGTGAATCGGGTACTGCTAAATAAGGTTTTCTTATAAAAAATTTAGGTGCAGTGCGCCGTGATATTTATAGTAATTACGTATAAAACGATAATAAAAAAAGGGTAAAACGCGTTGGCGTTTTACCCTTTTTTTATTAAAGGAATGCGATATTATCTTAACCCACCGAACAAATCTTTACACATTTCTCCAAAGATTCCAGTTTATTCGTATTTTTAGGAATAAACTCTTGTGCTACAAAACCTTTGTATCCTGTATCCACGATGGCTTTCATAATGGCGGGGTAATACAATTCTTGCGATTCGTCGATTTCGTTGCGCCCCGGTACACCGCCGGTATGGTAGTGTGAGATATACTTATTGGATTCGCGGATGGTGCGAATTACGTCGCCTTCCATGATTTGCATGTGATAAATATCATACAGTAATTTAAAATTATCGGAGCCTACTGCCTTCACCAAATCAACGCCCCAAGGGGTTTTATCGCATTGATAATCACCATGATCCACTTTGCTATTGAGCAATTCCATACAGATCGTAATCTTGTATTTTTCGGCCATTGGCATCAATTTTCTAAGACCCACGGCACAAATTTGGATACCCAATTCGTCGTCCAATCCGCCGCGATTACCCGAAAAGCAAATGATTTTTTCGATCCCAGCATTGGCTGCTTTTTTTATCAAATCTTCGTAAAATGGCACGAGTGTATCGTGGTGCTCGAAGCGATTAAAGCCATTTGGGATACCGTAACCTTTGGGTTGATCGGTACCCATGCTACAGGTGAGGCCATATTTACGGGCGATGGGCCATTCTTCGGGTGTGAGTAAATCAATGGCTTGCAAGCCAATTTCTTTACCTTTTTTACAAAGATCGTCCAACGGAACATCGTTGTAGCACCACCTACAAGCGGAGTGGTTTACTTTATCTGCAAAATCTTCCCCGTGCAGCATCGTATCTGCTGCGGCCACGCGGGCACTTAGGTTTTCTGTAAGGAACGCGGCAGCCGTAGCCGTGCTGATCGATTTAATAGCGGTGCGTCTTTGCATCTTTGTTTATGTTTTAGGTGAATTAAATGGCAACGGTCGAATGCATCGAAATAAGCGATTCAAACATACCACGACCATCGGTATTGGCGAGATCCGTTTCAGAGGCGCGTTCGGGGTGTGGCATCATACCAAATACATTGCGGCCTTCATTGCAAATACCTGCAATACTGCGTTCGGCTCCGTTCGGGTTGCTCTCGGGCGTAACGTGTCCGTACTCGTCGCAGTAGCGGAAAAGGACTTGGTTATTGGCTTCTAAATGATCCAAAGTAGCCGTATCGGCATAATAGCGGCCTTCTGCGTGTGCAATCGGTATTTTTAATGCCTTGGTTGGATCCAATTCAGTCGTAATTTCCGATTCTGTGGTGATGGTTTTGAGGTAAATATTTTTGGAAATGAATTTTTGATTGGCATTGCGCAACAAAACACCCGGCAATAACCCCGCTTCGCAAAGGATTTGGAAACCATTGCAAATACCCCAAACATAGCCGCCCTTCGCCGCAAATGCCTTTACATCTTGCATAATGGGCGAAAACTGCGCAATGGCACCCGCACGAACATAATCGCCGTAAGAAAACCCGCCAGGCAAAATGACGCAATCTTTAATTGTAAAATGGCTGGGCAATGCGGTCTCTTTATGCCATACTTTTTCTACCTGACAGCCCATTACAGTACCAAGTACATGGATCATATCATCGTCGCAGTTGGAACCGGGGAATACAATGACGGCAAATTTCATATTTCTTTATTTAAAATTTTGTTGCAAATTTTTGGTGATTCGTAGCAAATGCCCTGCATTTTAGCATAAAAAAGACCCGTTTGGGATCATTTTATCACCAATAAATAATTCGCAGCAAAGATGGTGAAAAAGTCGTAATTTGGGTATGTATTGGAAAAGAAAAAATGAAGATTGTTGGGATCCTTACCAATTCCCAGTTACTTTTTTTACCTCCAAACTAGCCAAAAGAATATTATATATAGCAATCAAGTAGTTATTTTCAGCGGTTTGAAGCGATAATTCACTGCTTTTGAGGTCATTTTGCAAAAGCGCGCCCTGCTCAAAACGCAATTGGTCGGTTTGATAAATTTGCTGCGCCAAAGTGGTATTTTTTTCGCTTTCCAGTAGGTCAAGTTGGGCTTGTTCTACTTTTTTGCGGGCGGTTTTTAATTCAAAATTGAGGTCAGATTGTATTTTTTCAAGGTTAATTTGATTGATTTGCTGCTTTATCGTAAAATCTTCTGCCGTGAGTTTGGCTAATTTACCATCGTATAATGGCTTGGATACTTTTAAACCCACATAACTAAATGGGCTGATCTTTTCGTTGAGTGCCAACAGCGAAAAATTACCATAAGCCGATACTGAAAATGCGTTTTGTTTGAGGTTTTTTTGCACCTGTAACTGGTTGTCGGTCAAGGCAATCTGCTCCGATTTTATGGAGGTGTTGTTGATGGTTGCATCCAGATTGGTATTGTTTTTTAACAACAAAGGAAGCGTTTCGGCCAGTACCAAATTGGTCTCTTCGGGTACTTGCATACGGTATTTTAGTTCGCTCCAAGCCAGGGCATTGTCTTGTTGGGTTTTGCGCAGCGAAAGTTCAGCATTACTCACATCCAGCGCGAGGCGATTGATATCATTGGTAAGTGCTTTTCCATTGGTTAGGCGGATATTTCCATTGTCCAAATTCACTTTGGTACGGTCGAGGGTTTGTTGCGCCAGTTTCACTTTTTCCTGCTGGTACAATACATTATAATAAGCCGATGAAATGGCAAATCGTAGGTCATTTTTGCTCTGTTCGAGGTTGTTTTTTTGACTTTCTACCTTGTTATCGTTTATTTTTCGGTTAATACCCTGTTGGGCATCGTAGAGTTTTTTGGTCGCATCAAGACTGATGGTTGCATTGAAAGGCACGCCAAAAGCGACGGTTTGTACCGCATCACTGGGGGTATTGGGCAGCCCAAAAGCGCCGATCGGGATAACGCTTTTTTGCAAAATGGCATTATAGCGTACATCGCCGGAGGCGGTCACTTGAGGTTGGTTGCCGGCGCGGATTTTGGCGTTTTCTGCGTTGGAAATCTGCACCTGCAAGGTTTGTGTTTTTAGCGTAAAACTATGTTCCAAGCCCTGTTGTATCGCATCCTGTAACGTGAGGTTTTGCGCTTGCAAAAGGTGGAACAAGTTGAAGAATAGTAGTATAAATATCGTTTTTTTCATTGTATTGAATGTACTGCAAAATAAGTTTTTATACATTTTCTATTTGGTTTTATTGTTCATCTTATTATACCTTGACTATCTGAAAAAATATGTATCGAGCCGACGGCTCTCCATCATTTGTTGTGCATCTGTTCCGCGGATTAAAATCCGCCACTACAATATGATCCGAGCCTAACGGCTCTTATATCGTGCGCTGGCTTACATCCTAAACACCTCTGCTGGCTCCAATTTCGTAATTTTTCGCATCGCAAAAAGGCTGCTAATGATCGAAATAAAGACCGTGACGACTACCATAAAAATAATGAGCCAAGGCGGTAATTGCGCATCTAAGGTTTTTTTAGTGCCGCTTATAAAGCCTTGCACCATCAAAATGGCCAAAATAAAACCCAAAATAGCGTAAATAACAGATTGATAAAGGATAATACGGCGCACCACGCCATTGGTACCTCCTATGGCCTTGATGGTGCCGTAGTCGCGCACACGGTCTTTAACCGCCGAAAACATGGTAAGTCCCACAATGGCAAAACCTGTAATAATAGCAAAAACCACCAAAAAACCAAACGAAGTGACAATACCGCTGGACGTAGAAATATAACGCAGTGTTTCGCTGGCAAATGTTTTGCCGTCCCGCGCTTTTATGCTGGGTATTTCTTTCATAATATTAGCCACTACCTGCTGCGGTGTATAGCCATTTTCCCATTCCACCAACAAAGCAGATGCTACATCTGGCGACATTTTACCCATTTTTCGCGCCAATTGTAGGGTAGTAAAAGCATACGATTGCCCTAAACCGCGTGCGCCATTGGTGCTATCTACGAGTTGAACGGTGGTGCCATTTACCTCAAATTTGTCGCCCACCTTTACATTTTCGTTGAGTACTGCATCCCAACCATCGGTGATAATGGCACCTTCTTGTAACAAAACATTGCGGTCGCCAGCGAATTTCCAAGGGCCACCCGCAAAACTTTGCGGCGACACACCAACGATACTCAATGGTGCTTTTATGCCATTGTTGAACTTGGCAGCACCGGGTACTACCACGATGGGATTGACCCGTTTTACACCTGCTACCGACATGAGCGAGCGCGCAATACGCATATCAATTTCGGGCAAATCATTCACTTCACGGCTTTTGTCGCTCACTACCCAAATATATTCTTGATTAAAACTTGCCAAAGAAGAAGCGCTACCGATCAACGCCAAGCAAATACCAATTTGCTGACCAATCAAAAAAACCGACAAGGTGATACCGAACAAAATACCAATCATTTTGGCTTTGTCGAACCACATAAATTGAAACGCTGTTTTTAACATGTGGTTTATTTTAGTAAAATGATGCAATCTACCCGACTGCCGATGAGTGGTTTTGCTCCAGCCTCTATTTTAATATGTACTTCGCGGATGCGGCGGTCTTCTTGCTCAGTGGATTGGTCTTTAAACAAGGATTTTGCCTTTAAATAATCGGCGGCAAAATAGACTGTGCCTTGTGCAATGGTATCGCCGGTGGTTTGTGAGAGGAGCAATGCTTTTTGTCCCAATTGGATACGGTCTGCAAATATTTCGTCCACTTCAGTTTTGGCCACTAAGGCACCATCAGGGGCAAATTCTGCGATTTTTAGATCATTTTGGACGTATTCGCCTGCTTTTACGTTTACTTTTAGGATTTTTCCACCCATGGGCGCGAGTACCTTTTTTTGCCCTAATACCGTTTCAAAATAAGCGATATCTGTTTTTATTTCGTCAATTTTGCTGTTGGCTTCTACTACTTTTGCTTCTGCTTCTGCAATTTCTTTTTGGTAGCGGTCCACTTCAAATTGGCTATTGTCCAGTTCTTCTTTTGTCAGGGCTTTGCCGTTGAACAGGGCAGTATTGCGTTGGAGGATTGTTTGGGCATTTCGGAGGTTGATTTTCAATGTTTCCACATTAGCGCGCTGCGTGGTAATGGCGGCTGTTTGTGGTCCTATTTTGCTTTTTGCCTGCAATAACTGACTTCTTTCGACGCTTTGATCCACTGTCATCAAGGTTTGACCCTTTTTAATAGACTGGTTTTCGTCGATAAGTACGGAGAGCACTTTACCCGAAGTTCCAGCCACGAGGTCGGTAATGCCATCTTCTGGTTCTATTCTTGCGATACCGAAAACGCGATCGTTGGTCGTTTTGGTGGTGGTGGTAACGGCGGCGGCCTCCTCTTTTTTACCGCCACAAGCGGCACAGCAAAGGAGGAGGAGTAACAAATGTAAAATTGGAAATTTCATAGTATTTTTATGTTTCTAAGCACTTTTTTGAGTATCACTTTTGGCGGCAAGTGGCATTTCGGTGACTAGACCGTTTTTAACTTCCACTGCACGATCGGCGTATAATTGTAACCGTGGGTCGTGTGTCACTACCGCTACTGCCTTACCCTTGCGGGCCAACGCCTGTAGTTCGCCCATAATAACCGCGAGTGAATCTTTATCGAGCGACGCGGTAGGCTCGTCGCACAAAATAATAGAAGGATCGGTGACCAATGCCCGAGCGATGGCAATACGTTGTTGTTGGCCGCCCGATAATTGCTTGGGCAGGTTTTTCCTGCGGTCCACCATATCCACCATTTCGAGTGCTTTTTGTACGCGTTTTTTGATTTCGCTGTTTGATACGCCCAACATTTTGAGGGGCATACCGATATTATCCTCGGCATTGAGGGGCGATAATAAATTGAATTGTTGGAATACAAATCCAATGTTTTCCAAGCGCAACTTGGCCAATTCCTTAGCGTTGAGTTGGTTGACGTATTGGCCTTTGACATACAAATCACCTGTGGTTGGGTAAATAACACAACCCAACAAGGACAATAAAGTGGTTTTTCCACTCCCCGATGGCCCAATTATCAAGGTGAGTTCACCTTCCTGAAGTTGAAAATCAGTGGGTTGTAAGGCGACAATTTTTTGATCGCCTGTTTGGTACTCTTTGCTGACCTTCTTTAATTCTGCTAACATATTGGAATGGAAAAAATGTTCTAATGCAACACCGGAACGTGGAGGATGTTTAATATTTAGTTATAATTTATATAAAAGATTACACAGAATATTGGTTGTAGGAGCGTAGTTGATTAAAAAAACTTACAGCTATACACTTTTTCTTTTGAGAAAAAATCATGTACACTTGCAAATCTCAAAATCTGAAAATTTGTGCAATAATGCTTACTTCCTACTTTTTTTCGCCAAAAAAGTAGGCAAAAAAGGCTTCGGCTAACGAAAAATGCGGTGTCGGTCACCGACGCATGGAGGTGTTGCTTCCTCGCTCCGGCGGCGCCAAAAAAAAACTCGCCGCATATTCGAGCGGGGACTGTGTCCCGGACATTTAGTTTGGCTCAAACACTTTTTGGCTTCATCCGCCTCCACTCAAGCAAAACCTACATTTTTCTAAGGCCGGTCTTGCCACACTTGGGGCATTTTACTTTATCTCAAATTTCAAAATAAATTACCAAAAATAAAAGTGTACAGTTATAAACTAAAAGCTACTATCGTCAACACTATCCAAAAACGATGCAATTTCATCTATAACCGATGCAACGCAGCCATCTTCAAACGGAGAGCGCAGGTTGGCCAATTTGACCAAGTCCACAAACGACCTACTTCCTCCGGCGCGGCACAGTTCCACGTAATCTTTCCAAGCATCCTCGTGGTTTTTGCGGTCGCGACTCCAAAACTGGAAAGCGCAAATTTGAGCCAGTGTATAGTCGATATAATAAAAAGGATGGTTAAAAATATGGCTTTGCTTTTGCCAAAAACCGCCCAATTCCAAGAAATCGTTACCCGGATAACTGCGGTGCGGCAAATAAACACGTTCCAAATCGCGCCAAACGGCATTGCGTTCCGCTGGAGTCATGTTGGGATTTTCATAAATAATATGTTGAAATTCATCCACGGCCACACCGTAAGGAATAAACTGTAAAGAGCCAGCCAAGTGCAGGAAATAATATTTTTCGGTTTGGTCACCAAAAAACAGTTTCATCCAAGGCCATGTAAAAAACTCCATACTCATGGAATGTATTTCAGCGGCATCGCTGGTAGGCCAGTGGTATTCTTCCATTTGGAAACGCTGGCCACTGCTCCACACCTGAAATGCGTGTCCTGCTTCGTGGGTCAATACGTCAATATCGCCGCTAGTTCCGTTGAAATTGGAAAAAATGAAAGGTGCTTTAAAATTGACAAGGTAAGTACAGTAACCACCGGGTGCTTTTCCAGCGCGATTCACCAAATCCATCAATTTACTTTCCTGCATAAATTTAAAGAACGTATCGGTATCTGGCGAAAGTTCTTGATACATACGGGCAGCATTGCTAATAATTTGCTCGGGATTGCCTACAGGTTTGGGGTTGCCGGTTACAAATTTAAAATCTTCGTCGTACCAGTTGAGTTGATCCAATTTGAGTCGTTTCCGCTGGCGGTCATACAGTTTTGCGGCTAAAGGCACGATGAGTTCGCGTACTTGCTTACGGAAATTGGCGACCATTTCGGGGTTATAATCGGAGCGGCGCATACGGGCATATCCGACCTCTACAAAGTTTTTATACCCCAATTGAAGTGCAATTTGGTGTCTTTTTTTGACCATTTGGTCAAATACATCTTCAATTTCTGCTTGTTTTTGGGCGTAAAAATCCCATTTTGCCTGTGATGCCTTTTGGCGCACCTCACGATCACTTGATAGTTCGAGCGGATATAACCCCGTTAGATTGTAGGTATTTCCCTCAAATTCGATGGTTGCATTTGATTTTATTTTGGTGTAAGCACTACTGAGCGCATTTTCTTCCCCGAGTAATTCCAAAATAGAGGGGTTGAAGGTTTTGATGGACAGTTCTGCGAGTGTAAACAATTGCTTGCCGGTTTTTTGCTCCAATTCCTGCCTAAACTTTGAATCGAGCATGGCTTTAAACATTTTATTGCTCAATTCCTCATAAATAGGTAGGCTTTGGTCAAAATAATCATTTTCGCCGGTATAAAAATCGTCACCTATATTAGAGGTATGTCGAATATGGCAAAGATTGAACATCGTGGAGAACTCTTCACGAAGTTGGATCAATGTTTGTAACACATTATACTGTTGTTCAACGTTTTCAGCATTGTGGAATGCGTTAAGTTGTCGATCAAAATGCTGACTAATGACAGAAAGATCGGGTCGTTTGTATTGGAAAGTATCGAATTGTGCGTGCATTGTGCTAAGTTTCAGCCTAAAAATATCAAAAGAGTCAATTTAAAGGGACAAAAGTAGGGAATTAAATATTATTTATAGGATTTCTTTCTATTTTGAAACGACGGAAGCGATTTACACACTGAATATTAGATTGCAAAGCCACAATATTTTTGTAACTATCCAGCCGCAAAATAATTTGAAAGGGAGGAGATGAGAATATAATGATGAAGTGCATAAATCGTGTGGAGTGGCTAGAATTTGACTAAATTTGACATTTGATTTGACCAAAAATAGCGTAATAAAAACTTTACATGTAAATTAATCTGCTTTGATAAACTTTTTTGTGGCACCTCCGTTTGTCTAATTGTTTTACAAAAAAACACTTCAAACATTAAACACAATTTTACACATTAAACAAATTTCAAACACTATGAATTTTCAACGTTTTATCGGCATGCTGGCGCTTGCCACAATGATTTCGCTAACTGCTTGCCAGAAAGAGCAAATCAACGAAACAGTTAACCCAACAGAAACCAACACATCAACAGGTATTGTTACTGATCGTAACGGTAGCATTGTGGATGTAGCGATTGGCAATCCAAATCTTACAGCACTGGTTGCGGCTGTTGTAAAAACCAACTCTGTCCAGTTTTTTGGCAATCCAAACTTCAACGCTACCGTATTAGCTCCAACTGATGCTGCTTTTGCGCAATTGCCTGCACCGTTCAACAATGCAGCCAATATTAGCGCGATTACCAATCCTGCAACGATTAATGCGCTGCGCCAAATCCTTCGCTACCACGCGGTTGCCGGCAAACGCACTGCAGCACAATTTGCGAATGGCAACTATCAAACCTTCCAAAGCACAGGCATTCCGGGCGCAAACCAAATCACAGTAAGCCGTTCCATCGACAACAATGTGTTTATCAATGGTAACACACAAGTAGTAGCAGTAGATGTAGCGGCCACGAATGGTGTGGTACACGTAATTAACAAGGTATTACTACCACCATCACAAGACATCGCGCAAATTGCGATCGCGAATGGCGGTTTTACGGCTTTGGTAGCGGCTTTGAAAAAAACAGGTTTGGCTAGTTCTCTTTCTTTGTTTGGCAACACTACCGTATTTGCACCAACGGATGCGGCATTTGCTCAATTACCAGCACCTTTAAATAATGCAGCGAATATCAATGCAATTACAGATGCTGCAACGATCAACACTTTGCGTTCTGTGCTTCGTTACCACTTGGTACCGGCACGCGTATTTTCTCCAGATCTCCGCGAAGCGTTGCAAGCACCAACAAACCTTACTGGCAAGAAAGTGACGATCAGTCTTACTGGCGGTGCTAAAGTAAAAGGTGACGGCAATGCTACTGGGTCGAATATCGTATTGGTTAATCTATTGGCTACCAATGGTGTTATCCATGTGATCGATCAGGTATTACTCCCATAATTTATTGATATACAACCTGTTTGTGAGCAGCGGTTGGGCAACGGAATACACACGAAGCAGTAGTAACGTGTTCGTTGCCCAACCGCACCCCTACCCCGTATTTATACCTGTTTTATTATTTTGTTGATCTATTATTATGATATTATGAATTGAGTGCTTGTATATTTACAGCCTAAAAATTAGTTCACTTAATATTTTATACAATTTCACAAAATGAGAAATCACTTTAACGTATTCATTTTATGCATGCTGTTTATAGGTATTTATGCCTGTTCAGAATCAAAAACAACTCCTGAAGCCAAAGATGCAGTGAGTAAGCCCAATGTGGCATCAACGGGGACAGTGCTGCCTAATGAAATTTCGGATACAGTAGCGACAGCAAGAAAGACTGCATGGAGGGTAAAGCGTGCGCAATTAATTGCCTTATTGAAGGCCAATAATATGGCTGATGATTCTGTTTATATTTTACGTGGATTTGCAGTTCCTACCCAAGATTTTAAAGATGTGGCTGCTATTGCCACTCCTACGGCTCAAGATGCTACTACTTATACCATGATAGGGCTCTATAATGGCACACAAGATATTATTTTCCAAATAAAGGATTCAACTGGGAAAGAACGTTATTTTGACTTTACAGCTCCTTGTCCAGAAAATTGCCCACCAAGGGGATAATAATTAAGCAGTATATTTAGATAATTATTACGACTTTTGATTTACCTTTATAAAATTAAAATGGATATTTACTCATGTGGTCAATAATGTTTATAAAGTGGTCAAAAGTCGTTCTTTATTTAAACTATTACGCATCTAATTTACCGCTCTTCTTTTTTTTAATCCTTTCATGCAGCATAGGAGTTATCCATTATAAAAAACTGAGTTCACCCTTTAAGTTATTAGTTGGGTATTTGTGTTTTAATTTATCTATTGAGGTTGGATCTGTTTTCGGAGCAATAATATATCATCAAAATTTACCCTTGCTGCACTTATATACTTTGGGCGAATTTGTACTGTGGACGCTATTTTACGATCGCCTATTTAAGGAGAAAACATTTTTGAACAATTATTTATATTGGATTTTAGGTATTATTGGGACAATAGTAGTATTGAACTCTGTTTTTGTACAGTCTATATTTTCTTATAATTCGTATGGAAAAACATTAGTTCAGACACTTATTATATGTTATGCACTTCGTTATTCATTTTATTTTACTGAAGATGCTATCTATCCCACCCTAGAGTACAGAATGTTACGGGTTATTAATGCTGTTGTTTTGATCAACTATAGCGGTACTTTATTTATTTATATGTCAAGTATTTTTTGGTTAACAGACAACGGAGCCTTTAGTTTTTTATCACCTTTAAATATTGTTCTTAATACTATTTTTCAATTAATCATACTCATTACCTTATGGAAAGTAGTTTTTACACATCGCAAATCGTCGTTTTTGTCATCGTCGGTATAGTTTTTATGCTTTTAATGGCTTTAGTGGTGGTACTTTTGTCCAATAGGGCAGAAAAACAAATCTTCCGTCAACGGATGGACAATCAAGATTTGCAGTTGAAGCACCAGCAAGAATTATTGGAACGCAACCTATTGGTACAAGAAGAAGAACGGCAAACCATAGCGGCACAATTGCATGATGATATCGGGTCAAAACTGGGCGTATTGCACCTTACATTTCACCGCTTGCGCAGGATGGAGGCCATGACCGAGCAATACAATACCATGTGTGAGGAAATAGATGGATTGATTGACAAGACATTAGATGCATCGAGGCGTATTTCACACGGATTATTACCTCCTACGCTGGAGGATTTTGGCTTATTGGAGGCCTTGAACGAGTTTTGTGAAGGCGTACGATATACTGGAGTGCTTGACATACAGTTTGAGCACAATATTACCCGCGCTGATATACCCGATCCTCTTGTAGAACTGAACCTGTTCCGTATTATTCAAGAACTGACCAATAATTCTTTAAAGTACTCACAAGCCACCAAAATCACGATTCAACTGATGAAACATGAAGCAAGAAAAGCCCTGCGCTATCGCGATAATGGCCAAGGTTTTGACCCTGAAAACACCATTTCTAAAGGACTCGGTCTTAAAAATTTGGAAAACAGGGTACGCATGATTAACGGCATTAGCCAAATAAATACGGCACCAGGTAAAGGATTTGAAGCATTTATTACATTTTAAAATAGAAAAGCATGGAAAATAGTACATTGATTCATATTGCCATCGCCGACGACGAAGCACTATTCCGCCGAGGAATGCGGCTTATTATGGAAGATTTTCAGGACTTGAGTGTGCTTTTTGAAGCAGAAAACGGAGAAGAACTACTAAAAAAAATCAGGGCGTCCGACGAATTGCCGGATGTACTCCTCCTCGATCTTAAAATGCCTGTGATGAGTGGTATTGAAGCCGCAGAGGTGATCCGGCGCGAATTTCCGTCTATTCAAATTGTCGTCATTTCCTCTCATGTGAGTAAAGCATTTATACTCAATATGATAGAAATTGGGGCTTCGGCTTATTTGGGTAAAAATGCAAACCCCGATGAAGTAGTGGAGACCATCCGCATGGTACGCGAAAAAGGGTTTTACTACAATACCACGGTTATGGATGTGATCCGCGAAAATATGATGGGTAAAAACCAAATTAAACCCCAACGCGCTTTCCATGTAGAACTCACCAGCCGCGAAAAAGAGGTACTACAACTCATTTGTGCAGAGTATAATACTCAAGAGATCGCAGAAAAACTCTATATCAGTAGCCGAACAGTGGAAGGTCATCGCAATAACCTGTTGTCCAAATTGGGCTGCCGAAATACGGCTGGTCTTGTAGTATATGCACTACAAAGTGGATTAGTCAAATTGGACTGATCGCTCCCCTACCGGATCAAAGTAACATCTCCCTTGTACGACACCTGTAGATTACTGCTGTTGACCGTCCAAATATAGACATCCATGGGTGCTGGTTGATTATTGAACATACCATCCCAGGCCGCTTCGTAATTGGTGGTTTCGAATAGTGAATTACCCCATCTGTCAAAAATCCGAAATAAATAATCTGTTGGCGGACAATCCAATAGTGGTTTAAAAACATCGTTGATTTGGTCGTTATTGGGCGTAAAGGCGTTGGGCACCTCATCAATCAGGTTTTGTACATTTACTTCAATCGCATTAGTGCGCAAACAACCGCCTTGTATTTGGCGCGCTGAGAGCGAATATTTTCCTTCTTTTTGATAACATATTTGCGGTGGTGCGTCCTGTGTTTGCACACCTCCAGGAAAATCGAAGGTTGCGGTGGCACTATTTTCGATCAATATTTCGGTACATCCGCCGGGGCAAAACAAGGAATCACTCAAGGCAAATACCAGCGGTTCGGATGCCTCTTTTACCAATATATCATTGTTATAGGGAGGCGGAAGGCAACCATCCATTAATTTTAATTGGAGTTGGATGGGTTGATTACCCACTTGATTAAAACAAATGCGCACCGAATCTGTACCTACGAATGGCTCTATGGTAACTTGATCTCCCCCACTCCAAGTAGCAGTAGCCCCATTTGGCATTTTGGGGAGTTTGACGACCACGCAGCCACCTGCACAGGCTATGGAATCGTTTAATTTATAGGATAATGGCGCGCAAACTGGATACTCTGTTAGATTAATATTAGCAACGGTTGCAGGTCTGGTCACATTTTTGATGGTATCATTGGTGCTTGAGAATGGTTGATCTACAATAGATATTGGGAATGGATTAACTGTTATCTCTAAAAGTTCATTGCAACACCCTTCTAACAAGCCATTTTTATCCATTTTTGTAATAACACCATCGCTATTATTATCATTGCCATCCCACAACTCGCTAGCCTCGATGTAGCCACCATCTTGAGCGGATACAATTGTTGCTAAAAAAGAAAAGAGCAGAGCGCCTTTGTAATGGCTATAAGCCCACTTTACAGTTCCATCGTTTTTTAATGCCACAACTGCCCCATAAATATCCATCAGTACAAATCCATCAGAAGTTTGTACACCTTTGGAGAAAGCGATATTAGTATTAAAATTGCTAACGTCGTATTCGTTGCTCCATTCTATTTCGCCATCGCTATTCATAAGTACTAATACACCAATAAATCCTAAATTCATATTATTTGTTACCTTATACCCATAACCAATCAACAATAACTTCCCCCCCCCAATATCCAGTATATCATTGAACGAAATATTATTAAAAACTGGTGCACTATAAGCCTTTAGCCATTCGGGTTGTGTCGCATTATTGGGTATTTTTACGAGCCTGAATGTATTAGAACCAAAGCTGGCTATACTATAACAGTTATCATCCTTATCCAGCATACTTTGTGCAAAATCTAAAGAGGTAGTGGATGGTTCAAAATACCTATTATGGGTTGGCCCGTCAAGCCTTTGTCCATTGGCATCGGTGTGGATACAATAATTATACTTTTGTACTTGACCACCTGTTGCTTTTATTTTCATTCCAGTCAGGGTAAATCCGTCATTAGTATTATTTTTAATAATTAATCCAGGTGCGTCATTTTCGGAATTACTGTCTAAGTAAGACGACCAAATAATGCTACCATCGTCTTTATTTATTTTTGCAAAACCACTACCAAAATTCTGTCCTCCAAACACTACTTTGGGAAGCGCAACACCAACTATTAAGTTACCATCTGGTGCTTCCCATATTTCATTAAATTCGATACCCCCATTGGCAACATACTGTTTTGACCATAATAATTCGCCGTTCGAGTTTAGAGCGGCTACAAATGTTGTACGTTTATAGGTAATATTGTGCCATTGATAGCCACATACATAAATATTGGTATTTTTGCCCTCTACCACACCAGTACAAGATATACTTAAAATGGGATTATTTTGCGTTAAACGTATTTTAAGAGTAGGTTGAGCGCTAGAGGGGGCAATACATAAACCTAAAAATAAAATTACAAATAATAAATAGATTTGCTTCATTTTCAATAAATTTAAACTTGAAAATGCAAATATATTGCACCAATATGGTATAATCATTAGCAATGATTGAATGCTACTCCATAATGTGCGAATCACCCATTTTTAAGGACAAATACAGCATTCGACGATTACCTTAGGCGACCAAACAACTCATTTTTGAAACGACACTAAATGAAAAACACACCTAATATTGACAAATACTACCCTACCCCATGACTTTTATCATTACACACTACAGCACTGCGCCACACCTTTGTATCGTAAAGAAGTGACAGTAAGTATTTGGACACAATTAATTATTATTTATAAAAGAAACGAACCATGAAAAAAATACTAGTTCCCATTGATTTTTCTGATGCCTCCATTGGAGCATTACAAGTGGCAGGACACTTGGCATTAAGTATTGGAGCGGAGATTTCTTTGCTGTATGTAAACGAGATGGTACTTTATGTGCTACCCGTTTCGGAGTACGCCTACGGTGCCGCCGTAATTGATATGGATAATTACAACGAGCAAGCCTTGGATAAACTTCAGGAAATTAAATCTCGGTACTTCCACAAACCTGAATATAATGGGTTACACGCCAAATCCATCGTAAAAGATGGTAGTTTTGTCTCCATCGTAAAAGAAATGGTAGATGAAGAAGGCTATAATTTGATTGTGATGGGTACTTTGGGTGCCACTGGCTGGAAAGAAGCATTTATAGGGTCAAATACCGAACGTGTTATTCGATATGCCAGTTGCCCCGTTTGGGTAATTCCCGAAGGTACTGAAAAACTAAACCTCAAAAAGATATTGGTTGCCTCTACCTTGAAACCAAACCAACAAAAAATGTTTACCACAGTAAAAGAATTGCAGCAATGGTTTGATTTTGAGGTAGAAATCCTATACATGAATAACCCATTGCACGCCATGACCCCAGAAAGTATTGAGGCCGAAAAAAATCATTTAATGCTACACACTGGTTTAAAGCATGTAAAACTGCATTCCATTGACCCAACCATTGATGAAGGGGTGTCTATACTGAATTATGCAAGGAAGACCAAAGCAGACCTTATCGTTATGGGTACACACCAACGTAAAGGACTATCGCACCTGATGTTTGGGAGCATTACCGAAGATGCCGCCAACCATACGCATATACCTGTTTTATCGGTTCCAATTGATTAGGTTATTGCGTAATGGAATAAAAAGAAATATGGGTTTCATGCGTTCATTACACCGAAAAAAACATAAATTTGCGTTCTTATTTTACAATAATTCAAATAATGGGTTGGGTTTTGTAAATGCTTGAAAATCAATGGTTAATTAAGTGTCGGCGTGACTCAAACTCACGCCGACACTCCACAACTATCTAAAAATCAATGCCTTAACCTAATACATTATTAGCATAAACAATTGATATGCATAAAATTTTAGTCATTGAAGATGCCGACTTTGTCAGGGAAAATCTTTCGGAAATATTGTCTTTGAACGGCTATGACGTGATAGAGGCCGCAAACGGAAAAATTGGGGTAGAAAAGGCATTGGCCCATATACCTGATTTGATTATTTGCGACGTAATGATGCCTGAATTAGACGGCTATGGGGTATTGCAAATTTTGGGCAATAACCAAAAAACAGCCGATATCCCATTCCTGTATTTAACAGCCAAAGCAGAAAAGGATGATTTTAGAAGGGGCATGTCTTTGGGGGCAGATGATTATATTTCAAAACCTTTTGATGCCGCACAATTACTGCAAACGATCGAACGAAGGCTTAAAAAAAGCGAGCGACTGCGGCAAGCCTCCGCACCTAATGCAAAATTTGAAGGATTTGTGAATGAGGCCGCCGCTCTGGAATTATTGAATAATCTTTCCTTGAACCGCGAATTGCGGCATTACCAAAAAAAAGACCTGATTTTTGAAGAAGGAAAATATCCAAAATTTTTATATTACCTTGAAAAAGGGGCAATCAAACTGTTCAAAACCAACGAAGATGGGCGTGAGTTTATCATTCGTATCGTCGCGCCCGGCGATTTTTTAGGTTACCTACCCATTATTAAAAACGATACTTATAGCGAAAGTGCAGTTATTTTGGAACCTTCCGATATTCGGCTCATTCCAATTGACGATTTCCTAAAATTAGTATTTGGTAATAAAGACGTAAATGCCCGATTTATCAAATTACTCGCCAACCATGTCTCCGAACAAGAACAAATGCTCCTCAATTTGGCCTATAATTCGGTGAGAAAAAGAGTCGCCACGGCACTAATCGCTTTACAAGAACAGGGTAAAAGCGATATTCATTTGTTGCGCGACGACTTGGCTGCCGTAGTAGGTACAGCAAAAGAAACATTGGTGCGTACACTTTCCGATTTTAAATCTGAAGGGATGATTGATATCAAAGACGGACAGGTGATTATTCTAAAACCTGAAAAAATGAAGGACTTGCCAAATTAGGAAAGAAAAAGTGTACGGCTGTAAGAGTATTGATAAACATTGCTATGACTGATGATTTTGATCATTCATAGCATTTTTTTGTGGTGGTATTTTTGCATAAACATTCAATATCTCTATGCAGCAGATATACACACGTCCGATAAACAACAACAACGTAGTGGCTAAGCAGCCTATTTGTTTTCATTGTCACGATACCTGTAACAATGACCATTTGTATTTGGAAGACAAATATTTTTGTTGTAATGGCTGTAAAATGGTATTTGAAATCCTGAATGCCAATAACCTATGCACCTATTACACACTGGATCCTACCGCCGGAAAATCATTAAAAGACAAGAAAAGCATCCCTTTATTTACCTATTTGGACGATCCCGAAGTACAAGAAAAACTGCTTACTTTTCGCAGCGATTCGGTAGCGCAAATCGAGTTTTACATCCCTCAAATGCACTGTGTTTCCTGTATTTGGCTGTTGGAGCATTTGAGCAAATTGGATCATGGTGTTACCCATGCACGGGTCAATTTTTATAAAAAAAAGGTACATATCCAATACGATCCGAGGCTTACTACTCTGAGTAAAATAGCCGCTACTTTGGCCGATATTGGATACAAACCAGAGATCAATCTGGCCGATATCGAAGACATAAAACCCAGTTCAACATCAAAAAAACTATCGCTCCAAATTGCCGTTGCAGGGTTTGCGGTGGGCAATATTATGCTCTTTAGTTTCCCCGAATATGTGGGTATGGATGCCGATCATTTCCGATTATATGCCAATGTATTTGGTTATTTGAGCCTTGGATTGGCGTTACTGGTGTTGCTATTTAGTGCACGCGATTATTTTATTGCTGCTTACCAAGGCATATTACACCGCCGACTAAACATCGAAATTCCGCTCTGTTTGGCTTTATTATCCTTGTTTTTGCGTAGTGTTTGGGAAATTACTACACATACTGGAGCAGGATATTTGGATTCCTTTGCCGGACTTACCTTTTTGTTGCTCATTGGTAAATGGTTTCAACAAAAAACTTGGAACCAATTATCGTTTGAACGCAATTACAAGTCTTATTTCCCCGTATCGGCACTCCGTAAAGAGGGCCAAACAGAAACCGCTGTTTCCATTAATCGACTTGTTCCTGGGGATATTATTGTAGTAAAAAGCCAAGAAATTATTCCGGCAGACGGACTGCTACTCAAAGGATCAGCGCTGATTGATTATAGTTTTATCACTGGCGAATCAGTGCCCGTGCTGGTCAGTAGCGGCGAGCGTATTTTTGCAGGAGGTAAACAAATGGGTGCAAGTATCGAACTTTCGCTTACGCATCCCGCATCACAAAGCCATTTGACCCAGTTATGGAACAACGAAGCATTTAAACGCACCGATACACCCAATGGATCGGTACGTTCATTGGCCGATCAGGCCGGTTGGTTCTTCTCTTGGGTGATTCTATTGGTGGGCGGAAGCGCATTGGGTTACTGGTGGCTGGTGCGCGGAGATGTACCTACTGCGATCAATGCGTTTACGGCGGTGATGATCGTTGCGTGTCCGTGTACCATTGCGTTGTCTATTCCTTTTACGATGGGCAATATTTTGCGCATACTTGGACGGCACCGCTTTTATTTAAAAAACAACGAAGCGGTGGAAGCCTTATCTGCTTTTGACGCGGTGGCTTTTGACAAAACTGGTACGATTTCGAGCCTTAGCCAAGAGCATATTGCCTTTGTTGGTCTGGAATTGGACCAAACGGCTAAAACATTGATCAAATCATTGACCTACCATTCGACACATCCCTTGAGCCGTAAGATATGTGCTACTATGCCTGATATAAAGGTAGCGGCAGTGGATCAATTTGAAGAAATACCGGGTTATGGTATTTCAGGTATTGTGCTGGACCACCGCGTTAAAGTGGGTTCAGCCAGTTTTGTGGGTGTGAAAAACAACCAAAAAAGTGGTGTTTTTGTAGCCATTGATGATTTAATAATACTGGGCTATTTTGATATAAAAAACCATTATCGAATTGGGTTACAAACCGTATTGGAGTTTTTCAGAAAAACAAAAAAGGTGCAAAAAGCACCCAATCCAATATACCTACTCTCTGGTGATCAAGACCAAGAAATGATGGCTTTGTTACCATTTTTCCCCGATAAAAACACGATGCACTTTCAACTTAATCCGCAGGAAAAACTAGATTTTATCAAAAATTTACAAGAAAAAGGGCAAAATATACTTTTCCTTGGCGATGGTTTGAATGATGCAGGGGCACTACGACAAAGCAATATGGGTATCGTGGTATCGGAAAACACCAACAATTTCACCCCAGCCAGCGATGCTATTTTGGATGCGCGGGCTTTTGAGCAATTACCTCAATTTATCCAATTGGCTAGGTCGGGCGTTTCCATTGTTCAGTACTCGTATGGTGTTGCGGTGCTGTACAATATTATTGGTTTGAGTTATGCCGTTGGTGGCCACCTCTCCCCGTTGGTTGCGGCTATTTTAATGCCGATCAGTTCTGTTTCCATCGTTCTTTTTGGAGTGGGAATGGGTAATTTGAAAGCTAAAAGATTAAAGTTATGATACAATCTACATTTGAAACCTTATTTCAACATGCCCCCAACGGCATTATTTTGACCGACGATAAAGGGCTAATACTCAGGGTCAATCTGTCGTTGGAAGTATTATTTGGTTATAACACAGGCGGATTGATAGGCAGCAATATTGAATCCCTTATTCCACCTCGTTTTGCCCCTGAAGATGATATAATTAAAGGCATATCTCATGCGTCAACACATGCGGCATTAGGGTCATTAGAACTCACTGGATTTAAAAAAGACGGTACGGAGATAGCGGTAGAAATTAGTCTGAGTCCATTCGAAACCCCAGAAGGGGTGTTTGTGATTGCATTTGTCCTGGACAATACGTTCCGTAAAAACTACGAATATTCCATATTGCAGCAAAAACAAGCCTTATCCACCCTGAGTTTGGAGTTAAAAAATGCCAATACTGATTTGGAAAGTAATGTAAAGGCTCGGACATTGGAGTTGGAACAAACAAAAATTGAATTGCTCGACGCGCTGTCGAAAGAAACTGCATTGGATAACCTAAAAAAGCGTTTTATCAATGTCACTTCGCACGAATTTAGGACACCACTGACGACCGTTTTGTCTTCCGGTTCATTGATTGAGCAGTATGCCGAACGCCAAGATTTTAATAAAATAAAAAAACACACAGCACGGATAAAAGAGGCCGTCAATGAACTAAGTAATATCCTCAACGAGTTTCTATCGCTGGAACAACTCGAAGATGGGCTGGTTACGGTAAAAACGGAAGTTGTTGATGTGGAATCTTGTATAGCCGAATTGACCCAATCTATGCAATACCTCTTAAAAAAAGACCAAGTTTTCGAATTGGTGCATGAAGGCCAAAGCACCGTTCATATAGATAGCAAACTGGTGCAATCTATCTTACGGCATTTAATCTCAAATGCGATTAAATACGCCCCAGAAAACAGTACAATTACGATAAAAAGTATTGCATCCGATAAAGATATTTTCTTAGATGTGCAAGACAAAGGCATAGGGATACCGCTGGACGAGCAGCAGCATTTATTTGATCGTTTTTTTAGGGCCAGCAATGTGGTGAATAGTACACAAGGCACCGGATTGGGGCTTTATATCGTTCAAAAATACGTTGAATTACTCGGTGGCAAGGTAAGTTTTGAAAGTATGGAAGGAATGGGCAGTTCTTTTTGGGTAGATTTACCATTGAAAGTATAACGATCAATCCTGCTCCCTGTAATCCAAAGGATCAACGATGGGTTGTTGGTATACTTCTTCTGAAAACGCTTTTTCTGTTTGTTCATCCAAAGTAAGGTGATCGGATACCGTTGTTTCGAGCCAGGTATTACCCGATTTTCGGAATATCTGGACGTGTAGCCCAGAGATTTCCTCCACCATCTTTTCTACTTCAAAAGTTTTCATGTGCGGCTCAATAGCCAATAGACATTCTTCTTTGAAGCCTGCCAAATCGCCCAATAGTTTGCTGCGATCAGTGATCATAAATTTAGCATTATTAGCGCCACCATCTTTGTGTGTTTTGGTAAAAAATACAATTTTCAGAAAAGGGAAACTAGCATTAAAGTCATCTTGTGCTGCTGCTACAGTGTGTGATTTTAGAATGGATAATTGCATGGTATATCTGTTTTTATACCACAAAGATGCATAGCCTACACACTACTCAACACTAATAAAAGTCAATCGGCAAGGTGATTTCTGTCATTTCTCACCATGATCTTTACACTGACATTTGCACCGGGTTCAACAATGGGCCATACGGAATTATGAAGATCATGTTATTTCTAATCATAGTAAGCCTTCTATTAGCCTTGGGCTTTTTGGTGGCATTTATCCTTGCAACCAAGGATGGTCAATTTGAAGACGAATACACACCTTCTGTTCGGATGCTATTTGATGACGAATTAGAAGCCAACAAAACCGAAACAACAACGAAAAGTGATACGTAGGGACGATGAAACAAGAACGTCCCTAGGGACGCGCAAACGACGTTCCTTAACAAAAATCAACAATTTAACGTGTATGGAAAAATTTAATTACGACAACAAAATTACCCGAGCCTTTGGCGTTGCAGCATTCGTTTGGGGAATGGTTGGGATGCTTGTAGGTCTGATCCTTGCTTTCCAACTTATTTATCCCAATCTGAATTTTGGCCCTTGGCTTACATTTGGTCGATTAAGGCCATTGCATACCAATGCAGTAATATTTGCCTTTGTGGGCAATGGCATATTCATGGGTGTTTATTACTCACTCCAACGGCTGCTGAAAGCCCGTATTTGGAGCGACAAACTATCTTGGATTCATTTTTATGGTTGGCAAATTATTATTTTATGCGCAGCCTATACCCTCCCGATGGGTATGACAACGAGTTCGGAATACGCAGAATTAATATGGCCTATTGATTTGTTAATTACGCTAGTATGGGTAGTTTTTGGGATCAATATGTTTGGTACCATCCTCACGCGGCGCGAGCACCACTTGTACGTTGCGATCTGGTTTTATATTGCCACTTGGGTTACGGTAGCGGTATTGCATATTGTACGCAGCCTTGAGGTACCTGTTTCATTTACAGAGAGTTACCCTGTTTTTACGGGCGTTCAAGATGCGTTGGTACAATGGTGGTATGGTCATAATGCGGTTGCGTTTTTCCTTACCACACCGTATTTGGGTATGATGTATTACTTTTTGCCCAAAGCGGCCAATCGGCCAGTATTCTCGTATAAACTATCCATTATCCACTTTTGGGCATTGATATTTATCTATATTTGGGCTGGTCCGCACCATTTATTATATACTTCATTGCCCGATTGGGTGCAATCATTGGGAACGGTATTTTCCATTATGTTGCTGGCTCCATCGTGGGGCGGTATGCTCAATGGCTTGCTTACGCTGCGAGGCGCATGGGACAGGGTACAACAAGATCCTGTACTAAAATTTATGGTAGTGGCGGTAACGGCTTACGGTATGGCTACTTTTGAAGGCCCTATGTTGTCGATTAAATCGGTAAATGCCATTAGCCACTTTACCGATTGGACGATTGCTCACGTACATGTAGGTGCATTGGGCTGGAATGGTTTCCTCACCTTTGGCGTACTGTATTGGTTATGGCCACGGATGTACCGCACACAATTATACTCTGTAAAACTGGCCAATGCCCACTTCTGGGTAGGTACAATTGGTATATTGGTCTATGCCGTACCGCTTTATTGGGCAGGATGGACACAAGCCTTGATGTGGAAAGAATTTACACCAGAAGGCACACTTGCATGGGGTAATTTTTTGGATACCGTAAAACAAATACTCCCGATGTATGCCATGCGTACGGTAGGCGGAAGTCTATATTTTATTGGGACAATCATTGGGGTGTACAACTTGGTTAAAACCGCACAACAAGGTAGTTTCTTAGCCGATGAAGCGGCAGAAGCACCAGCAAGAATCAGCAAAAACACACCTTTATTGGCTGGCGAGCATTGGCACAGGTGGATCGAAAGCCGACCATTACAAATGTTACTTTGGAGTACTGTACTCATAGCCATTGGTGGTATTATCCAAATTGTGCCTATGGTATTTATTGAAAGTCAGATCCCTAAAATATCAACGGTTAAACCTTATACACCGCTTGAACTAACAGGGCGCAGCATTTATATCCAAGAAGGTTGCGTGGGTTGTCACTCTCAACAAATCAGGCCGTTCCGCGATGAAACGGAGCGTTACGGTGAGTATTCAAAATCGGGGGAATATATTTATGATCGTCCATTCCTTTGGGGTAGTAAGCGCACCGGTCCTGATCTATGGCGCGAAGGCGCGAAATATCCCGATAGTTGGCACTACAACCACATGATCGAGCCCACTTCCATGTCGCCGGGATCTATCATGCCTGCTTATCCGCATTTATCCGAACAAGTCATCATTTGGGGCGATATACCTTCAAGAATAAAGGTACTCCAGCAACTCGGCACGCCTTATCCAAAAGGTTTTGACCGCGAGGCTGTTGCGGATGCTCAAAATCAAGCGCGGGGTATCGCTAAAAAATTGGCGGAAGAAGGGGTACAAGATACCAACTTGGAGGACAAAGAAATCATCGCTCTGATTGCCTATTTGCAGCGTTTGGGCACCGATATTAAGGTTAAAAATAAATAATATACTGTCATGCTTTATGCTCTTGGTGTGTGGCGCCCGAAGCCTTACATCGCTTTGGATGCTGCTGCCAGGAGTATAACCAATAACAACACCCATCATAACAACATTCATCATGTACAAATATTTGCTTCAATCAGTTGATGGCATACAATGGTTTGGAATATCCTCCTTGTTGCTCTTTTTTATCACATTTTGCACAGCGGCCATTCGTGCATTTTTCTCCAAAAAGGAGGACATGAAGTATATGTCCGAACTACCATTAGAGGATTAAAATTACTACCCAGAACGAAGTAAAGGCACATGACTGTATCGTTCTTTAAAATACATAAAACATGAAAAAAAATAAATACTGGCTCGTTTTTTTATGCATAACAGCCGCTATAAGTACATTGAGTAGCCAAGCGACAATTGCCCAACCCCCAGCAGGTGCGGAGCAGTTTAGTCAAATTATGACTTGGGTACTCGGTATTGGAGGCCTCACCGTACTCTTGATTGGATTTGCTTTTATCATGAAAACCAATCAATTACTGTACAATAGAGTACTGCAATTGGAAGCCGAAAAAAGCGGCACTCCACTCCCCGAAGAGCAGCCTATTTCGGTACAAGATGCAGAAGATGCGGTAAGGGTAAGTTATTTCAGCAAACTATGGGGAACTACTGTACCTATTGAACGAGAATCCGAAATCACTTTTCACCATTCTTATGATGGTATTCGGGAACTCGACAACAAACTACCGCCTTGGTGGGTCAATATGTTTTTTATCACCATTGTATGGGCGGTAGGATATATGTACTATTACCACTGGGGAGGTAACGGCCCATCCTCTAGCGAAGAATACCAAACATCAGTTAAAATAGCCAAAAAAGAAATCGCTATGGCATTAGCGGGCAAACAAAACGCCTTTGACGAATCCAATGTAACCGCAGTAACCGAATCCTCCGATCTTATGGAAGGCGGACTGATCTTCGCTGGCGTATGTGCTGCTTGCCACGGAAAAACAGGCGAAGGACTGGTAGGTCCCAATATGACCGACGAATATTGGATACACGGCGGAGGTATAAAAAATATCTTCAAAACCATAAAATACGGTGTTCCGGAAAAAGGAATGATCTCATGGCAATCACAACTAAATCCCGACGATATGCGCAAAGTGGCCAGTTATATCCTTTCGCTCAAAGGCACGAACCCGCCCAATCCCAAAGCACCACAAGGTATCGTATGGACTGAAACAACTGAAGCAGACACTACTAAAGTTCAAAAACAGTAAAAAAATCATGCAGTCCATTGATATATATCATCAAATGGGCTGCTGATAACAGAGAATTTTGCACTACATAAACAGACACACCCACGATATGTCATCGAATCAAAATACGCCATTATTCAACCCCTCATTTGATCCATTTTCGGACGAAGACAAGGAAGAATATCGCGATCATATCGCTACGGTGGACCAAGAAGGAAAGCGGATATGGCTTTATCCCAAAAAGCCAAAAGGAAAACTATATAATGCCAGAACTTGGGTCAGTTTGATATTTTTGGTGATTTTCCTGAGCATGCCTTGGATCAAAGTTGATGGCGAACAGTTTTTATTATTCAATATTTTGGAGCGAAAATTTGTGTTGTTTGGATTACTATTTACACCACAGGATTTCCATTTATTTGTACTGGCCATGCTGACCTTTATCGTGTTCATTATCTTGTTCACGGTGGTTTTTGGTCGCCTTTTTTGTGGCTGGGTATGTCCACAAACGGTGTTTATGGAAATGTTTTACCGGAAAATCGAATATTGGATAGAAGGCGATGCCGGGGAACAACGTCGATTGGATAGTGCCCCTTGGACACCCGAGAAAATTAGAAAAAAAGCATTAAAACACACGGTTTTCTTTTTGATTGCGCTGGTGGTTTCTAACTATTTTTTGGCGTATGTCATTGGTACCGATCAATTATTGAAAATCATAAATGACCCCGTTGGAGAACATTTAGGCGGATTAGGGGCGATATTGCTGTTTTCAGTGCTTTTTTATGGTGTTTTTGCCCGTTTAAGGGAGCAAGTGTGTACTACGATTTGTCCTTATGGCCGCTTGCAAAGCGTTTTGCTCGTTAAAGATTCCATCGTAATCGCTTATGATTACAAAAGGGGTGAGCCTCGGGGCAAATTAAAAAAAGGAGTGGTTGACACCAATTTTGGAGATTGTATCGACTGTAACCTTTGCGTAGCAGTATGCCCTACGGGTATCGACATCCGCAACGGTACTCAATTGGAATGCACCAATTGCACCGCCTGTGTCGATGCCTGCAACCAAGTAATGGAAAAAGTAGGTAAAGAAACCAACCTCATCCGGTATGACTCCATGAACGGTATTGAGGCGGGTCGCAGAAAACTATTCACCACTAGGGTATATGCTTATTCTGCGGTACTTGTTGGTTTGCTCGTTTTGGACATATTTATGTTTGCCAATAGAGGTGTAATGGAAAGTATCGTATTGCGCTCGCCGGGGCAACTTTATCAAAAAGTGGATGAAACGCATGTTTCCAATCTATACACCTATATCCTTATCAATAAAACCAACAAAGAATTACCGATTGAATTGATTTCCGATACACCAGGATCTAAATTGCGGGTTGTTGGTCAAATACCATCGAGTATTCCTAAGAACGGAAAAATAGAAGGGGTGTTCTTTTTAGAGATGCCTAACGATCAATTAAAAGGTAGGAAAACCCCGATTTCCATCCATATCCAATCTAACGGAAAAAAAGTGGACGAAATCGAGACTAATTTTATGGGACCTAATTAAATATATATTATGATAAAATTCAACTGGGGTACAGGATTAATGCTTTTTTTTACCATATTTGTAGTGAGCATGCTGAGTTTAGTATTTGCTACTTGCGGTCATGCGCCCAATTTGGTAGCAAAGAACTACTATGACCTTGATCTGAACTATCAAGCGCATTTGGTACAGAAACAGAACGCAGCAAAACTGGATACCCTACCGCAAATCCAGTTCAAAGCGCACCAACAGGTCGTTAGCATAGATTTCCCTAGTGGTATAACCGTGGACAAAGCAACCGCCAAATTTTTTCGGTCGGCCACTAGTGACGAGGATTTCTCCGTCGATTATTCCAACACAACACCAATGGTAGTTCCAATAGAACACCTTTTGCCCGGTAATTGGCATATCGAACTTACTTGGACATCTGGTGCGGACGATTATTTCCAGGAGACTACGGTTTTTATCCATCATTAGTTAAAAATACTAAATCCAATAAAGACCAATACTCAAACTTAATTAACACGCTAAAATTTTAAAAACTATGCTAAATAATGTAGGATTGACCGATAGAATGATCCGTACGGTAATGGCAATTATACTTTTTGCCGTATTTTTCTCCCACACTTTGACCGGTACATTCGGTTATATTACGCTCATAGCGGGTATTGTGCTACTATTAACCAGTGTAGTTGGGTTTTGTCCGCTTTATGCTTTATTTGGTGCTTCTACTTGCCCACGCCCAAATAACAAATAATAATGTTTTTTCTTGCAGCCATTTTACTGGGTTTGGCCAGTAGTTTGCATTGTGTGGGTATGTGTGGCCCTCTGATGCTGGCATTACCCTATCAAGATACCGATCGGTTTGCTGTGGTACGTCAAATGTTGGTGTATCACAGCGGCCGTATCCTGACTTATACAGGACTGGGCGTACTTTTTGGGCTTTTAGGACAAGGCTTATCGCTGGCTGGGTTGCAGCAATTTTTGTCCATATCGGCGGGTATTTTTATGTTTGCAATGGCATTATTGGCTTGGCAATACGAACAAATAGTAACTGCTTTGCCCGGATTTGGCCGATTTACCAAATGGGTTCAATTTCATTTGTCACAAAGACTCCGCAATACTTCCCATTTTTCTTATTTCTCGATTGGCCTATTGAACGGACTATTGCCTTGCGGTATGGTGTACGCCGCGCTTGCTGGTGCTATTGCTACCACAAAAGGTGCTACTGGAGGCCTTTTTATGGCTGTTTTTGGTTTGGGTACACTACCGTTACTATTCATGGCTATGTACTTCGGACGGTCTTTTAAAAACACCATACGACAACAGGTCAAGGTGATCCAACCCGTTTTATTTATGGTAGTTGGCTTGCTGTTGCTGCAACGCGGGCTGAATATGAATATCGCCTTTTTTGAGGCAGTAGTACCTGGTGCTACTTATGATTGCCATTAAACCTTAACGTTGACATAAATCAACCCAGCCATTAATCTAAGTCCTCCCCTGCTTATCCATTGCTGTCTAATTTTGTAGCAACAATTTTATTAAAAAAAAAATTACACCATGAACATTTTTGCGCCTATATCGTCCCTTATGACCGGACACAAACAGTTGGTTACTGTTAACCCAGAAGACTCTTTGATGCACGTTAAGGAAATTTTTGAAACACATCATTTTCACCATATTCCTGTAGTTCGTTTCCACGAAATAGTGGGAATTATCAGTAAAAGTGATTTTGAACACTTTTTGGGTGGTGCTATTTTGTACCAATCCGATCGTTTACTGCGCGAAAACCGTTTAAAACGGGAAAAAGCAGAGGAGATTATGACAACTCGTATGGGTAAAGTAGAATCCACAGATCGAATTAATGTTGCCTTAGAGATATTTAACCTCAACCGCTTCCATGCATTGCCGGTAGTGGATAATGACGAACTGGTGGGTATTATCACGACTTACGATATACTCAAGGCACTATCAGCCGAATTACCGAAAGACCCCACTTCTGTTTATGATAAACAAGATACACTATGAAATTAGCAAATATTATTGTCCCCGTTGACATGAGCGATGCCTCGGGCAATGCGTTAGAATTTGCATGGAAAATGGCAGAAATAGCGGGTGCTGATATTGAAGTCCTTTATGTCATGGATAAAGTATTAGAAGGACAGCAAAAGGGGCATTCCGGTATGCTGTCGCAAATGTATAACAGTACTGAAAACGAATTGCATACTTTTGTTGAAGAAACGATCCGAGGTTTTGGCGGTGAATGGCCGATAGAAGACCGCTTGGCTTATATGCCCGAAGATAACGAAACAAAACTAAAAGAACCGGTAGTTCGCATACAAATAGCGTATGGTTTGCCGGATGTGGTGATAAAAGAAATGTCGAACCCAAGTAATCTTGTGGTGATGAGTACCACCGGTCGGAGTGCTTTAGGTAGTCGTATTTTTGGTTCTACTTGCATCGAAGTTTCCAAAAATGCGCCTGGAAACATACTTTTTGTACCCAGTAAGGCCACGTTTGGAGGTTTTGACCATGTGCTGTATGCCAGTAATGCAGCGTCACTGGGCTATCAACGGATTCAACAAGCGATGAGTTTTGCAGGGTATTTTGACAGTCAAATCCACTTTGTTCACGTAGGACACGCGGGAGAAGAAGGGGTAGATCTAGAAAAACGATTGTTTGAAATTGAATATAAAAGCCTACAACCCAGTAACCCATTTTTATATACAAGGATGATTGATGACGAAAATGTTACGGCTTCATTAATGGAGTACGCTTTGTTTCATCGTATCGAATTGATGATTTTTGTAACAGCACAACGCCATTTTTGGGAAGATGTACTACACAATAGTATTACTCAGCAGGTATTACACGCTGACGAATACCCCATGTTGGTCATCCATGCGGAGCATATTATCAATTAAGATATGGCAACTCAGCACTATTTTGAAAAACAGATTGCAGGGGATCGACCGGTACTCATTGATTTTTATGAGCAGAAATGCAACCCTTGCAAAATAGCATGCCACTCGGTGGATGAGATTAAAAAGGCTATTGGTAACAAAGCAAAAGTACTTAAAATAGATCTTGATGAAAACCCAAACTTTATTGAAGATTTTAATATTTATGGAGTCCCTTGTTTTATCATTTTTATGAATGGCAAAATACATTGGAAACATATTGGAGTACTCAGCACGGCTGAACTGCTGGAGCATTTGGAATTGGCTATTAATGAGGTGCAATGAGGTTAGTAATTTAACATTCAACATTTAAAATTATAAATGTTGAATGTTAAATACTAAATTATAAATGCGAATTTCCCAAAAAGCACAACCTACTCCCCTACCCTTTTATCCTACCGATCGCACAACTGATATAAGATTTTCCCTGTTTCAATAATGTATTATGCCCCGCCTCGGGATACCCCATTGAGCTAAGTGTATCGGCAACTAAAGAGCGGATATCGTCTTGTTCCGCTTCAACGGTTACTGTATTGGTTTCAAAATCTACCTCAACATCTGTAATGCCAGGTAAAGTAATCAACCCATTACGGATACTGGATGCACATCCGCCGCATTTCAGGTTTTCAATGACAAATGAATTTTTCATATTTTAAAATTAATTAAGTAATATATAATAGGTTATCGCCACACGATATACTACCACAAATTTAAGCACCTGAAAATAACGAAGTATTGACAATCATCATCTGCAACTTAGATTAATATCATATTCACACCGGCTTCAATACACCAATTTTGCTCCATGAAAAACATACAAACTAAGAAATATCTACACGTTCTTATTGGCGTTTTGCTGTTTTTGATCTTAACAATCAGTTGTTCGCCATTACAAAAGGTATATGCAGAAGAAGAACCTGGCATTAACCTTTATCGGTACCATACTTACTGTTGGTTGGACAATCCGTCCACCATACAAGGCGCTAAAGGCCCTGCGTGGCTTACCGAAAGCACCAACAACAATATTCGAGCCTCGGTAGAAAACCAATTGGACAAATTGGGTTTTAAAAAAAGTAGTGCTTACGCCGATCTTACACTCCATTATCATATTGTCTTAAAAAACGAAATGCGCTATGTCTATGACTTACAATGCCGTAGTTACGAGGTAGGTAACTACGACAGCCGATGCGATCGGGTAACAATGGTTCCAATGGTGGAAGGTACGCTAATTATTGATCTACTCGATACCGCCACAGGTAACCAAGTTTGGCGGGGAGGAGCAGTCAGTTACTTGGATCATATACAGCCTAACGAAGTAGATGATCGCTTGAGCACAGCAATACTAGAAATATTCAAAGCGTTTCCACGTGCCCCTAAAGGCAAAGCAGAACCTCGCCCATAAACATCATAACAACATGAAAATCAAATACTTAACACAAGAACTCACCATACTATTGTTGTTTTCAATCGCTGTGCCAGTTTTTACGCAGTCCGATTCTGTCCTACTTCATAGTTTGGCGGAGGAAAATAAAAAATCCGTTGAAGCCCTAGTTTTATACCCACCCGGTATAAGATTAGCCATCCTTGAAGCCTGCACACACCCTGAAATCATTATCAAGATGCAGGACATGCGCGACAAAACGAGTGGAGCATTTCGAGTACTGATCGAAGATTTCCCTCGTAGTACTCAGGCAGATTTTTATGATTTAAGTCGTTATCCAAATTTAATTGAATCACTCGTTCTGCAAAAAGGCAATCCTGTTCCATTAAAAAAATTGCTCGAAGTACTACCCGAAAATAAACGGGCAGATGCCTATGAAACCATTTCTACTCAGATGCCCACGCTCCACCAAATCAATGACTTAAACCGAACCTCACAACAAGCCTTTCAGCAATTGATTGCACCTTTTTCTGTAAAAGCAAAGCAGTCATTTGAAACATTACTGGCACTTCCGGAGGTACTTGATCTACTCAATGAGGATTTACGCTTTACCGTTATCGTTGGTGATACTTATCGCGAAAACCCAGATTGGGTAATCAAGAAAACAGATTCCCTTAGCTTAGCGGTAGCACGTGCCCAAGGCCAAGAATTGGAAGACTGGAAATCTGATTTGGAGAATGATCCATTAGCAAAAGCGGAGCTAGAAACCGCTGCTACTGAATACGCTACCGAAAATAGCCTTGCACTCTACGACTCGGAAGGAAACGATCTATTTATCAGAGCAGAAGAGGAATACGCACAATATTATTTTTACGCTTATCCTTACTGGTATGGATACCCATGGTGGGAGCCTGCTCCGCGTTGGCATCCATATCCTTGGTGGTGGGATTGGGGTGGGTATTTCTATCAACAAAATATGGTACTTGTATTTTTACCTTCTGCTCATTTTATGAATTGGTATTTTGATCACCCGCAGCACCATAACCATTATAACCACTTGTCCACGCATTTTGTCAACCATTATCAACAGCATAGCAGATCAGGTACTCCCTTTACCACAAGTATTCGTGAGTGGCGTGGGCAAAATCAAGCAGTTATTTCCGAAAGTTTTTTGAATGATAAAGATAACCTACCAAAAAGATTAAAAGAATTTGGCAGGTTTGAAGAAAGTTACCAAGAATACACGCAAAAAAATCCTAGAAAGCCTGTAACCAAAGCAGATTTTTTTGATAAAAACAGCAAAAAATATCCCGTTTTACGAGAACCACGCAATGCCGCTAAAATCGAAATCCAACAAAAAAATGAGGTAAAGCAAAATAGTAGAACCAATTGGACACCAGCCAAGGAACCTGTTAATCCCCAAAAAACACCACAAACTGTTCGTCCTACACCGCGTACGCCTTTACCGAATAAAGAAACACCCACTACCCGCCAACCTGCACCTATCCAACGCCCTAGCACTAATCCTAATGAGGCAAAAGAATACCACCGCCAAAAATGGGAGGAAACAAAACCCCAACAACAACAAACACCTAAAAACAATACCGCGCCACGGCCAAATAATACCGTACCTAGTAAAAGTAGAAACCCACCTATGAATCCCAAAAGTAGAGGAGGAGGAGGAGGTTAAAAAAACAATAACATGTCCAATGACTTATATTCAAGCAGCAGAAGCCCTTCAGATCATCCAATCAGGCCAACGCATTTACATACACGGAAGTGCTTGTACGCCCATCTTTATGCTCCAGAAACTGGCCGAACAAGCCCAGAGGTGGAAAGACCTGGAACTGGTCTCTATCAGTTTGTATGGCAACATAGAGGTGGACAAACCGGCTTACTCAGACCACTTCCGGATGAACTCTCTTTTTGTTTCGGACAGCATTCGGCAGGCAGTAAATGAAGGTAGAGGCGACTATATTCCTATATTTTTGAGCGAAATACCCGACTTGTTCAAGCGGAATATATTGCCAATTGATGTAGCCATTGTATCTGTTTCAGAACCCGATAAACATGGTTTTTGCTCACTAGGCACTTCTGTGGATATAGCACGTTCTGCTGTTAATGCTGCAAAGTATGTGATTGCACAGGTAAATCCACAAGTACCCCGCACCCATGGCGATGGCATGATACACACCAGTCGTTTTCATGCAATGGTCTTTGGGGACGTACCACTTCCCGAAGTGCAGTATAGCAACAAAGTAGGCGAGCATGAACTAAAAATTGGTCAAATAATTGCCGAATTAATCGAAGACCGTAGCACATTACAAATGGGTATTGGTGCTATCCCCGATGCCGTGCTACAATGCCTGAGCAACCATAAAGACTTAGGCGTACACACAGAGATGTTTTCAGATGGATTGATTGATTTGATCGAAACAGGGGTGGTCAATAACCGCTATAAAAAGATTCATCCACATAAAACTGTTAGTTCATTCGCATTGGGAACTCGAAGGTTATACGATTATGTGGACGACAATCCTGCGTTCGCCTTTCTCGATATTGACTATGTAAATGAAGCCTCTGTTATAAAACGTAACGACCGTGTGGTGGCCATCAATAGTGCCATTGAGGTCGATTTAACGGGACAGGTTTGCGCCGACTCCATTGGTACCTACCACTATTCTGGTGTAGGGGGGCAAATGGATTTTATTCGCGGCGCAGCACTTTCGGACGGCGGCAAACCGATTATTGCCCTCACTTCCCGCACAAAAAAAGGCATTTCGCGTATTGTGCCCATGCTCAAGCCCGGAGCAGGCGTAGTCACCACCCGTGCACATGTGCATTATGTAGTGACAGAATACGGCGCAGCATTCCTTTTTGGGAAAAACCTGCGCCAACGAGCACACGCACTCATCAGTATTGCACACCCCGATGATCGGGAAATGCTGGAACGTGCGGCATTTGAGCGTTTTAAGGTGTTTTAAAACGCTATCAGATAATTTATTCCTCAGCAATTGTTATTTCCACGATCTCGTACATCTTAGGTACTGTGGCTTCCCAACCATAAGTATCTCTTATTTTTACCTGAAAGGTATTAGCCGCTTGTTGTTCCCCATGTACGATAAATATCTTTTCGGGTGCCGTTTTAATATCACTCATCCAATTCAGCAATTCCGTTTGGTCGCCATGAGCAGAAAGCCCCTGAAGCACTTCAATCCGGGATTTGACAGGGTGATATTTTCCATGTATTTTTATTTCATGAATACCATCAAGGAGTTGCCGGCCACGTGTTCCTTCTCCTTGATAACCTACCAAAAGCACGGTATGTTGTGGCATTTCGATGTATTTTTCTAAATAACTCAGTACACGTCCACCCGTTATCATACCACTACCTGCAATAATAATCTTTGGATACGGGGTTTCCACCAAATCTTGGGTTTCGGTATAGGCTTCTACCAATTGAAACATTTCACACATAGCCCTATACTCTTCTACGGGTAGTTTATGCCAGTCTTTGTGTTTTTCAAACACCTCCAACACCCGCGAAGCCATCGGGCTGTCCATGATTAACGGTACTTCTGGCAGCGCTCCCGATTTGCGCAATTGCCACAGCAAATACATCATAACTTGCGTGCGCTCTACCGCAAAACTTGGAATAATAACGGATCCTCCCTTTGCAATAGTTTCGAGAATAATGGTTTTTAACCGTCCCTTTATATCTCCCTCTGTATGAAGCCTATCACCGTATGTACTTTCAATAAATAATATATCGGCTGCGGAGGGTCGTTTAGGCGCATTGAGCAGTAAGTCCTCCTCTTGCCCAATATCACCACTAAAAACAAATTTTTTCTGCTGAATCTCTACTTCAATAAAGGTGGAACCAATAATATGACCATTTGTCCTAAAAATGGCTTTTATATCACCTCCTAAATCAATCCATTGGTCTGGTTGAATGGGTGAAAAATGAGGCAACGTTTCTTCTACATCTTTTTCATTATAGAGAGGTTTGGCTGGGTGGTGCTTGGAAAAGCCTTCTGCATTGGCTTGTTTACTTTCTTCTTCCTGTAGTTTTGCACTATCTCTCAGAATAATCTCGGCAATATCAAGCGTAGGAGCGGTACCGTAGATTTTACCCTTAAAACCATCTTTTATCAAGCGGGGCAAGTAACCTGTATGATCCAAATGGCCATGCGTCAACAATACAAAATCGATCATTGGTACATTTACAGGCAGATGCTCCCAATTCATCAATCGCAATTGTTTCAAACCTTGAAAAAGACCACAATCCACTAAAAATTTCTTAGTCGGTGTTTCAATTAGGTATTTTGAACCCGTTACTGTGCCGGATGCACCTAAAAAATGGACAAATACATTATTGTTCATATTTTTTCAATGTGTTTTGATGCGTAAAAAAATAGCCTTTCTTGTATATTTAATAGACTTGTTGCGGCGGGAGCGTCTGAGGCATAAAATTATAGATTTTTCGACTGATTGAGATTCATTTTTCAAGTGAGTAGCAGCGTTTCGGATTACAAAATAGCCGAAAAGTAAGCGAAAAAGATCATTTTTTGACCAAACAGTCTTTCGCCGTAACAAGTCTAATAAATACAATGACGCAAAGTTGCATTATAACCTATATCTGCTTTATGATATTTATCATGTCCAATCATGTTATTAGTCAATCAATATTATTTCGGATAAAACATGCTCTGAATAAAAGAATTATGCCTACATTTGCATCTACATGACACATCCATTGCGCACACTCATAACACAGCAGTATTTAATATTTTTTTTAATTGGGGCAATTGTGATATTTGGCCTGGATTGTGTTTTGCCACAAGAAATTAATATTGCGATACTTTATATTCCACTCCTTTTTACCTGTGTCCGCAGTACCAACCAATTATTCCCAGCCTCAGCAGCGGTAGTGGTTTCTTTATTTATAGGTATTGCACCGCTCCTAAAACCAGAAAATCCAGCCTTCCATTTTATATTCATCAATAGAATATCCACTTTAATAGCGGTCTGGATATCCTACTATTTAGTTCGGATGATACAACGCTCCAACGACCGTTATCAGGCCATTTGGCGACAAAATAGTACCGGCTTGCTACTTGTCAATCAAAAAGGAGATATTATTCAAGTCAGTCCTGCTATCCATCAGTTTTTTGGTTATGATGCAGATGAATTACTAGGAAAAAAAATAGAGGTCTTAATTCCTCACCGTTTCCAACACAAACATTTGCAGCACCGAGGCCAATTCAATGCCAACCCACACCCTCGTTCGATGGGCGTTGGGCTGGATCTTTTTGGGCGCAAAAAAGATGGTAGCGAGTTCCCTGTTGAAGTAAGTCTCAGCCCATTTGAATCCGAAGCCGGCCACTTCGTCATTGTATTCGTTATTGACAATACGATCCGAAAAACACAAGAAAATGCCCTTAAAGCGCAAAAAAAGGAATTGGAAGCACTCACCCATGCCCTAAAAACAAGCAATAAAGAACTAGAAAATTTTGCATATATTTCCTCCCATGATCTGCAAGAACCTTTGCGCAAAATTCGGGCTTTTAGCGATCTTTTGGACGAGCCGGAATCCGGAAACTTATCGAATGAAGGTAAATCTTACCTCGAACGTATCCAGCAATCTGCCACTCGGATGCAAAGGCTGATCCGCGATTTATTGGATTTTTCTCGTGTTAGTACCCGTGCGCTACCTTTTGAGCGCATACAACTGACCGAAATACTACATGAGGTATTAGCGGATCTTGATTTGGCGATCAAAGACGCTCAAGGACACGTAGAACTGGGCGCATTACCCGAAATGGAAGCAGATCCAACACAAATGCGGCAACTTTTCCAAAACCTATTGAGCAATGCCCTCAAATTCAGGAAAGAAGGCACTTCGCCCGTCATTCGTATTGACGCACACCCCTCCCCAAAAGGCCAAAACTGGATCGAAATTAGGGTGCAGGACAATGGAATTGGCTTTGATGAAAAATATTTAGATCGAATTTTTACCATTTTCCAACGATTGGAAGGCAACAAATACGAAGGATCGGGTATCGGGTTGGCGATTTGCCTCAAAATTGCTCAACGGCATGGAGGCGAAATAACCGCGCAAAGTAAATTAAATGAAGGAGCCACTTTTACGCTTCATCTTCCTTTAACCCAAACCACCCTATAAATTATACAAAAATGGATATACATTTATTAATTGCTGAAGATGATATAGAGGATCAATTGTTTATTCAAAGGGCATTTGATAAAATTAATTTTGAAGGAAACTTGCACTTTGTCAATAATGGCGAAGAAGTACTGAATTACCTTCATAATTGTAAAAAAACAGGTACGCACCTTGTTTCCAATTGCCCCAATATATTACTCCTTGACTTAAATATGCCCAAACTCAACGGTTGGGAAACATTGGAAATGCTAAAGTCCGATCCCGATTGGGTTAACCTTCCAGTTATTATTTTTACCACCAGCCGCTCAGAAGAAGATGTTCAGGCCAGTTATCGTTCTGGTGCTGCCTGTTTTATTGCCAAACCCGATAGCTATTTAGGCTATGTGGATACTTTTCGTAGTTTTAACCATTTTTGGGCAGATACAGTCCAATTACCAAAATAAGATTAAACCATGGAAAAGCACCGCATCCTCATGATCGATGATGACGATGAAGATTTTTTAATCTTAAAAAAGCAACTTGCCAAAATTGAAGGATTTGCTTACGAACTCGATTGGTTACCAGGTTGGGACAACTCAAAAAACCTTCAGGACCTAGCAGCGTACGATATTGCTTTAGTAGATTACAGATTGGGCATCGAAAACGGTATCTCTTTGATCCGAGAAGCCGTAAATAAAGGTATCCCAACGCCTTTTATTCTCCTAACTGGAATGGATGACCCCAATGCCGATGCCGAAGCACAAGCCGCTGGAGCAATGGATTTTTTGGTAAAAGGCTCTTTTACCCCACACGAACTCAACAGAACCCTCCGATATACCCTTGCCCGATCGCGTGACCTAACGTTGATTAGAAATATGAATGCAGCACTGGAAATAAGGGTACAAGAACGGACTCAATCCTTACAAAAGGTAGTAAGTGAACTGGAACAACAAGTCCAAGAAACAAGTGTGGCTCAAAAAAAAGCAGATGATATTCAATTCCTGCTCAAACAAATGCTCACCGAATACCAAGTAGGCACGGTTACTGTGGTGGATCGCAGTTTTAATTGTGTTTTTGCCGGAGGGATCGACTACAAATTACCGATTGATACACTCATTGGCAAACCCATTTATCATTATTTATTGGACGATTACCGCCAAGTTGTGCTCCAACAGTTATTGCCCGTATTCGAGGGAACGCGCTTGCTCAACTTTGAACCCGACTGGGATATTGATGATGTAACACCAAGTTTTGACGCATTTCCGATCCTCGATTTGACAGGAGCAGTAGAGCATGTTGTTGTCTTTACGAGAAATGTGAAAGAACGAAAAAAAATGGAGCATGAAATACAAAAAGCCCTCGAAAAAGAACGCGAACTCAACGAATTGAAAAGTAGTTTTGTGAGTATGGCCAGCCACGAATTCCGTACTCCCCTTACCAGTATTTCATCTTCAGCCGATCTGATTGCACTCTATGCCGATCGCAGCGAAACAGAAAAGATCAAAAAGCACTCCGAACGCATTAAACATTCGGTAGAGAACTTAAATAATATATTGGGCGAATTTTTGTCTTTAGGCAAATTGGAAGAAGGTAAAACAACCGCTCAATTGCGCGATATGAACTTGCCCGAACTTGTTGAAGACATTCATGAAGAATTAAAATACGCCTTTAAAGCAGGTCAAAAATTAGAATGCCACCATGAAGGCGAGCAAATCGTTCAATTGGATAATAATTTGCTCAAAAATGTACTCTTGAACCTCGTTTCCAATGCCATCAAATACGCTCCCGAAAATACTAATATTCATTTGCTGAGTACCGTTCACAATGGAAACACCACCATAAAAATACAAGACAAAGGCATAGGAATATCACCAGAAGACCAACAAAAACTATTCGGACGCTTTTTCCGCGCCAGCAATGCCACCGATGTGCAAGGCACCGGACTTGGGCTGTATATCGTAAAAAATTACGTCGAAATGATGGGCGGTAAGGTCACCTGCGAAAGCGAATTAGGCAAAGGATCTACTTTTTGGGTAGAGTTTATTTCAAAATAAGTATTTTATGTTGCCTTAACTTGAACGCTTTCACCTGTAATCATCGACCGCAGTACCTTGGGCAAAGTAGCCAACACATCCTCAATTTCACCCTCTGATACATAGTTTCTCAAGACCACAAATACCGCTTGCACTACTTGAATCACCTCTTCGTCGTTCACGAAGTTAGACATAAGGCTCGATCCACCCTCTTCCCGAACAGCCTCAATAAAATCGCCTACATTCCTGATTGATTTAGAACTTTCTGTGATTTTCCAGCCATCCACATACACTGCTTTTATCAGCATAGGCAATTGTGAAATAAGCTGCAACGAAGTGGCCGTTGGTAGCCGATTGCGAAAGGCGTGCAACACTACCCGAGTCAGCCAATATGCGCGAATAGAATCCCATGGTGTATTGGTTTGCTCTGCCACCTCGCGGATAAATTGTTCGCCCTCTTGGACGTATTTATTAAAATGTAACATGCTATAAGTTTTACAAATAATCGTTATTAGACATTAAAGGTTTCAACTATTTTCAATGATTTTGATCAGAAAATATCCTAGGACTTAAAGCCATACATTTTTTCTCAAAAGAAAAAGTGTATGGCTATAATAAATAATACCCAAATTTAGGCAGAAAAGGAGGTACATTAGCATGACTTTGCTCAATGCGTAACATGATCTTAAAAAGTGGCTATATCAGCCGCACATGCTTATTGATATATAGCGATATTGATAAACAGTATCTCCGGCAATGATCTTTATCACCTCCCGTGCATCTAACTAACCACATCTTTGCCATTATTGAAATAAAAAAAATAACTTAAATGCGCTACTTAATCCTATTTTTTACATCAATTGCGGCAATTACCACTACTAATGGCCAAATTATTTGTTACTCCGATACGACCAGCGGGTACGCTAATAAAGTAATCAACCTCCCGATACTCCGCGGCGAAGCAACATTGGAATGGAAAGATTATAAAATTGTAATTGGTGGGAAATATTTGGACACCACAGCACCCGATAGCATGGGCGTATATAATTGCGATATGTATGTGGTGGACTACAAAAATAAAATCAAATACACATTACCTATTGGCGATTTTCCGCCAGGTACAATCGACCAATTTTCGGGTACTCATTACTGCTATACCATTGATAAAGATACTGCTTATATCATGGGCGGATATGGTTATGATTTGGCCTCTGGACTTGAAACGACATTCCCAATCATGACAATTTTTCCGATCCGAGGACTTATTGATAGTGTCGTACAGCGCAAACCTTTTCAGGAACTATTTGAAGTCCTCTACGACCCCAATTTTGCCGTCACCAAAGGTTCAATGGTGCGTATTGTGAATTATTTTTGGGTCTATAACGGCCAACAAATTAAAGGTTGGAGAGACGAGTTTACGGATGAACTAATACACCAAAAGTCCAATTACCAAGGTCAATTACGCACTTTTACTTTGATGAATAGCCCCGTTTACCGAAAAGTCAATAATATCCGAATCTGCACCACTGCTGATATTTTTTACCACTGTGTACCGCCCAAAATGTCGTCGGCACCAGTCAAAGAATGGTAGATGCCATAGTTCGACGACACTACTTATTTGATTTTATTCAAAAAAACATAGAAAAATTCTTTAAAATATAAAATACAATGTTTGAATACGAAATAGACTTAACATGGCAAGAAGGCCGAAAAGGGAATGTCAGTTCACCGGCATTACCACTGACCATAGAAGTAGCAACTCCACCAGAATTCCCTAAAGGAGTACCCGGAATATGGTCACCAGAGCATTTTTTTGTAGCAGCGATCAATAGTTGCCTGATGACTACTTTTTTGGCCATCGCAGAAAACTCTAAGTTGGAGTTTTTGAAATTCGACAGCCGAGCCATTGGGAAAGTAGATAAAGTAGAGGGCAAATACACAATAACAGAAGTAATACTCCGCCCTGTTTTGGTCATAGATAACCCCGAACACCAAGACAAAGCCAAACGCATTTTAGAAATGAGCGAAAAAGCATGTATGATTTCCAATTCAATTACCTCAAAAATAACGCTTGAACCTACTGTTCTTGTACAATAAGTACTAAGCGTAATTTGTTCTTGAAATAATTAGGCATGCCTCAGCATTGTTTAATTTTGTAAAAACAAACACACAAATTTTATGAAAATTGCCTTTTTTTCCACAAAATCTTACGACCAACTTTATTTCGAACGTGCCAACAATAAACAACAGCACAAGTTTATTTTTCTGGAGCCAGCGTTAACCGAAAATACGGTAGGACTTGCCGTTGGCTGCAAAGCGATTTGCGTGTTTGTGAACGATAAACTCACCGCCCCCGTCATTCAATCCCTAGCCCAACAAAAGGTCGAATTGATCGCCCTACGATGCGCGGGTTTTAATAATGTTGACCTGAAAGCAGCAAAAGAGCATAATATTCCAGTGGTGCGCGTACCTGCATACTCGCCACATGCTATTGCGGAACACGCCGTTGCGCTCATTTTGACGCTAAATAGAAAAACGCATAAAGCCTATAACAGGGTGCGAGAAAGCAATTTCTCCTTGGATCGACTGATTGGTTTCGATCTTTATGGCAAAACTGTTGGTGTGGTAGGAACGGGCAAAATCGGCAGTACTTTTGCAGGTATCATGCGCGGATTTGGCTGTACTGTATTGGCCACAGATATTCAGGAAAACAAGGAACTATCCAAACAAGGCGTACAATATGTACCTATACAAGAATTATTCGAAAAATCGGATATTATCTCCCTGCACTGCCCTTTGACGGAACAAACACGCCACCTCATCAACGAACAAACACTCAAACAGACCAAACCAGGCCTCATGTTGATTAACACCGGCAGAGGGGTACTTATCGACACAAAAGCGGTCACAAAAGCACTTAAAACAGGGCATTTGGGCTATTTAGGCATTGATGTATATGAACAAGAAGAAAATTTATTCTTTAAGGATCTATCAGAAACCATCATCCAAGATGATGTTATTGCCCGCCTGATGACCTTCCCAAATGTATTGATTACCGCACACCAAGCCTTCCTCACCGAAGAAGCACTGAGTGAAATAACGCGGATAACCTTAGAGAATATTGATGCTTTTGAAAAGGGAAATACGCTTGTTAATGTGGTTCAATTATAACATTGGAGTATTTATAACCATACACTTTTATTTTTGGTGATATATTTTAAAATTTGAGATGAAGTACAGTACTCCAAGTGTGGCAAAACCGGCCTTAGAAAAATGCAGGTTTTGCTTGAGTGGAGGCGGATGAAGCCAAAAACTGTTTGAGCCAAACGAAATTTTCGGGACATCGTCCCCGCTCGAATATGCGGCGAGTTTTTTTTGGCGCCGCCGGAGCGAGGGAGCAAAAGCACGGCATTTTTCGTCAGCCGAAGCGTTTTTTGTTTACTTTTTTTCGCTAAAAAAAGTAAAAAGTAGATATTATTGCACAAATTTTCAGGTTTTTGAGATTTGCAAGTGTACATGTTTTTTTCTCAAAAGAAAAAGTGTATATCGGTAAGATCAAATACTTAATTTCCCTAGCGTTTCAGAAGAGTGTTTGTCTTTTTCACTACTTACACAGTACTCTATTATTGTCAACTTAGTGACATTCCAGTCAAAGATTGGTTAAACTTGGATAGCCCCAAGTGTTTGTTAAACAACCTTGGAAGGGTTGATCAACAAACACTTGCACTTTAATCTTGAATTTCATTCGGGGCTATCCAAGTTTGATCCATATTAAAATCGGATACGCTTAAATTAACAACATTTGACTTAAGTCGCTCCGACAATATTTGGGGACTTGCTTACTTCTTATCCTGCTTTGCAAATACCTTTTTTAATAAATCGGTATTGCGGAAGCTGGCATCAGAGCGAATATCTTTTTCTTTCTTTTCGACTAATCCAAACATACCTGCCAACGCCATTTTGGCCACGTGATCGTCCAATTCAGGATTTGTTTTGGTGACCAACGGGATTTTATTATAAGCGGAAACGCTTTCTTTCCAATACGTACGGGCATTTACTTTATCCAAAGAAGCCTGAATAATAGGCTTAAATTCGTCGTACAACGCCTTATAAGTATTCGATTCCAAATAACGCGTTGCTGCATCTCCATTACCCGTCAGGATATTCATAGCATCTTTAAACGACATATTTTTGATGGCTGCAATAAAGATCGGCTTGGCTTTAATGGCTGCGTCTTCAGCAGCGCGGTTCATGCGTTCGATCAAATCTGCTTCTACATTAGCAAAAGCAGGAATGGCTTTTAATTTGTTGGTCACTTTTAGCGCTTCCTCGGGAAGGAGGATTTTGTAGGCACTTTTGAGGTAACCATCTTTTACGGAAAGGAAATCGACGGCACTGCCTACGCCTGCATTGAGGGCTTCTTTCAAACCCTTTCCAATTTCTTCTTGTGACAAATCACCACCCTTTACGGCACTTACAGCGTCTTTAGCACCTTCTTTTGCTTTATTGAGGGCTCCTTTTAATTGGGCTTGGGCAAAAAAAGAAGAAAAGAGTGCAATACTGAGGATAAGATACTTTTTGATCATTGCTTTATTTTATTTGTTATGTGTTAATTTTTGTCGGTTACCCATTTTTGTTTTGGCGTATAAATAAGTCAGGATTTAGCCAATACCATGTCCAAACAACCTTTCTAAAACGCAAAGATTCGCAAAAAGGCACAAACGATTGGGCTAATTAGGAATATATTAACCTAGGTTAAAAATTATTCGTATTTTTGTGCTGTTTAACTTTACGTATATTTAATCCTAGCACAATAAAAGTGCTAAAAATCCAAAAACAGTTTTTGTCAGTTATTCAGCGGTTTTTCTGAATAACGCACCATTTCTCACCCACAACTATTTATTTTTTATGTTGCGTGCTGCTTTATTGGATATGTACAACGGCGAGGATAATCGCGGTATCCCGATGCTAAGGGCTATTTTATCCCGATACGCTGATGATTTCACCTTCGATCACCTTGATGTTCGGGTAAAAAACGAAGTTCCGGGCTTGGACTACGATATTTATGTATTTTCTGGCGGACCAGGTGATCCGTTGGAGCAAGACAAGCCTTGGTGCGATCCTTTTTATGCGTTAATTGAGGCAATTTGGGAACACAATAAAAATGCAGATATGCTGGGCAAGTCTAAAAAGCACGTCTTTTTTATCTGTCATTCTTTCCAGATTGCTTGCCATTGCCTCGGTTTGGGGCGCGTCACCGAACGCCGTCAGATGTCGTTTGGTACGTATCCAGTTCACAAGACATTTTATGGGAAAGTAGAACCATTGTTTCATGTACTTCCCGATCCATTTTATATCGCCGATTTTAGGCGTTACCAAGTAGTAGAGCCCAACAAAGCGCGTTTCCACACAATGGGTGCCACGTTATTGTGTTTAGAAAAACTACGCCCGCACGTACACGAAGAGCGTGCGATGATGGCCATCCGTTTTAGTCCTGAAATGATTGGCACACAGTTCCACCCCGAGGCCAACCCAGAAGGTATGTTAGCGCATTTTGTAAAACCAGAACGCAAGGAAATCATAGAAAAAGAATACGGCGCAGCACGTTACGAGCGCATGATACACGATTTGAGTAATCCTATGAAAATTCAACTGACGTTTGATACCATTATTCCAGGTTTCTTAAATGAAGCGGTAAAAGCCTTAAAAGGAACGCGAGAAGGTGTTTTAGCATAGGTTAGAGGATGTACATAAAAAAATCGCCCAACAGACTAAGTGTCTGTTGGGCGATTTTTTTATGTGGGTGTTTGCTTGCAGGATGACCAACCCGTCATTTCGGCTTCGCTCAATGACCGGGTTGGTCATCCTGCAAATCCTACGTTATGCCAACTTGAGATCTTTACCAATTAAACAAAGCCCAGAAGCAATCCAAATTGAAATCCTAGGAGCGAAGAACGAGGCCATTGAGCGAAGCCGAAATGGCCGAAATGACCCTTCCTTAATTAGCGTTCAAGTGCTTTACCGAATAGTAAAAGATAAAACCAAACCCGAAGGACAACATAGAGTGGAACAGCACAAACGCTGTATTCTCTGTGCGGATACCTGCTACCACTGCACCAGCAAATAATAATGCCATACAACCTTCTGCGATGGTGATCCAACTGATTTTCTTTGCTAAATAAGACGCATTTTTGAGTGGATTTTTCTTTAAGCCCGTTGTGATACCGTATTTAGGTGTACGAACAAACGAAGAGGCTTTACCCATATAACCTTCAACTACCGCAATCGCATTGTACAGTGACAAGCCTAAAGAAATTGGGAGGAAAGTGAGGAACAAGCCAAAGAAACGCACTTTTTCCCAAGTTGTAGCGGGTACTTCGCGGTTCAAGGCTGCCGTAATATTGGCAGTGTAAGAAATACCAGCCACAGAGAATAGACCTAATATAGAGAACGAAAGGAAATGCGTAGAGATACCCAATTCGCTAAATGCAAACGCCAAAGGAATAGAACTGATGGCAGCGATAAATACCCAAAGGAATACGCCATAAGCCAATAATTGGCTGGTTGCGTGCATTTTTTGTACCCAATTCAATTTGTTTGCTCCTTCCGTCCAAATAAGGTGAAACAATTTACGTGCGTTTTGCGCACCACCTTTGTTCCAACGGAATTGTTGCGTTTTCAAACCGTTCATTTCAATCGGCAATTCAGCCGGGCTTTCTAATTTCTCCAAATACTGGATTTTGTAGCCCAATATCTGCGCACGGAAACTCAAATCGAGATCTTCTGTTAAGGTATCGCTTTGCCATCCGCCCGCTTCGTCGATTACTTTTTTGCGCCAAACACCGGCAGTACCGTTGAATTGAAGTAACAAGTTGCCATAAGAGCGGCCTGCTTGTTCTACCGTAAAGTGTACATTTAATTGAAGTGCCTGCAAACGCGTCAAAAGGCTATATTCAGCATTGATATGCTCCCAGCGTGTTTGTACAATACCCACCTTTGCATCTTCAAAATAAGGCATTGTGGTGCGCAAGAAATCAACACGTGGTGTGAAATCAGCATCGAAAATGGCGATAAAATCACTTTTTACATGTGGCATAGCGTCTTGAAGCGCACCTGCTTTATATCCTTGGCGGTTGACGCGGTGGATGTGCACAATATCAAAACCCTTGGCCTTGTACTCCGCTACTTTCTTGGCAACGATTTCTACTGTTTCGTCTGTAGAGTCGTCCAAAATTTGGATTTGGAAGCGATTTTTTGGGTATTCTTGTTCAGCCACGCAATCAATGATACGCTCTGCTACGTACATTTCGTTGAACATTGGCAATTGAACCGTTACAAATGGCACATTCTCATCGCCAATATCGTATTTGCGGTAAGTAATGTTTGGATTTGTTTTATGGTATTTCTTGTAGAGGTACAAGAGGTGGAACTGTAATAAGCAATAGATGGTGACCGCGCTCATCGCGATGAAGTAGATAAAAAGCATCAAGTAACCGAAGTCAACAAAGGCTTGATACTTAAGTGCTTCAAAGAGCGATTGGATACCGTACATATAACGTTAGCGTTAAGAGTGAAAAAATTATTTATTTGTTATTTAGTGCTCTGTCAAACGGCGTAATAATTATTGTTTTACCGTTTTTTAGAGACTTTTTAGGATCGTCATGATTATTTTCCAACCGGCCAAGAAAGTGCCTTTGATGGTTCCGCTGACCTTGCTTTTACCTGCTGCGCGTTTGCGGTAGCGCATAGGCACTTCCGTACATCGGAGTTGGTGTTTGGCTGCTTTGACCTGCATCTCTACTGTCCAACCGAAATTGGGGTCTTGCATCTCAAGCCTTAGCAGTGCGTCCCAACGAATAGCGCGGAAAGGACCTAGATCGGTGAAGCGATAACCGAAGAACACCTTTATCAAAAAAGGGGCGAGCCAGTTGCCAAATCGCTGCGGGATAGTCATTGCACCGGGTTCCATATTGCCAAGTAACCGTGAGCCAATCACCATATCCATATTGTTGTCAATAATTGGTGCTACCACTTTTGGTAGATCCTCGGGGTAGTCGGAATAATCACCATCCAAAAAAACCACGATTTCTGGTTGTTCGGACGATGGCAAATCTTGTAGGTAACGCATACCCGCGAGGCAGGCAGAGCCGTATCCGCGTTTATTTTCTGTTACCACTACTGCTCCCAGTGCTTTTGCTACCCTTGCGGTGCCGTCGGTAGAGCCATTATCGCAAATAATGATCTGCCTGACCCATGTTTTTGAAATATCGGAGATGACTAAAGGCAATGCTTCTTCTTCGTTCCATGCCGGTATTAGTACATCTATTACTGGTATTTTACCCATTTTTTCTCAAAAAAGCCCGAAAGTCCAATAAAAAACTTTCGCCGCTTTGAATAGCGACACAAAGATACAGGAATCAGTTAAGAAAACGTTAAAAAAATTAAAATTTTGGTTGTTAAACATTTGCAAACGACAATAATGATAATAGCGATCTTCCTAAAACGGCAAAATCATATTTGGTAAAGCAGTGTAATTTAGTTGTAAATTTAAAAATAAAATGGCACACGCGCTGTTTTTAAACAATAATTTTGCGCTAGTAAGGAGGGCACACAAAGCAATTTGTTAAGAAAATTAACACCTATTAACAAGAAGTATATTCCCAAGTGATCCAATAACAGCATTGCCTATTGTCGGGGCTGGGGGTCGCCCCGACAATAGCAACTTCGAAGAGTATTCGTTTGAATTTAGCGCAAGATTAACCTCGTCCACCACCTTGCCGTCTATCTTTAGCATTTTCTTTTACTTTTTCCAATACCGTTTGTCGGAACTGGCGTTCGGCTTCAGGTATTTTTACGATTTTTTGCATAGAGATTACCTTACGGAGTTTTTGAATCAAGTCTTTTTCTAAATCGAGTTCGCGTTGGCGCAATTCGATATGTTTTTTTACTTGAGCCTCGGCTTCGGCATCGCTTAGGTTATCGCGTCGAATCGCCTTTTGTTCCTTGTTAATGCTCTCCTTATCTTCTAAGAATTGATTATAAATAGGCCAAAATCCTTCTGCTTCCTGTGAAGTTAGTTTCAGCACATCCGTATAAATGGCAATACGCTGGGCGCGTATTCTTTCGCGCAGTTTTTCACCGCCTTGAGCAAGCATTAAAACAGGGACTAATCCCAGCAAAAAGGCCGTTAGGAATAACTTTCTCATAATAATTGTGTTTAACATATATGTGGGTTATAGTAAATCCTCCAGTTCTTCGTCTGTGAGGTCGTTCAGAATATCATCTAATTCATCCATTTCTTTTGGCAGTTTATTCCGCCTTTTTTCTTTTGGCTTATGATCGGGAGCGATATTATCTTCCGTGGCATCATCGGCCAATTCATCGGCCAAAAGTTCCTCCTCAAAGTCAAAAATATTAGATTGAATATAATCTTCAGCCATTTCGGGCGTAAATTCTTCTTCTGTTGTAGTCGGTATTTGCACCATTATATTGTTTTGCTTTTGGGGTTGCATCCACCAAATTGCGCCTATCAGTAGTGTAATAGCGGCTGCTGCTGCGGTCAATCGTGCAGGAGTAAACCAAACGCTCCAAATAGAACGTTCGGGTGCTAGTTCTACGCGCAGACCTTCTTGTTCCAAACGCTGGAACACACTACTTTCCAATTGGTCAAAATAACCTTCTGGTACGCGCTGTGGGTCGCCTTTGCTTTTAAGATCGCTCAACCAAGGGCTAAGGTCTTTTATTTCATTATTTATATCTTCTTTCATCGCTCAAAAGTGGCTTCTATTTTTTTTACTGCGTGGTGAAAAGAGGCTTTTAAAGCACCCACAGAGGTATCTAATAATCCAGACATTTCCTCGTAGGGCATCTCTTGAAAATAACGCAGATTGAATACAATTTTTTGTTTTTCAGGCAATAATGCAATGGATTCCTGCAATTTTACTTGAATGGCATCACCATCAAACCACTCATCTGCCTTTAACCTAGCAGCAACAGAAAACTCGCCCTCGTCTATGGAGGTAGAAGTGTGCCTTGTCCGTTGCTGAATAAAAGTTAGCGACTCATTGGTGGCGATACGGTATAACCAAGTAAACAATGCGCTTTTACCTTCAAATTGCCCAATCCCACGATATACTTTGATAAATGTATTTTGAAGTACATCATCTGCATCGTCGTGCACTTGCACCAATCGGCGGATATGCCAGTATAACCGTTCGCGATATTTTGCCATCAGCAATCGGAATCCTTGCTCGAAAGCACGATTGTCGCCTTGCAAGAGCGCCATTATTTCCTCGTCAGTCGCAATTAGTGTTCGTTGTGTGGACAATGTGTGTATCTTGCTAGATTTGTGCAATTGGATGCAAATTTGGTGTAAAGGTTTAATACGGGTAGGTTTTTTTTGAAAAAAATTATAAAGAGTACAATGCTCTCCAGAAAAAAGTCTTACCCACTTGCAAATTTCAAAAAGTTGAAAATTAGTTCATCAATGCTTACTTCCTACTTTTTTTCGCCAAAAATAAATATGTACCCTTTCTAATTAAAAACAGGGTAAATAATGCAGTTCAGTTGCTAACACAAAAAAATACCGCAGAAAAAACAAGGTATGCTCGTTTCTTCTGCGGTACGTTTGGTTAAATAATTAGGTTTAAAGTTGAATCGATTTACCTTCATCTTCGGCCACCACGGTGTACAATACTTTGCCCAATTTATTTTTTACTTTGGTGCCTACTGGCAACTGTTCTTCGCGGCTGGAAAGGCCATTGATATCAAACCCGTAACTGAATTTTCCATTGGCATCACCCTGTACGCTTAGGCGTAATTTTTGGATTTTGGGATTCACTAAATTGACTGTTACATAGGTTACAGGCGTGTTTTCAAGGCTATCGGCGGTTTGGACGGATGAAGGATCTACCGTTTCGCCATTACCCATATCCAATCCTTTTTTTGCATTGGCTGTACCATAATTGATGATACTTCCGTTGCCGGATCGGTTAGTTTTTAATACGCCGTTTACCGTTACTTTTACATCGCCATTACCCATTGAATTGATTTTCGCATCTGTGGCAACCATGTCCTTGGCTTGTACAGTGCCGTTACCGGTTTTGTCAATTTGGAGGTCTTGTACGGTGCCTTCCAACTGAATATCGCCATTACTGCTTTTTTGGAGTTCGAAGCGGGTATTATTCAAACCAGATACGGTACAGTTCAAATTGGTTTCGATATCCAATTTTTCAAGTTGTGGTACGGCAATAACAATACGGATATGTGTGTTTTCGATCCAAAGATTGTTATTACGGTTTTTCGGCATTGCCACGATGAGTTTTTTACCTTCTTGTTGTACGTCAAAATATTGTACCAAATTTCCGTCCGATTGGATACTGATGGATGCCTCGGCTGCACCTGCTTTTATTTCAATAGCGCCATTTCCTCCTGGGATACCGTACATTTTTATCGTGGAAATATCGGAAGTGATCGTGGGCGTGCTTACGGTTACCAATTTGCCATCACCGTTGATTTGTGTGTTTCTTTGGCCAAAAGCAGTTGCGATACTTGCCATAAAAAGGATACTTACTAAAAATACATGCTTCATGTGTTTAATCATTTTGTAGTACATCAGTACTGTTGTGAATTGATGGTGCAAAAGTCTAGGTGTTTGCGGGGGTACACGCTGCAAAATATGATTTGAGACCACAGGAATGGGTATCATTTTAATTTGAGGCCAGTTACAGCACCGTATTAGTAATTTTTTAATAATATTATAGCACCACAAAGTTTTTACCCAAATATGAAAATCATAGTACTTTTTTATCGAAATAGCGTAATTTGCGCCCGATTGACTACAATTAAAGCCCCGTTATGGCTTTGATTGTATCAGGTTTATAAGTTTCATTACTTCACTTTTACTCAACCGTTTTTTTATGCGCGCATTTCTAATTATTGCTACAATTGCCGTTTGGGCTATTATTTTGGGGTGTAAATTGGATTCCAAAGCAAAGTCTCCTTCAGAAAAAAGCACTTTTGCGGTGCCTCGTTTCACCCTCATCCCAACGGACACGTTTTATTTTAACAATTTCGTGGATTGCAATATGGCGGAGGCATGGATTGGCGATACATTCCGCATTTTTCCAGGAAAATATGGTGAAGATCCGCTTTGGGGCAATGCGCGTGACCTGAAATTTGCCAGCGGGAAAAATGCTGACGAGGCATTCAGCAGTAAGGCAGAAAGTTTTACAGCACCTCAAATGCCCTCAAATGTACCCATTGGAACACCCGGTTTGCACGGTGCTGTTTGGTTTGAAACGGTTTATCAAGATGCAAAAGACTTTTCAGGTCGAACCTTATATGCCGTTTATCACAACGAAAACTATCCAATGACCCTTCCTTTTGACCCAAAAACAGGCGAGGGGTATATTGACAAAAATTGGCCACAAGGTTTAACAGGATTGACTTCTCCTGCTGCGGTTTGCCGAATTGGTATTATGAAATCAAGTGACGGCGGTCGGAGCTGGGACAATAAAGGACTTTTTCTGGAAGATAAGCAGCCCCGTATGATTTTGAAACCCCACAATACGTCTTGCACTTTTGCTGGGGGGGTAGGCGATCCTTCTGCGGTGGCTTCGGGCGACTATTTGTACCTTTTTTATGGTGAATATGGCTTCCCGGGCAGCTACGACCCGTCCCATTACGACCCAACGGTAGAAGCCAGTGGTCAATGCATTAGTGTGGCACGTATCCGGTTAAGCGATTTGGATGCACCACAAGGAAAGGCTTTGAGGTGGAATGGCACAGGGTTTACAGCAGCGTGGGACAGCGTAGGCCAACCCATAAGCAGCCTTCAAATCCCGATTGCAGAAGGGGGAGGTGCTGCATCTTCCCCGAATGGTGGTTTTCATTGGGGGCCATCTGTGAGTTGGAATACTTACCTGAATTGTTGGGTAATGCTCATGGGTAAGGTGACTGGACCTTCTTGGAAGGGCAGCAGTTTGTATATTTCTTTCAATCCACACGCTGATTTGGGTACGGGCAACAATGCACAAAATTGGACTAAACCGCAATTGCTGACCGACAAACCAGGTCATATCATGTGGTATCCTTCGCTACAGCCCACCAATACACCCGAAGATATTGCCAACAAAAACACCTGTTTAAAATTGGGTAAACGAGCACGACTATTTTACAAGTATTCGGATTTAGGGAAATATCGATCTGAATATTTAATCGAGTTTGAAAGATAGGCGTTAGAAATGGTATTCAAGCCCAATTTACAGCACTACATTCAATGCTTTTTCAAATATTTGAAACACCGCAGGGCATTTGCCCAAAAATTCACCATCGGCCTCCAATAAAATGGGGGCTTCGTTTAAAGATTCAATACGCACAGTTTTCACTTGTACGCCTGTAAGTTTGGGGTGTTTGAGCAGTGTACCGTTGTAAAAACGCGGAGTTTGCGCCAATACCTCCCAACGCGGTATTTGTCGTGCAAAGGTTAAGGCCAATAAACCATCATCGGGGATGGCGTGTGGCACCAATTGCATACCTCCGCCCGAATACTTACAAATACCCACGTTAATGGTGTAAAAATGATCTTCCACAGGTATAGCCTGATCCCATTCAATACGGCCTTTGCTGGGGTTGTAGTCGAATAAATACCGCGCAACGGCTATTAAATAGGCAATTTTAGCATTGGGTTTGCCGTCATCTTCTAATTTTTTAGCGACAAAACCATCATAAGCCATTCCTGCAACATTAGCAAAATAGACCAGTTCAGGTTGGTCATCCATTGTTATATATTGTACCTGTCCAATATCTTGCAGGCGGGTAATAGGGTTTAAAAGGCTTTTCAGGCGGGTCTCGATATGGTGCGAAATTTGGTAGGTACGCGCCCAATCATTACCCGTTCCTACGGGCAACAACGCGTAAGATACATCTTGAGTAGGCACTTCGGTTTGTGCCATAATGCCATTAATAATTTCAAAATTGGTACCATCACCCCCAATCCCGAGGATACTACGGTGGCCTTTGAGTAAGGCATCTTGCACCAGTCGGGTAGCATGGCCTTTTTGTTGGGTAAACTGCACGGAATACGAAAGGCCAAGTGCCTGTAATTGGTCCTCAATTGCCTTCCAGCGGCGCTCCACTGCGCCATTTCCTGCTGTGGGATTGGCTATAATATACCAAAATGCCTGATGAATGATGGGTTTCGTGTTTTGAATGGTGGATGATGCGTAAAGATTACACGTTTAAGTATTACATTTGTCTCTTGGGATGTACAAGTGCAGCTAAGGAACGATAAAATAATTATATTTCGTTTATCTATTTATTTGATAAACATGGTTTTCTTATAAAAATTTTAGGTGCAGCGCACCGTAATATTTGTAGAAATGATAAATTTTTCGCGTTTTGAAGGTGCAGCGCACCGTAATATTAAATTTAATGTCACGGTGCGCTTGCCTATTATTGCTACAAATATTACGGTGCGCTGCACCTTCAAACTTGATGTTGCCATTTTTTGCTACAAATATTACGGTGCGCTGCACCTATAATTTTTATAAGTTCGAAATACTTGTCAATTATTCACCATTCAGAAAAAAGTGATTCTAATCATCGACGACGACAAAGCCATTTGCCTTTCGCTGGCTTTATTGTTAGAAAAAGACGGTTTTGAAACAGAAGCCGCCCATACTCCGGATGAAGCGTGGGCCGTTATTGGGCGCATAATGCCGGAATTGATCTTGTTGGACATGAATTTTTCCAGCGAAACCACCGGAAAAGATGGTCTTCGTATGTTGGAAGCCATCAAAACACGCCAGCCCAATGTACCTGTTGTCCTTATTACAGGATGGGCAACAATTGACTTGGCGGTAAGCGGTATGAAAATGGGTGCTTCCGATTTTATACACAAGCCTTGGCAAAATGCGCATTTATTACAATCTATACATGCTATTCTTGACCTTTATAAGCCCTCCGAACGCCATACTACCCGAAAAAAACTGGATGCCCAGTTTGATTTTGACCAAATTATCGGCGAAGATCCAGCAATGCTAAAAATACTCGAAACCATTGGCCGCGTGGCACTCACCGATGCGCCCGTACTCATTATGGGCGAAAGCGGCACCGGTAAAGAACTCATTGCCGAGGCGATCCACGAAAATAGCCGCCGCAATAAAAAGCCCTTTGTAAAAGTCAATTTAGGTGGTATTTCGACCAGTTTGTTTGAATCTGAAATGTTTGGCCACGTGCGCGGCGCATTTACAGATGCTCGGGCAGATCGGATTGGTCGTTTCGAAATGGCGCATAATGGTACCATTTTTTTGGATGAAATAGGTGATTTGGACCTATCTAGTCAGGTAAAACTCTTGCGGGTGCTGCAAGATCGCAGTTTTGAAGTACTCGGTAGCAGCCGCACCAAAACGGTCAATACACGGGTCATTTGCGCTACTAACCGAAACTTGGAGGAGATGGTAGCAGACCAAACTTTTCGCGAAGACTTGCTTTATCGTATCAACCTCATTGCCTTACGCCTCCCGCCCCTGCGCGAGCGACCGGGAGACATTGCGCTATTGGTACGCCATTTTCTTAAAAACTTAAGCGAATTGTACGACCGACCACTCCAAATTTCGACAGAAAGTATGCAATGGCTCAAAGCGTTGCCGCTCCCCGGTAATATCCGACAATTGAAAAACCTTGTGGAGCGTACCGTTCTGGTGTCCAGCCACGATGATTTACAATTGACCGATTTTCAGCAACAATATGAACCTGCCACCCCGAAAAATAAAACAGGATTGCCAGAAGTAGGCACTATGACCCTAGAAGCCATGGAAATCCAAATGATTCGTCAGGCAATGGCATTTCACAAAGAGAAAATTGCTCGCGTGGCGCGGTCATTGGGACTAACGCGTTCGGCACTGTACCGACGTTTGGAAAAATATGACATACCTTATCAAGAGGAATAAAACAATATGAAACTCCAATATAAATTTATTCTTTACATCGTTTTTATACATGCAGTGGCACTCGTCCTGTCGTATTTTGTATTTGAAAAAAATAAAATCCTCTTTATCGTTTCTGAAGTGGTGATACTGGTTTCGGTAGGACTTTCGTGGTCTTTGTACAACGACCTTATCAATCCGCTTCAACTGCTCTTGCGTGGCACCGATGCCATGCGTGATCGCGATTTTAATGTCCGTTTTGTACCCACTGGCAAATACGAAATGGACAAGTTGATTGGGGTATATAACGAAATGATCGATCAACTGCGCACCGAACGTACCTTGCAGGAGGAGCAGCATTTTTTCTTGGAAAAACTGATCCAAACCTCCCCAACGGGCATTATTATGCTGGATTACGACCAAAAAGTGGACTCCATTAATCCAAAAGCGGCGGCACTGTTGGATCTTCCAAACCAGCACCAACCTGTATTGCAACTAGGCCATACCTTCCTAAAAACCATTATAGAGCAACCCATGGGCACTGCAAACCTGCTGAGTATGGGGGGCGTTAAGAAATATAAAGTACAAAAAGCACAGTTTACCGATCGCGGTTTTCCACGTGCTTTTGTGATGATCGAAGAGTTAACAGCAGAAATTTTGGAGGCCGAAAAGACGGCTTATGGTAAGGTAATTCGAATGATGGCGCACGAGGTGAATAATTCCATTGGGGCTATTAATTCAATTATAGATACGTTGTTGTCGCGTTCTCAAACAGCCCCCTTGCAATCGCGCGATTTTGAAGCGTTACAAATTGCTTACGACCGCAATGAACACCTCAATCAGTTTATGCGCCGATTTGCTGATGTGGTTCGTTTGCCTGCATTACAAAAAGAAAGGTTTGAGTTACACGATTTACTACATAATGTGGCGGTTTTGATGGGATTTAAAGCAAAGGAACACGATGTGCACTTTTCGTTTGAGTTGGCAGATCAACCCTTTTGGATCAATGCCGATATGCAGCAAATGGAACAAGTATTGATTAATATTGTCAAAAATGCCATTGAAGCGATAGAACAAGCAGGCAAAATCACCTTTTCCACTACCTTAAATCCGCCTCAGTTAAGTATCACTAATACGGGAAAAGGTATCGACGAATCGGTTGCGCCACTGCTATTTTCACCCTTTTTTACCACCAAAAACACAGGCCAAGGCGTAGGGCTTACACTGATTCGGGAAATTTTGTCGAGCCACCAATTTGGCTTTTCATTGGCTACCGTGGCTGCTGAAAAAACTGTATTTCAAATTAGATTTTAAAAATATTTACAACATTACCTCCTTTTAAACAGTTATACACCACATGATAGAAAATGATGAGCAGCGCATCGCGCTCCGACCCGTATTGACCCTAAAAACAAATCTTTCAAAACCAGAGGAAGTGTTTCAAAATACCACCCTCCGGCCTATCCTGAAAATGCAGCACCCGCTGCTCATTCAAGTGTTTTATGCTTATATCCTAAAACGTCGGGATACGTATTTTAAAATGGCAAAAAAAGACCAAATGGACTGGATTACCGATAGCGTCCGCTCCGATTTACGGCTGCGCAACCAACTTTGCGGTATGATTATTGGCCATTTTACAACGGACGAATTGACCACTTTTTTGGAACATGAACCCGATATGGTGCGCCGATTGACCACTATGCTGATCGAAAGGCTACAAAGTGAGACTTTTGTTCAGGGGGTTAAGGAATGAGATTCAAATAAAGGTACAGATTTGGCGGCTTCATTTTGCCCCTCTCTTCGTTTACCCCAACCCCACTAAACGCCCTCTTCATGCCTTGATAGTGACAAAATCATCTCCCCAAATTTGTACCTTTATCTAAATCTCATTCCTAGGGGTCTTCTTAAAAAAAACTGGCTTACGGTTGTTCAATCCGGCCTTTGTCAACATCGTATCAAATAGCCCATATACCACTGGAACGATAATCAGCGACAAGAACATAGACGAGTTAAGGCCACCTATGATGGCCCAAGCCAAACCGTTTTTCCAAGCCGAACCCGCGCCGCCTGTCATGGCAATGGGCAAAAGTCCGATCACCATGGCAATATTGGTCATCAAAACTGGGCGAAAACGCATTTTAGTAGCCGTAAGCAATGCTTCATTCAGTGGCATGCCCTCGCTGCGCAGTTGGTTGGCAAAGTCAACGACGAGAATAGCGTTTTTGCCCACTAAACCGATCAACATCAACATACCAAGACCTGTAAAAACAGTTAAGTTTTCGCTCGCCAATGCCAGTGCTAAAAACGCACCAATGATACAAAGAGGAATGGTAATCAATACCACAAACGGATACACCCAGTTGTCGTACAAAGCCACCATAATTAAATAAACCAACAGCAAAGAAGTCCAAAGCGCAAAACTCATAGTGCCAATGCCCTGTTGTTGCCGCTTGAGGTCACCGCCGTATTTAATATAAGAACCCGTAGGTAAAGGTAGTTTGTCCAATTGCGCTTTAATATCGCGACTCACAGAACCATTGGGTCGCCCAATTACCTGTGCTGTAAATACAATAGAAGGCATCCGGTCGCGCCGTTCGAGACGAGTAGGGGCAACACCTTCTTTAATATCGGCAAATTGCTGGAGATATACCGTGCTACCCAACGGATTTACGAGAGATAGGTGTGCTATGTTCTCGGCACTGCGACGGTCAAAAGCATCTAAAGCAATGCGGATAGGGTATTCGTATTCGCCATCGCGGTAACGTGCATCGGTATTACCACTGAACGCCGTTTGGAGCGTAAGACCCACTTGAGCCATCACCAGACCATAATCGGCCATGCGCTTGCGGTCCACATCCACCCTTATTTCGGGGTTTCCGCCCTCTACGGATGGCGTAATATCCACGCAGCCCGGCACACCTTTCATTATGTTTTGTATCGTGTTGGACATAGCGAGTAGGGAGTCCAAATTGGGGCCATTCAAATAAATCTCGATGGGCATAAAGGACAGCCCCATAATATCAATTGGGGAAGTTTTTATTTTTACTCCAGCGATGTGTTCTTCGAGTTTAATCTTCGTTTGAAGGGCATATATCGGCGTAAGCACCTTGCGCTCCTCTGGATAAGGCTTTAGAAACACATGAACCTCACCAATAAACGGCGCATTGAGGCCAAATGCTTTATTCGTCGTACCTACTGTTGTGAAAGTGCGAATGACATCGGGTTGTTGGCGCAAAAAGGCTTCTGCTTTTTGGATAGCGGCGTTGGTTTGAGCAAGGGAAGCGTCCTTTGGCAACTCCACACCCACTAGAAATTCGCCCCGCTCGCCGGCATCAAAAAAGGAATTGCCAATCAATCCGCTGGTGACCAAAAACACCGAGCCGATGAGCAGTGATACGGCTGTAGTGATGGTGATAAATTTATTCCAACCACTCCGAAGTGACCAGCGCAAGGCCGCGACAAAACCATCCGTTAACCAAACTAAAAACTGCTCAAAATATTTGATAATCAGCCCGCCGATATTTTTCCCTTCAAAACGGTGCAATTTACCCACCCTCGAGGTAAGCCAAGGTACCAATGTAAAGGAAACTAAAAGCGACATAAGGGTAGAAGTGAGTACGGTCATACAAAATTGACGCAACAAATTAGGCACCAAACCCACCGTAAACACAATGGGCAAAAACACCACCACATCCACCAAGGTAATACTAATTGCGGTAAAACCAATTTCCGTTCGGCCATCGTAACTCGCCTGTACGCGGTCTTTCCCCATTTCCAAGTGTCGATATATATTTTCAATGACGACAATAGCATCGTCCACCAAAATACCGATCGACAACGACAAACCCAACAAACTCAACATATTGAGCGAGTATCCGCAGAGTTTCATCATAATAAAGGTACTCACAATGGAGGTTGGAATACTCACCAACACAATCATGGCGTTGCGGATACTATGTAGAAAGAGCAGCATGACCAAACTCACAAGGATCACGGCAATAATTAAATCCTCGATCACGGCATCGGTGGACATTTTGGTGAACACGCTGCTATTGGCCACTACTTGGAACTTGAGCCCTTCTTTTTCGTATGTTTTTTCGAGTTTTTTTATTTTTTCCAATACCAAATCCGACATTTCCACGGCATTGGCATCGCCTTGTTTTCGGATACTAATACCTACTGCGGGGCTTTCGTTGGCGCGGCACACGATTTCGGGGTCGCGCACGCCATCCTGTACATCTGCAATATCGCGTAGAAAGACGGTGCCTCCAAATCGGCTTTTCCCAATGACTAGAGCGCGTATTTCGTCCAAAGAATTAAATTTTCCAGCCAAACGAATACGGACTTGGCTCACATCATCGGTTACTTTACCAGTTGGGAAGTCGAGGTTAGCCGTTTGTATGGCTTGCGATACTTGCAGGAGAGAGAGGCCATATTGTTCAATTTTATAAGAATTGATATTGACCTTTACCTCGCGTTGTTCGCCGCCGAGGATATTAACCTGCGCAACGCCTTTTACTTGACCAATTTCGGAGACGACGCGGTTTTTGACCAAATCATAAAATGCAGTGCCCGACATATTGCCGCTCACCGCAAGGCGTACTACGGGTAACTCGTCTAATGCAAATTTATTAATCACCGGAGCACGCACCTCTTTTGGAAAAAGGGATACGACTTGGTTCATTTTGCGCTGGATTTCTTGTACAGATTTATCTAAATCAACTTGTTGTTCAAATTCAACAGCGATAAAGCACACATTTTCGTTAGAAACGACCTGTATTTGGTCAATACCTTCCAAAGATGAAATGGCATCTTCAATGGGTTTGGCCACCGTATTTTCTACTTCACTGGGCGAAGCACCCGGATAAGCCGTAATAATAGTAACAACAGGCGGACTGAACTTGGGTACCAGTTCAATCGGTAGAGAAGTATAAGAGGCAATACCCATAAAACTCAATATCGTAAACAATACAATAATAAGCGATGGCCGCCGTATAGCAATTTCGGTTAAATTCACAGTTGCAGTAATTTTCCTGCAAAGGTAGTAATAAAAAACGAGCCGCCCGGAACACCGAACGACTCGTTTTACTAGTATTTAATCTAAAATAGATTATTGTTTTGTGTAGTTGATAACAGAAGTAGTAGTGTATGAACCACCAGTAAAGTTATCAACGAGGGTATAAGAACCGCTCAATTTTTTTGTAGCAGGGTCGTATGTTAATACACCAGACCATTTGTCACCACCTGCGTCAGCCACATCTGTAAAATCTAAATTTAAAGCAGAAGCATCAGAGCTGTTTGCTTTCTTTACATTAACAGTGATCGAAGTTTGGAAACCACCAAGGTTTTCAACGCGAACAGATGTAGTAGAACCAGTAACAGGTTTAATAATACATGGTGCGCTCAAGTTAAAAGTACCGCTTCCGTTAGGATCAGTAGATGTGCTAACTTCACTTCCAAGGTAATCACCAAGGAATTTGGTAGGCCACTCTACGTTACAAACGCCAGCAGCGTCTGCTTCGAAGCCTTCGTCGCATACGCAAGTACCATCAAAGCAAGTACCAGTACCGCATTTGCCTTCGAGATCTTTACAAGGATCAGATTCGCAAGATGCGAACATTGTCATAGCACCTACAAGTGCTGGGAATAGAAGTTTCTTAATCATGTTGTCTAGAATGTGTTTAGTTAACTAAAATGATTTAATTTTGGAAAGAGCCGCAAAGATAAGCATTTCTTTCTTAAATGAGGGTTATTAACGCCCGTTCTTCAAAAAAATTTTGTCCCACTGCAAAAAATTATTTGACTGCACAACTACTGTATATATTCCTTCGGGCAAATAATCGGGTAGTCGCAAGTTGCTTTGCCCTATTTTGATCCATTGCTCATCGCGAATTTGACCATTCAAATCTACCAATTTCCACAAGGCTTTTTCTTCTACTGGTGTAATCTGTACTTCGGTTCCAACTGTTGCAGGATTGGGATAAATAGAAAGACCCTTTACCTGTCCAAAAGGTTGGGTTACACTACTGGTATTTAACACCTCTGTACAAGCAGTGCGGGTACAGCCGCTGCCGTCGGTTACTGTGGCGCAGTAGGTACCTGGATTTAAGTTGGTAATAGTGGTAGTGGTGGCACCTGTACTCCAAAGTGTTGTATAAGGCAAATTAATCGCTCCTTTTACCAAAACGGTTGCCTTCCCATCCGCCGCCGCAATGCCCGAAGTAGGGCTACTTTGCATCTCAATACTAAAATCTTCTACAATCACAAAAACGGAGGTAATACAGCCTGCAGCATCTATGGCTTCCACATTATTGAAACCTGGTAACAAATCAACAGGGTTGCCCGTTACACCCGAAGACCAATGTACAGCAACAGGTTGCGCCCCTCCAGCCACATTCAGATTAACTGCGATCGTACCATCGCAGTTGGTTTGTTGCAAGGCACCAAAAATAACAGGTTGTGGCTGTGGCTGCTGTGCTGTAATTATGATATTTTGAATCTCTTTTTGGCAACCATATTGGTCAATAGTTTTTAAATTAAGCGTTCCCAATCCGTTATTTGGATTTGGGATAATATAGGTGCAAGTATCTGCCAAAGACACAATGGCATTATTATAAGTCCATGTATAAGCACTAATTTGTTCGGAAGCACTAGATATGGCAGTGACCCCTAAATCCCCCGTATAACAAGCACCCGTATATAAACCCGTGCCACTTGCTTGTAACGCTCCTGCCACCAAATGCTCGGCCACATTAATTGCTTTTGTAAACGTACAGGTTTTTCCATCGGTCGTATTCGTCAGATTGATCGTATAATTGCCGCCTGCTACAATATCCAAACAAGCCGTTCCATTGCCTATAGGTTGGTCATTACGTGTCCAAGCGTAGGTATTCGCGCCCGTGCCTGCACATACGACTTGTACAGGAGTTCCACACGTTACTGTGGTTTGTGTAGGTACATTAGCGAGTAAATCTACGCCATCCACTACCGTCAAATAAAAATCAATAATGGAATCGCATCCATTAGGGCTTGGAATTATGACACTATGCAAACCCGATTGCGTAAATGATTGGTTACCACGAACAAAGGTTTCGCCGGAGCAAATGGCATGGAATTCAAAAACCATAGCCGTGCCAGTTCCGCCTATTGTCACCATGCCTTTTTGTGTGCAAGCATTAGCATCGGTGATGGTAATGGCGTAAATGCCGCTTACTGGAAACTGGGCTGTGGCCAATGTATCACCCGTACTCCATTCCCACGATAATGCGCCTGTTCCACCAGATGGATTCACCGTAGCCATACCTGCTGCGCCACAACTTGCCGGTGTTACGCCACTAAAACTCAAAGAAATGGGTAGTGCAGGTTGGGTGACTTGCCCAGAACGGGTAGAAGTAAAGCCGCTTGGCGATTCTGTTACTGTGACGGTATAAATACCCGCCGCAAGACTATCAATTTGGTAAAAATTTTGGGTATTGGCCGACCATTGGTAAAAAAAAGTACCTCCGGCTTGGCCGCCATACACATCAACGCCTAATTTACCTGTCTTTTTCCCCCAACACAAAACAGGTTCTTTGTACGTAACTACTGTCGTTAAAGCTGGTGCATTAGGGCCACCATAGGTAAAGGTTAGTTTGTAATTTGCGCCATCGTTATTGGCCAACATAAAGGTTTCTGGAATAAAATCATCCCCAAGTGTATCTACATCAGCGCGTACATAAATCTCCAAAGTGTAATTGGTGCCAATATTCAAACCACTGACCAAATTGATATTCGAACTCAGGTCGCGGTAACGCGTTGTGTAAGGCCCTTGGGTGGTATTATAGTCTTCGGGAATGGTTACATTTGACCAGTTTCCGCCACCTTGCCCTACAGGATAAATACGGTAATACAATGCTGCCGAGGAAACATGATTAATACAACTTTCCCAAGTAATTACGGATCCACCGGACAACGTAAGTGAGCGCAGGTTACCCAATTGTAAGCCTTGAAAAGCCGTTTCGTAATCGCAAGAAGCAATGGCAAATTCATCTTCCGTACCGTTTATTTTTAAGCGGATATGGGAAGAACAACCTCCTACAAAACTGTAGCCACAAGCATGAAGATCTGCCGTGGCTAATTGGCTGATAATTAATAGTGTAAATATAAAACGCATTGTAATCAGTATTTTAATGGAGTAATGCGGCTGTGCGCTACATAATTTAAAACTATTTAATTTTAAATTATTTTGGACACAGCCGCATTACTCCGTACTCAAAAAATTATAGCAAAAACCACGCCATAGCCTTATTTCAGCAAACGATCTCCCAAACCTAGTGGCTCTAATCCATTCAATTTAATACTCCAAGTAATACGGCGCAGGTAATTGCCCTTACTCGTTTCCTTGTATAATCGGTTGATATTTTGAGAATTAATCGCAGGGAAATATACATTGAAGTACCCTTTCAAGAACGACAAAGCAAAACCTCCACTCCAAAATAATGAACTGGGTTCGGTGCCGCCACTCGGTAAATAGCCCAAATCCGCATAACCTAAATCAAAATAGGGCTTTAATGGGATACCTAATGGCAATTTCTTAGGTAAATCAGCTTCCAAGTTGACCGCAAAAAGATAATTATTACTATGGCCTACATCACCAGAAGACTGGTATTGACTACCAAAAGCGTATTTAAATCCACCTTCCGCTTGTTGTATTTGTCTATTAGCCAAACCGCTTGATCCATTTCGATTAAAATACAAATAGTCGTGTTTATAATCGGTATAGCCGTTTTGGGCTAAAGAAAGAGAGCCTCTAGCAAAGGGATCATCTGCGCCAAAGCCCAGCGATTTGCGTTCTCGACTGCTATTTTTAATAAAATAACCGCCATAAAACCGTAAATTCACCTTGCGCTTATCGGTATAAAAGTAACTTTGCTTCCATTCCAGCCCTAGGCGCAGGTATTGCTTTGCAGTACCGTCGTCATCCCAGTTTTGGCCTTCTAATGCGAGCGTCAGGTCATAAGGATTGGGCTTACCCAAATTGGATAATTGGTATTTTGTTTCCCAAATATTGCTGACATAAGCCGGTTTTTTTACCCCAGCCGTATCAAAGCCATTTTCGAGGCCGATATAGTTCCACCGAATGGCCACCGATTGCCTTAGTGCCGTATTGGCAGATCGGAAATCGGCTTGTACCCACGGCGTAATCCGGTAAAATCGGCTCAAATACTTTTCATCGCGTCCCAATAGGTTTTCGTTAAACGTACGTCCGTTGACACCTAATGTAATACGTTTGATGGCACCATTTACAGGATGCAGCCTATATCGAATATCGCCGCCGCCTACAAATTCACCATTGTTCAAAGAAATACCTGGAGCGAGGTAATATTGTATCTTTTGTCCAGGCAAAGGTGGATTATAAAGCAGTAAACCTGCCGTTAGTTTATCGTAATTATTCCAACCCAACCACGGCAAAACGCCCAAGGTTTTTTTACCGCGTTGTTCAAAAGGTTTTAATAAGCCGATATTCAATCGATCTCCTTTTTTGAAAAGTCCGTTGGTTTTTAAATTATTATTGGCCGCATTATTATCCAATGCAATACCTTCTTTGTTCAATAAAAACCCATCAGCATCGGTTTTCCCCATATTAAAAAGTGTTTGTCCCGCTTCTGGTAAAAACCACTTTGTTGCTGTAGGTTGGCCGTTTTTCATAGCCGTAATACTAAATGGGGCAGTAGTTTGGCCTTTTTCTTTTACTTTCAATATTGTATTACTATTGGCATCTTGTTCTGCTTTTTTCAGGGCAGGATCGGCCTTTTTACGGGTTTGCATTTGGGTCATAAACCAATTTATATCGACCCCGCTTTTGGTCATTGATTGCCTGAAATCTTCTGGTTGAGGGTGTTTAAAACTCCATTCCTTAAAATACGCCTGCATAGCTGCATCAAATTTTTCGACCCCAATGGCGTTTTCAAGCCAACGCATACAAAAAGAGGTTTTCATATAAGCCTGCACGCCGTAGGCAATATTACTCATTTGATCGGCATTGATATCAGCAGAGGTATTTTCGCCATTGCGGGCCAGTATCAGCAGTGCATTTTCCGTGATGCTGCCGTATTTTAGGGGATCAAATAGTTTCTTCGGGATTTGATCATCCATACTACCCGATCCGTAATAAGTGCGCATATAACGGTCTTCGTAGTAGGAATTCATGCCCTCATCCATCCAAGAGTGGTCGCGTTCATTGGAGGCGAGCAGGCCGTAAAACCAGTTGTGGCCTACTTCGTGGGTAATTACCTCGTCGAGTGATTTGTCCGATTCGCTGTTGCCAATGACGGTAATCATAGGGTATTCCATGCCTCCTCCCGCACTCAGTGCCGAGTGTACAGCGGTAGCATGTGGCCAAGGGTACTCGCCCACATTTTTGGAATAAAATTCAACGGAACGCTTTACATAAAATGCTCCTTTTTTCCAGTGTTTAAAATCACTTTTGGTAAACATGCCCCAGCAGTCCACTGTTTTCCCTGATGCGAGGCGCGCTGTATCTTTCAATACATAAAAACGCTTATCGGCAAACCAAGCAAAGTCGTGGACATTGGCGGCTTTATAGTGTAGGGTTTTGAATATATTGGCAGATGGAGGGAAGGAGTCTAGTAAGTTATTATCTACTCTTTTCTTTTTATTCGTTTTTGTGGTCTCCTCCAATGTTGCCATTACCGCCCGCGTTTCGGCTTCTTTTTTGCTCAAAAAAGCCCATTCGGTGGCGTTTTGGAGCATACCTGTTGCGCCCACAACATAGTTTTCGGGTAAGGTTATTTTTACATCGAAGGAACCGAACTCCGAATAAAATTCGCCTTGATCCAAGTACGGCATGGCGTGCCAACCCTCGCGGTCATATACTGCTGGCTTTGGGTACCATTGCGTGATTTGGTAAGAAGTACCGACATGTCCAAGTCGGGAGAAGGACGCGGGTATTTTGACCGTAAATGGTGTAGTTACCAAGATTTTATCACCTGGTTTTAATGGGCTGGCTAGCGGAATACGCGCAATATCGGGATTTTGTGGGTCGTACGTCCAAGTCGCTTTTACGCCATCTACCATAAAATCGAGGGATTTGATACTGCCTAAATCCGTATCTTTTGCAAAATAAAACGCGGCCTTACCCTGTCTTAATTTTTGCTTACAAAAAGCCGAACGGCGGTTTTTGAAGGCATTGGGCCAAAGATGTACCCATATTTCGCTGAGTTGATCGGGGGAATGGTTGATGTATTCAAAACTAATATCACCAGTAAGGGTATGTTTTGTATCGTCCAAACTCACTTTGATCGTGTAATTTACCTCCTGTTGGAAATAAGGTTTTTGAGCCAAAACCATAGAGGCCGTAGCAACAAAAGAGAAGAAGAGAAAAAAGCGTATATTGCTGTAAATGCGCATGTATAATAATTTAAAAGAGGGCAAAAATAGACATAATTGTCAAGTAGAATGGCAACAAACCCATTCAAAAGCCATAATTAGTCGTAATTCAGCAGCATTATGGTGTTTTTTTGCTGTTTAGTTGGCCAGACACTTGCAAGTATCGCTCCAGCACCCCTACCTTTGCGTACCGTAGTTTTACCAGTTTACTGGCACACCCACACCCTACCGCACACACACTTATCTTTTTTTCTTCACACCTATCGTATCTCTTTCACCATGAAAGTTAAAAAATTCTTTTGGGATTACCTTTATTTCACCCGTGTTGAACGCAATGGCATCATTTTTTTGGTTTGCACTTGCTTGTTTTTGTTAGCGTTACCCAGTATTTATGGGTATTTTTTTAACAAAAAATCCAATATTACGCATCAAGCGCTTTTTGACTCGAACGCACTTCAATCCTCGGACGGCGCGCCAAACGTTGAAGAACAAGCATCCGAACAACGTTCAAATACGCTGTTCCATTTCAACCCAAATACCTGTTCTGCCCCAGACTTTAAAGCACTTGGCTTATCTGAAAAAACGATCAAAAGTATCTTGAACTACCGCAGTAAAGGCGGAAAATTCAAACAACCCGATGATTTTTCAAAAATTTATACGCTTTCGGATGAAGATTTTCATCGCCTCCGGCCATGGATCACAATGGATGATCGTGAAAATAACACCGCAGAAATACCTCCGTATGAACAAGCGCAAAAACCATTGGCCATCATGAAGCCATTCGATCCAAATCTAGTAGATGCTGCTATGCTTTCTAGTTTTGGACTATCGGACAAAACGATCAGTGGTTGGCTTAATTACCGCAGTAAAGGCGGGTATTTCCGGCAAAAAGAAGATGTAAAGAAATTATTTACGCTTTCCGAAATGGATTACCAACGCCTGTATCCATTCATGTTTATCGGCGAAAAGGCAACAACGGAAGTGGCCGCAAACCTACCCGACAAAGCACGTGCAACAAATGTAAGTAGTAAACGCACCATTGCAACAGTAGATATCAATGTCGCTGAAATAGAAGATCTTGTGCAGTTGCCAGGAGTTGGAGAAGGCTGGGCCAAACGTATCCTCAATTGGCGTGATAAACTGGGTGGCTTTAGCAGAATTGAGCAAGTGGGCGAAACGAGGATGCTGCCCGACAGTGTTTTTCAAAAAGTACGCCCTTTTTTACAGGTTCAAGATCAGACGTTTAAAAAAATATCACTCAATACGGCTACTTGGGACGAACTCAATGAGCATCCGTATATCGAATCCAAGCAGGCAAGGTGGATTATTGCGTTTCGAGAACAACACGGACGCTTTAGGAGTGTAGAAGAACTCCTTCAAATTATTGAGTTAAAAAAAGATTGGTTGGAGAAGGTGCGGCCTTATTTGGCGGTTTGAGTTTTTAAAGTAAGTGTATATTCGGCTACTGCTTTGATTTCTGCTTCATTTAACAGCGCCTTGAATGGCGTCATCAAGTTTTTTCCATTGGTAATGATATGGATACGGGAATCAAGTGGCAAGTCCGAAATACTCAGGTTTTTGGCTCCATTTAAGCCCAGAGCACCATCGGCACCATGACAATTAATGCAGTTGGCCCTAAAAACAGCCATGCCATCGGGCGCGGATGACCCCTTCTCTGCGTTCTTTTTCCGAGTTTCTTCAGTCGATTTAGCGATTTCATCCGCGGCTGAATTACATGCGTTGAAGGCGATTAGAAGTGCGCTAAGCGAAAAAATTAGTTTGTTCATAAAAAATAATACAAAAATATCGTAAATATCCAAAAGTTGACATTAAGTTTGCACGGGCATTTTGAGTTCTTTGATTTTATTTGATTTGATGGGCTTTTTTGCATAGTAAAACCCAAATTAAATAAAATAGTTGCTTCGGCTCCGCTCAGCAACCGATTCGGCTCCGCTCAATAGATAACTACACTTTAATTAGTGTTTGTTCATAGTGTTTGTTTTTTGTTTTGTCCCTGTTGAGTAGAAAGTATTAAACAGGGATTTTTATGAAATAAATGTTAATTTGCCAAATAGTTTGAACGATATTGAAGTTTGGCACATTATTGGATAATAATTAATTGCTTCATACAATAGAATGGTTTAGTGAAATGGCCCGGGGCGCAATTGCTACCGGGCTTATTTTTTTTTAGTGTATTTTTGCCGCTTACAATACACAATTCCATGATTTTACCTTTCGATGACCTCATCACCGCGCTTACGCCTCGATATGGCGACGTAGAAGCGCGTAGTATTGCCCGTATAGTATTGGAGGATGCTTTCGGAACTAAACAATATACAACGTTCCAACTCAAAGAAACAATGGAAATTTCTGAATATGATCGTATCAAAACGGCACTGATCAACGGCGTTCCTTTGCAATATATACTGGGTGCTGCTGATTTTTTTGGACTGAAGTTCAAAGTCACCCCTGCCGTGCTTATTCCCCGACAAGAGACCGAAGAACTCGTGGATTTGATCATTCAATATTTAAAAAAACAGGAAAATTCCTCTGCTAGGGTTTTAGATATTGGACTGGGTAGCGGATGTATTGGGATTACGTTAAAGCGTAAATTACCGAATATTGAATTATATGGTATCGAAAAAAGTAGCGCAGCCCTTGCCGTTGCTAAGGAAAATGCAAGCCAAATTTTGGGAAATTCATCATTGGTACATTTTACGCAAGCGGATATATTAACTGATGATTTTAATGATCTACCGATGTTTGATGTGATTGTGAGCAATCCTCCATATATACCTCGGCACGAAATGGCTGTAATGCCAGCACACGTTTTGGAACATGAACCGGAATTGGCCTTGTTTGTGGAGGGCGATGATCCGCTTTTATTTTACCGTGCTATTGTACATCTTGCACACCAAAACCTGAAAACGGGAGGTGCGCTATTTTTTGAATGCAATGAGTTTAATGCCCCTGAGGTAGTAATGCTTTTAAAGGAAAATGGCATGACTAATGTAGTCCTTCAAAAGGATATTGGAGGGGCAGATCGAATGGTGATGGGTAGGCGTTAAATAAGTGTACTAATTGAGGGCAAATGCGAATAATGTAAATTTCTCCAAAAAAAATTCTACCAGCTCTTGTGGATATAAATACAACCCTATATCTTTGCAGCGAAAATTCGCTAATAATTAAAATTCAATTAAAAATATGGAAGATACATTGGTCGCAAATGACGTATTAAAAGGCGGGGAATTCCTCATCCGCGAAAGTCAGCCGGAAGATACATTTATACCGGAAGAACTCACAGAGGAACAATTGATGGTACGTCAAATGACCGTCGATTTTATTGAGCAGGAAGTATATCCTGTTGCCCACAAAATTGAAAAGCAAGAACCGGGTATTGTGCCGGGTTTATTGTCACGTGCTGGCGAACTAGGCTTGCTTGGTGCGCATATACCTGCAATATATGGTGGCACTGAAATGGATACGAATACGAATACCGTTATTTCGGATGTTACGGGGCCTGCAGGATCATTTCTAGTGGCATTTGCTGCGCATACAGGCATTGGTATGTTGCCTATCCTTTATTTTGGTACCGAAGCACAAAAGCAAAAATACTTGCCGCGTTTGGTTTCGGGCGAGTTGAAAGCATCTTATTGCCTCACCGAGCCAGGAAGCGGTTCGGATGCCTTGAATGCTAAATCGCGTGCAGACCTCAGTGAAGATGGTACGCATTATGTGATTAATGGCCAAAAAATGTGGATCACCAATGCAGGCTTTGCCGATATTTTTATCGTATTTGCAAAAATCGCGGGCGAAAAATTCACCTGTTTTATCATTGAACGCAATACTCCCGGTTTAACGTTAGGAGCGGAAGAAGACAAAATGGGTATCAAAGGTTCTTCTACCCGCCAGTTGTTTTTTGAGAACATGAAAGTACCTGTTGATAGTGTATTAGGCGAAGTGGGTAAAGGCCATTTGATCGCTTTTAATGCGCTGAATATCGGTCGTTACAAACTGGGTGTAATGTGCGCTGGTGCTGGACGTACTGTGACTACTTCTGCTGTTCAATACGCTAATGAACGCATCCAATTTGGTGTTCCAATTGGTACATTTGGAGCGATACAATATAAATTGGCCGAAATGGCCATCCGTACTTTTGCAGCGGAAAGCGCCGCATATCGAATTTCCCAGTTGTTGCACGAGAAAAAAGAGGCGGGGTCTGCTGCTGGCAAATCATTTGGCCAAGCTACTTTAGAAGCGGCTGAAGAATATGCGATTGAGTGTTCTATCATCAAAGTACTTGGCTCCGAAGTTATTGACTATTGTGTAGATGAAAACGTTCAGGTGCATGGTGGAATTGGTTTTAGCGAGGAATACACCGCCGCTCGTGCTTACCGCGACAGCCGTATTAACCGTATTTATGAAGGCACTAACGAGATCAACCGCTTATTAATGGTAGATCAATTGTTCAAACGCGCTTTGAAAGGTCAATTGGATATTGTGAGTCCGGCTTGGGCTGTGCAAAAAGAATTGTCTGCTATGCCTTCTATGGAGCGTTTGGAAGGTGCGTACGCTGAGGAAATCAAGGCCATATCTGATTTTAAAAAGATTATTTTGATGACCGCAGGAGGTGCTGCTAAAATGCAAATGGATGGCAAACTCAACCTAAAGGACGAGCAAGAAATCCTGATGAATTGCGCCGATATGATGATCGATCTCTTTGCTGCCGAGTCGATGTTGCTTCGTATTATGAAAATTGAGCAGCGGAGCGATATGGCGCAACCTAAGGAGGTATATGAAGCCATGTTGCATGTGTTTTTCCACGATGTAACTGCGCGTATGAGCAAAAATGCAACGGATGCCATTGCTTCCTTTACAGAAGGTGATTTGCTAAAAACATTCTTAATGGGTGTAAAACGCTATACAAAATACCCTCCAGTGAATGTAAAAACGCAGCGCAGGGTTATTGCGGAAGCGTTACGAGGGGCTAATGGTTGGTGTTTCTAATGGCGAACCTACGTGTCCGCCTCCTACGTGTTCACCTACGTAAGTAGGCGAACACGTAGGCCAACACGTAGGCGAACACGTAGGCGAACACGTAGGCCAACACGTAGGCCAACACGTAGGCCAACACGTAGGCCAACACGTAGGCCAACACGTAG